>NZ_LWRV01000053.1 GCF_009372215.1 Acinetobacter portensis | reverse complement strand
AATGTCAACAGACCCTAGATTTATCATTCTTTACATCATACCTAACACCACCTACAAAAATGGTATCCGTTGTCGCATCTACAGCATCTTTAATCGTGATTCCTGTTTGTTTATCTAAAACTTTTTCTAAAAATTCAAGTGGTCTATTTTTACTATTCGCTTCTTTATAGTCTCTTAGGTTAAATTGAGTTTTACCATCAATCCCAGTCAAATCTGCATATTTCGGATTATTTGCATCTATTCCGTAATGCGCATCATTTTCCGTTCCCCAGCTATTATTAATTACTCGAACAGAAGTACCATCAATTAACGGATAAATATTATTTGCCATATTCTGAACAAATAATTTGGAACCATATGCTACCCCATGCATTCCTATATTATCTTTTTGTCCTGCAATAATACCTGACACATGTGCACCATGTTTGTATTTTGCAGGGTCAAAATCGTTGGTAACATCATTACCAATCACTAAACTTGCATCGTGTTCTTTACCTTTTTTATTAGGCGCGACAAAAGTAAGATTGTTAATTAATTCATGAATGCCCGCTGGAAAATCTGAATCTGAAACGCCAATTGCAACACCTTTACCCGTATAGCCTTTTTCATAAGCATGATGAGCACCAATAGAATTTAAGCCCCAATTAGCTTTAAATTCTTCTGTTTGATAGTTTGTTGCAGCTGCAAAGGTATGAGGAGCCACAAGAATAGGACATCCTAAAAGGATACTACGTAAGACAATACTTAACGTTTTTTCCTTGAATAAAGTTTTCATTTCCACCCTTATTTATTAATAGTAATTAAATTTATTGATTAGTAAAAATAAATAATAAAGATATTAGAACTTTGTTTCAAGTTGATGGAAAAGTATAATAATTTAGTAGGGTTTTTATTGCCTTTTGTATTTAGAAAACCGTTTTGCTTTATGTTTTAAAAGTTTCAAGAGGATCAAGGATAATTTTCTAATTGGAGTTATATACACTTAATTTTCATAATTTATTATAAATCGGTTGTTTAGTAATCTTAAATGGTGCAAAAAACTTATAAAAATTTTAATTTTAATTTTAATTTTAATTTATACCTTACCAAGATCCAGTTTCATTGCTATTTTTCTATCATCCCCACAATTAAAGTGAATTTTTTCATGAATATTCATTCATTAAAATGCAAATATTTTGTTTTTTTATCATAAATTAATATATAGAATTATTCCAAATTATTAAGAAATTTTAATCAAAAAACACAGGATCGTATCTTACTACAATATAAAAATTTCATACAAGCAAGCTAAATGTGGTACTTAAAAAATTTTAACTCTAACTCAAGTAAATCTATTCAAATTCAAATCAACTCATAGAAAAAGCCAAAATAGAATTCCTTCTACTTTGGCTCATATTCATGTACTGCAAAAACACTCAGGTTTTATAACGCCATCAATGCTTCAATATCTTCAACCGTTTTTACTACATTTTTGGTTAAAACCAATGGACCATTTTTTGTGACCACAACATCGTCTTCAATACGAATACCAATACCACGCCATTTTTCATCTACAGTGGAATCATCAGGTGCAATATAAAGACCAGGCTCAATAGTTACCACCATTCCCTCTTCATAATTACGCCATCTACCATTCTGTTTATATGAACCTACATCATGCACATCCATACCTAACCAATGTCCTGTGCCATGCATATAAAACTGGCGATAATGCTCACTTGCAATAATTTGCTCTAAATCGCCTTGCATAATACCTAAATCGAGTAAACCTTGAACCAAGATTTTTACCGCAACGTTATGAGGTTCTTTATATGAGTTTCCTATTCTTACCGCATCAATTGCAGCAATTTGAGAATCTAAAACAATATTGTATAAAGCTTTTTGCTCTGCATTAAACTTACCATTCACAGGAAAAGTACGCGTAATGTCAGATGCATAAAGTTGATATTCACATGCAGCGTCAATAAGGACTAAATCGCCATCTTTAAGCACTTGATCATTTTCAACATAATGTAAAATGCAGGCATTTTTACCGCCACCAACAATGCTGTTATACGATGGTACGCAACCATTTTTACCAAAGACATAATTCAATTCAGCTTCTAAAGCATATTCCATCATGTTTGGTTTAACGGTTTGCATTGCACGTGTATGCGCTTCTGCACTAATGTCTGATGCAATTTGCATAAGCTCAATTTCATCGGCAGACTTATGTAAACGCATTTCATCAATAATTCGATTTAATTGTATTAAGCGTGCAGGTGTATTAAAGCCACCACGTTGATTTTCTTCTGCTTGTTTGACCCATTTTGCAACACGTATATCGAAATCTGAATCATGACCAATACGATAAAAAGCTTTATCTTTATTGAGTAATTTTCCAATAATTTCTTCATCTAAGGTATCAATTGCAAAAGCTTCATCTGCTTCATAATCTTCTATTGCACCATCTACACCTGCTCTATAACCATTCCAAATTTCCATTTCACGGTTACGTTCACGGCAGAATAAACTATAACAATAGCCTTCCTCTTCTGTATCAAAGGTTTCAATAACAGCAACTGCTTCAGGTTCTGCAAAGCCCGTTAAATAAAAGAAACTACTGTCTGCTCGAAATTTATAATCTGCATCGTTATTACGCATTGCGACGGGGCTTGTTGCAATAATTGCAATGCTACGTAGCCCCATTTCCCCTGCAAGAATGTCACGACGTTCTTGAAAGTCGGCTTGAGTCAGTTTCTTCATTTAAAATAACTTCTTTTTGATTGTTTGATATATTTTGTTGCAATTAAATTCATCATCAAAATTTAAATTTAAATGTGAATTTTCATGCAACAAAATACCTAAAAATATGCTCAATTAACTTGGGCGATGAGGCGTGAACATTTCAACGACGTTTGTCGCATCTGTTACTTTCGCTTGTAAATTTTTAGCTGGGAAATGTTTCAATAAAGGTGTGTCGTCAATTGCAACTTTCTTACGCCCCATTGCTAAGCTAACAGGAATTAAACGAACAAATTCATATAATTCTTGATAGCTTTCTTCGCCTTCATCATCGTCATCTGACTCTTCAAACTCAACAGCAGCAACATCTTGAAGGTTTTCAATCCACTCTTGTTCGTCTGGTCGTATATGCCCAGATGCCAAACCAAAACCTAAAACAACACCCGTACACCAATCTGCTAAAGCTTGTACACGTTCAGATAATGTATGTTCATCATCTGGTAACATAGGCAAATAATCGAGTTCATCTTCAGACAAAGCATGCGCTACGTCATCACCTTCCGTTGTAAGAACTTCAAGCGCTTCGGGATTAAGCTCAGGAACTTCTAAAGTTTCAAGAATTTTAATCCACTCTTCACGTGTTGGTGCTTGTGTAATACACACAATGCCCGTCAACAAACCATGTAATTCACTTGGGCTAGAAATCTCTTCAATACCCTTAAAATTGAGGTCCCAATCTGACCAACCTGAAATATCGTCTTGCATTCGTTTATCCAATCTCTATACTTCTTATATATTACCTTTGTTTGCAATACTGTGCGACTACGATATGTTAGAAGAATTACAGCGTCTACAAGCGCATGTTGGTGTTTTAAAAACACGACTCGCTGAATTTGAGTCTGAGAATCGGTCTTTATCAGATACTCAATCACGTTCAAATGAGCAACATAGTGCTCAAATTGATTTAAAAAATGGGATAATCTCTACAAAAGAAGAAGAGATTCATAGCCTTACAAATCAACTTAATTCATCACAATCACAATTAAAACAATTGAATGATGATGCAACGACACTTGCCGATCGTTATGGTCGTTTAGAAAAAAGTTGTACCGATCTGAAAAATCGTTTTCAAGAAATTCTTGCTGAGCGCAATGAATTACGTGTGATGAAAGAAAAGTTGCAAAATGAACAGCGTCATTCACATCAAGAAATTCAAGCATTGAAAAATGAGCGTGATCGTTTATTGCAAAAAAATGAACATGCAAAAGCAAAAGTTGAAGCCATTATTCAACGTCTGTCTATTTTAGGTACAGCGCAAGATCAACATGCACAAGAAATTCAGCAGCTTGCACACCCTGCTGAAGTGAATGAGGAAGCATAAATGAGCGAACAAATTCCTGTTGATATTAAAGTGCTAGGTCATAGCTTTCGTTTGGCAACCACTATCGATCAACAAGCAGATTTAGAACGTGCTGCTGAACTTTTAAATGAGAAATATAGCGATTTCCGTCGTAAAGCACCCCGTATGGAACCTAGCAAACTTACGATTATGGTTGCTTTGGAACTTATGCAAGAAGTACTAGCAATGAATAAATCTATTCAAGAATATGAACATTGTGAACGTTTACTTTCTACAATTTTAGAAGATGTAAAAGAATTTTCTTAATTGTGAGAAAATTTGCATAAAGACTATGCAATTGAAACGTCTGTTTACATCAATAAAGCCCGTTTAGTTTAATAAGCGGGCTTTATCCGTTATACTAAATGTACTCTGAGATGTTCGCCAGCGAGTCTATATCCCTGCCGATACTTATATCTTCGGATGTGTTCTGTGTATTTAGAGTGTATGTCTACCCTCGTGTAGAAAACCCAGCAAATATGCGTCGCGTCCACCTTGAACTCATCGGGTTCAGGGTAACGACATGCAGCGGCATCGTCGGAGTACTTCTTTTTATTATTACAATAATTTTTGGCTCACGATATTGAGCATGCCATTCTTATTACTTACTCGCCTCATATATCATTAATTTATTATCTATTTAGAATACAGTTTATTTGCGAACCGCAAACCAAAAAAAATCATTACACCAAGAAAAACCAAATATGACTTTTCCCCAATAAATGTAGCTTCCAAATGATTCTCGATAATAATATATTTATAAAATAGCCAATAAAATCCGACATATAAAAGGAAGAATAAAAGTAATATCAATGCCTTTTTTAATGCTACTTTTATATTTCTAAAGGGACTTTCACCCATAGTGATCTCTATCATAATGCTAGAAATAAAATACGCAGGAATGATATAAACTAATATTTCAGGAATAACACCCCAAATAGGATTCCCATTAGCTGTATGAGTAAATATAAGATAAATAATGCCATACAGAAAAGCTAAACTCAGCACAAGGATAAGCAATCTAATTTTTTCTTTCATTTTTAACTCTTACTCATTTAAAAAACCTTATTTATGTAAAAAATAATAAAAGTTAATAATCATTTATACCATCATACTTAAAGTACTGAGTGTCGAATCTTTTAAATTAATATCATCATCTGTGCACACATGAAATCCATTCAGCTTAGCCTTAGAAAATATCAGCACATCCACCCTTTTCGGCTTATTCAAACCGTTAAAATATAGCGTTTAGATTTAAGCCTTATCGCTATGTCGAACAAACTTGAACGTCAAAAACTTACACTGCCAGAGGGTCATCACAAACTCCTGCTTCATTCCTGCTGTGCGCCTTGTTCTGGTGAAGTTATGGAAACCCTTATTGAATCTGGCATCGACTTTTCAATATTCTTCTACAATCCAAATATTCACCCAGTAAAGGAATATATTATTCGCAAAGAAGAAAATATACGCTTTGCCGAAAAACATAATATTCCATTCATAGATGCAGATTACGACACAGATAATTGGTTTGAACGTGCAAAAGGCATGGAAAATGAACCTGAAAAAGGTATTCGTTGCACCATGTGTTTCGACATGCGTTTTGAGCGTACCGCACTTTATGCAGCAGAAAATGGGTTTAATTTAATCAGCAGTTCACTTGGCATTTCACGTTGGAAAAACATGCAACAAATTAATGATTGTGGACATCGTTCTGCTTCTCATTATGACGGTATCACCTATTGGGACTACAACTGGCGTAAATTTGGCGGTGCTACTCGTATGCTCGAAATTAGTAAAAAAGAAGAATTTTATCAGCAAGAATATTGCGGCTGTGTATATTCATTACGTGACACAAACCGTTGGCGCATGAGTCATGGTCGTGATCGAATTAAACTTGGTGTTAAATTTTATTCCAATGCAATGGAAGATGAATAAATGAAAAATACGTATATTATCAAGCCTAAGTTGGCATATTAATACCCTTTCAATCTAGCTCAATAGCATCTTAAAATTTGATGGATTTTGGCTCATCAAATTGATGTGCTAGAATATGCGCACTTTTAAATACCTACATCTACCGATGAGTGTATTTTTTGGAATCTCCTTTTTGAAATTAATCTGTTCTTTGATGCAAACATAATTTTTCAATATTTGTTTTAAGTACTTCTTTTTTTCTGTTTCCAAAACTTAAATTTAATCTCCTTGCTTGTCATGATATTGAGATCGTCATTATTCGTTCATCTCAATATAGACAGGCTATAAATGCTATGTTGAAAATAATGTCTAACCCTCAAATTTCTAAACTCACTCTTGCTGCGTTTTTATTTCCGCTAGCATTGGTCTTATTTGAATTCGCTGTTTATCTTGGCAATGATTTAATCCAACCTGCCATGCTCAGTGTCACCCGTGATTTTGGTGTCAGTAGCTCTTGGGCGCCATCTGCTATGTCATTTTATTTATTGGGTGGCGGCTGTATTGCTTGGCTTGTTGGCCCTCTTTCAGATCGAATTGGTCGTAAGAAAATTCTTTTAGCAGGTGCTTTATTCTTTACAATAACATGCCTACTTATTTTACTGACTTCGAATATTCAAAGCTTTTTAGGTTTACGCTTTTTACAAGGTATGGGCTTAACTGTTATTAGTGCTGTTGGTTATGCAGCTGTTCAAGAAAATTTTGAAGAACGTACTGCAATTAAAGTAATGGCAATTATGGGCAATATGACTTTATTTGCTCCATTATTGGGTCCCATTATTGGTGCATTCATGATTGATTATGTATCTTGGCATTGGGGTTTTATTGGTATCGCAGTTTTGGCAGTTTTAGCTTGGTTGGGTCTTAAAGTTGCTATGCCAAATGATCAAACATCTCAATTGGTCAAGCGTCCTTTAAATACAATTTGGTCAGATTTTGGAAAAGTATTTAAAAATAAACGATTCATCATTATGACCAGCGCATTACCATTGGCATGCTTACCGATTATGCTTTGGATTTCTTTGTCACCTATCATGCTTGTAGAAAAACTTGGTTTTAGCAGCATGCAATATGGTTTAGCACAAATTCCAGTTTTAGGTGCATTAATACTCGGCAGCGTTATTTTAGTTAAAGTTGTAGATAAATATCCTTTAGGTCAAACCATTTTATTCGGTTTACCAACAATGCTCATTGGTGCGTTGATCATCTTAATTGGTTTATTTATTCCATCTTATTTTGTATGGACGCTCATTATTGGCATGACCATTATGAGCTTTGGTGAAGGCATTTGTTTTTCTGTGCTATATCGTTTAGCAATGATGTCATCAGACGTATCTAAGGGAACGGTTGCTTCTGCTATGTCTATGCTGATGATGTTCAGCTATTTCATTGTGCTTGAACTATCACGCATATTATTTGAAAATTATGCGCTTGTTGCTTTTAGCTTATGTTGTTTAGTGCTCATATTATTATGGTTTACTTTACCTCTTAGTATGCTGAAAAAAGTGATGAAAGAACGCACGGAAAACGGTCAGTTCTAGCATATTCACCAAAGAATATTGGTATAAAAAAAGCGGAGTAAACTGAATGACTCCGCTTTTTTTTGATGTTACTTTTCGAGTTTATATTGAATTTAGATACCAATTTTTCCAAGAACTTGTACCACGAACGTCAATGGGTACAGTTGCTATTAAGTTCTCTTTTAAAGTTTGAGTTTGCACCACTGCTTTGGCTAAACGTGCTTTCACCGAGTGAATGCATTCTCTATCTCCAAACTCACAGCGGTCTAAGCTTGTTCCACCACATGGACCATTTGCCAAACCTTTAGGACAAGTTTCAGGGCAGATATATAAGGTATCACCTAAACGACATTGCCCACAGCTTTCACAACCGACTACACTATGCTTACTTATAAATTCAGTTTTGAGTAATGCTTTTTTCGCAGATGTACTTTTCCACACACTGCGTTTAAAAATAAATTGCCCTAATCCTTTTGCAACTTTAGATGCAAACAATGCATCATGCATAAAATGTAGGTGCTGATATTTAAGAATTTGAGCCGATGTTGCAGGTTTAGAATAATAAGACATTTCAGGATAAAACTCTTTTCCTGTTTCTATCTGCCACAATTTCTCCCACAATATTTCACATGCAGTTAAATCTAAATGCCTATATTCATTCACATAACTTTCTAGCAGTAATTGCTCAGTAGGCTTATGACAGGCAGATAAATGTACGCCCGAAAAGCCCAAATGTTTACAGATTAAAATTTGCAAAGCACAGCGTAAATAAACTCGATCTGTAAGATGATCTTCTTTTTCCTTTGCCAATATATTCAACATATGTGGCGTAATCACAATGCCTGCAACTTTATTTTTCAACATAAATTGGGCACGTGCTAAAGTTAAAGGCATCACACATGCAAATAGCTTTTGTGAATACTGATGACGCTCTAAAAATTGCTTTGCCTGTTTTAACGCATTTAAGTCATAACCCAACTGGGTAATAATATAATCTGCGCCTGCTTTTATTTTTTTATGTAGTTTTAAATATTGCGCATCTTTTTCTGCTTCGGCATATTTAAACGGATTTAAAGCAACACCAATACAGAAACCATTTCGTTGCTTTGCCGCCATCACCGCATTTACAGATTCTAAATAACGAGTACGATGAAATTCACCATTGTCAGCAGATTGATGATGTTTAAGCTTATCCCCTGTTAATAACAACAAATTTTTCTGATTTGCCGCCTCAGCACGATCTAAAAATGCCTCAAAATCTGAAATATCGCGCCCTTTCCCTGCAAAATGCAGAATCTTTTCAATCTCTTTAGGATAAGCTTGTGCCGCAACAAAAGGTTCAACATCTTCATCGGAATGAACACGATCTGCCAATGTGATAAATGCAGGATAATTCGCAAACTGCTGTTTTACAGGCAAGATTTCTTTCATTGATGTTAAATATTCCACCAATATACAAAATTGATTTTGAGTGAAAATTTGAGAGAATTGCGACATAAGCAAATGAAAGATCTTAAGGATCGAATATAAAAATAGATTATAAAAAAAATTGAGTGACTCTGCACGAAGTACTACAAAATTGAAAAATAAGTACAACCTAAACGTCTTTCATCAATTAGAAAAAATTTATTAATCATGATTTAACTTATAAACAATAGCTCCTTTTTCTTTTGGAATGAGAAAGATCTTTGGTAAGAAAATCTGGCTATTTATTCCCAAAACGTCTCCCTCGCCCTCTCCTTATAGAAGAGGGAAATTTCATTGTGATTTTTTTACACTCAAAAAGTGATTTATGAACGAATGCTAATCTAAGTATTAACTTACTTCCAAACTTCGGCAGCAATCTCATTCATTAACTTTAGTTTTTTCCACTGTGTATCGTAAGAAATTTTATTACCCTCTTCCATCGAGGCAAAACCACTTTGTAAACATATTCCTAATTGATCTAAAGGCAGATATTCTGAAGCTTGCTGAATAAGTTCAATGATTTTTGCTTTATCTTCAATTGATTCTTTTTTAGTTGAAATTAAACCTAAAAATACCTCCGTATGTGTATTTTTCAATTTACTTAAAGGTTTAAAATCTCCTGAACGCTCTGTATCAAATTCTAATAAAAAGCGATCAATATTCTGTAATTTTTCAAACAAACAACTTGAAACAAGTTCATAACCACCTTGATACAACCAACTTGATAAAAAATTCCCACGATCAATATGTAATGCAATCACTAAATCTTCGGGCTTATCTTTAAGTGCTAGATTTAAAGTTTCAACGCAATATGTGGCTAAATCATCAGGATTTATCCCAAGTTGAATTTCTTTCTCACGTTGCTCTTCATCACATAAATACGCAAAAAACATATCATTCAATTGAATGTATCGACATCCTTCTTGATATAAAGCATCTATTACTTTTTTATATGTTTTGCCTAAATCATTAACAAGATCATGTAGACGATTAGCATAATGACGGTTATTACGTAGATGTGGATACAACATCATATTTGGGCTAGGCAAGCAAAATTTTGCAGTTGCAAATCCATCAGTCGCTTCATGTAAAAAGCGATATTGTGCCAAACAAGGATGATCTTCAGGAAAGTCGATATCACCAATAACGCGCACATCGTAAGCTTTTGCTACGGCATCCTTATACTTCACACCATCTCTAGTTTTATAAGATTGAATGCCATCTAAATGCTCAAGAAAGTCGTAATGCCACCAACCACGACGAAAATCACCATCTGTCATAACCGTACAATCATTATCTAATTGAATGTCTATGAGATTATAAATTTCGGCATCTTCAACCTGCCGTAACGTTTCTTCATAAATCACACGGTCTGCAAAATCATAACGGGCTTTTTTAAGTTTTAGCGGTCTTAAAAAACTGCCAATATGTTCTGCTTTATTGTTGATATATTGCGCTTTAGCTATTTGAGAGGTGTTACTAGACATGAATTAACCAACATTTATTTGAATATTGATTGAATAGAAATATGTGAAGATTGTCTAATTTAATTCAACTTGCACAAAAAATTAAAATACATATATAAATCAATATATTTTAATTATTTAAGCCTATTTTTTAATATAAATAATGAATTACATTCACTTAAAGATGAATTTATATCATGTAACTATTGCAATAATTGAGATGAGCAACCATCTGAATTGCTTCATTTAAAACAGGCAACTCAATATCAATTGAATCATTCTAAAATTATTTAATTTATGAATAAAAGAATTCTATTATTCATAAGTGATAAAAAAACAAATTATTCATCAAGTTAGATTTTTCTATTTAAACAAAAATGGCTAATGCTTAGGTAATAAACCTTTACATCAGCCACTATCAAGCCACGCAGTTTTGATTTAAATTACCAAAAATGCTCAATTTGAATACCTACATTTGATCCGTGATTTGTACCTGAGAAATTATTTTCTGTTACATCACGCATTTTTTGTTCATTATCATTCCAATGTGCATAGGTATAATAAAGTCGAATTTCAGGGCGATCATAATAACCCGTACCATTTAAGGCTAATGTTGGCGCAAGGGTAAATTTTGTTAAACGTCGTGTTTCATTAGATTGATTAATTTGGTCATAACCAATTTCAGATGAAATTTTGAATTTATCATTAATTACATAAGCCGTTCGTGTTCCTGCTGAAAACCATTTTTGCTTGTCTTGGTTTTCAATATCTGTTTCTTGATAAATGACTTGGAACTGACCATTGAAGATTTTATTATCACTTTCCCAATCGACATAATCTAAAGCACGGAAATTTTTACTTTCACGATCTAATGATGGATTACCTGTATAGCTTAATCCCGTACCAGCACCAACACCATATTGAATAGAAAATGTATTTTTACCATTTAAAAAGTCTGTTGTTGTATTTTCTAAAGAAAATGCCCAACCATTTTTATTCGCATCAATTAAAGATATACCTGCTTGAATATGATTATTTTTATTTACAGCGATATTACCTACAGTTATATCGTGTCGATTAATATATTCCTTTTGGAAAACATTATCTTTTCTAGAAAAAACATAACTAACTTCTAAATCACCTAGTTTGTATTTATCTATACCAAAGCCTGTTGCACTTTGATTCCAATAAAAAAAATCTGACATATGAATATCATGTCGATTGTAATATCTGCGCCCTGCCCATAAATTACCGCCATTTAATACCGATACATTTTCCCAGTTTAAATAGGCTTGGCTTAAACGGGTAAATCCATGATCACCACTAAATTTAAGTGATTTATTATAATCATTTGAAAATTGACCCATTGCATTAATACTTAATTTAGAATTATCTGCAAACTCTATTAATTTCTGAGAACCAAATAATTCTCCGTATTGATCACATTCATTACCTAAACGGTATTTTGCGGGTGCGCCAGAAAGTTGAAAACATTCTTGACCATTTCCACTGGTATCAGAACCTGCACCTAATCGAACATATCCATGTACATCAAGTGCAAATATAGTTTGTGTTGTGAATAGCGATGTAGCTGCCAATAAAAGCATTTTATTCATAAATTATTCCCTTTTATGATTTTTTAGACATGCGTTCCCCGTAATAAAGCTTTCACTTTAAAATCGGAAATTAAACTTTGGAAAATTCAAAAAAGACGGCAGTTTCAGTGTTTAAATTGAAATTGCCGTCTTTAGATTATGTTCAGAAATTAAGCTGAAATAATTTTATCTTTTTTATCTAAGTAACCTAAAATGACTTGTAGAGCTACACCAATCAAGGCACATACAGACATTAAAATGAAGCAAAGCATATAACCCTTAGGATTATGCCAACCACCAAATGATGTTAATAATGAACCCATTAAGATTGGCGCAATTGCACCACCCACATAAAGTGCTACAGTAATAATACTATTTGCAGTACCCATCGCTTCATTTTCAGCGTAGTCAGATGCCGTTGCATAGAAAATTGGCCAAATTGCATTTGCAGAAAAACCAAAAATCAATTGAATGATAATGACAGATATAACACCTTGCGTTAAACAGAAGCTCGCGATCCCTACAGCCATCCAAATACCACAAAGAATTAATGTTTTACGACGACCAATTTTATCTGAAAGCGTAGGCCAGAAAACCTGCCCCATAATACCTGTAATGGTAAATACCGCACTTAAACCTGCTGCTTTTGCTAAATCTAAACCAACAATGTTATATAAATACGCAGGGAAAATTGTTAAGAAACCTAAATATACAATGTGAGTAATTAAGGTACTGCCTGCTGTGAACAAAATACCACGAGATTTCAGCGTCTTTCTCAAAACACCTTTGTTCGATTTTGTTGGATTTTTTGCAGCTGTTTCTAAACATGGATTCTCTGTGGGTGGTGTAAAACCATTTTCCACACAAGAATCGTGAAATTCGTCATAACGTTTTTTATTTGAATAAATTGCCCAGAATGTAAGCACTGGTACAGATATCATAATTCCTAGATAAAATGCATAGCGCCAATTTTCAGGACCGAAGTAATAAATAATTGATGCCATTACAACACCGCTAAGTGCAGCTCCTACTGGATAACCAGCATGGTGTGCACCAATCGCAAAACCTCGGTGTTCTTTAGGCCACCATTCTGCTGTATTACTTACGCCAATTGGTTCTGCAACACCACAACCAATTGAAACCATAATACGTAAAATAACAAATTTATAAAAAGTATTACTAAAAGACATGATGCCAGAAAGTAATGATAAGAACGTAAAGCCAATAATTAAAGGCCATTGGAAAATAGCACGTTTCCAACCTGGCGCTTTTAAATCACAGTAAGCACTCACAGGAATACTGAGTAGTGCTAAAGACACTGTAATAGCTGCAACGGTATAGCCCCACTCAGTTGGCGTGAGTGAAAACTCTTCACAAATCATATTTGCAGCACGGAAAATTAGTTCGCGGTCATATGCAATAACTAACCAGATTAACCAACATACAACTAACGATACCCAAGAGTGACGATGCACCTTTTTTAAACTCATATTCCCTTCCTTTAATCATGCGAAGCATGATCTGTCCATGTCCAGTCGTTTTACTTATTATTCCGACTAAAATTTTCTGTAATATAAAGAGCAGCTTTGATAATTACCAATTATTTTTAATTAATATTTAATTACTTTTAGTTATCGAATTAATTATAATAATTCCACACATTTAATTATTAAGTTTTAATAAATTAATAGTTAAATTTAATACCTTAAGTTTAAAAAAATATCATTCGATAGATTTATTCTTATCTTTAAATTGATATTTAATTCATATTAAAAATTAGTTTTGATTATCGAGTCATAAAAAATTTAAATCATCTAGAGAATATTTACATCTTGTCCTTTTGTCTTATTCCCTCACTTCCATTTAATTATTAAAATATTACTTCCAATAACTAATTATTATCACAAATTAATAATTAATCATTGGATTAAAAAATATTTGAGCTTTAGTGTGTCCACAATTTGGCATTGTATTTCAATATCAATTCAATATCGGCACTTGGAAATAGATAATATGGAAATTAAAGTACTTGTAGACATCAAGACTAAATTAGGTGAAGTACCAACTTGGGATCCAATTCGTCAACGTTTATTTTGGGTTGATATTTTTGATGGCAGATTATTTTCATGTGATGAGCACGGTGGAAATTTAAGAGCTTGGGAAACATTCCAAAAAGTAGGCTCTTATGCCCTACGTGAAAACCATAATGGTGCAATCGTTGCTCTAGAAGATGGTCTACATACTTTAGATTTTGAAACTGGTGATTTGGAATTCATTGCAAACCCTGAACCCAATATGCCTTTCAACCGTTTAAATGATGGTGCCGTAGACCGTCAAGGTCGTTATGTTTTTGGCTCTATGAATCGTGAAGAAGCCGAAAAAACAGGAAAACTTTATCGTTTAAATCACAACTTAGAAATTGAAGTTCTTGAAACTGATATCAATACTTCAAATGGTGTTTGTTGGAATAAAGACGGAAGTCAGTTCTTCTTTAATGACACATGGCAAGGCGAAATTTGGACTTATGATTATAGTGCTGAAGATGGTGCACCACTAACAAATAAAAAAGTCTTAGCAACTGTTGACATGAGTGATGGTGGTTCTGCTGATGGCGCAACTGTAGATAGCGAAGGCTACTTATGGAGTGCAAAAGTATATTCAGGAAAAATCATTCGTTATGCACCAAATGGTACCATAGACCGTATTATTGATATGCCTGTGAAAAAAGTAACAAGTCTTGCTTTTGGTGGTAAAAATTTAGATATTCTATACGCAACGTCGATGTCTCAACCTCCGCTACCACGCTTCCCTGGCGATAATCAACTACGCGGAAGTCTGTTTGCTATTCATGGTCTTGGTGTTACAGGTATCCCTGAAGTTCGATTTAAAGGTTAATTCAAAACTTTATAAACATAAAAAAAGACTAAGTTCACTTAGTCTTTTTTTATTGCTTAGATAAACATTTAAACCTGAGCCAATAAAATATCAATAAAAGTTTGTGCAATATCAGAAATAGATTCGCCTTTACGTGTTAAAACACCATAATCTTGTGCTTTAAGCTGTAACTCTGTTTTTATAATTTTCAAATGCCCTTCTTTCACTTGCTGCTGTACCATTGCCTCAGGCAACATTGCAACCATTGGCGATGTTTTCAACATCTGCAAGAACGTTTGCATAGACATGGTATTTACTGTGTTTAACGGCACTTTTACATTTGCACGTGAAAAAGCCCCTTCCATTCTATCGCGAATTGGCGTTCCTTTCGGATACAACAACCAAGGCCATTCAAGTAAATCTTTAAGCTCGCAATAATCCATTGCCGCGCAAGGATGGCTTTGATTGACCACAATACAGAATGGTTCAGGTCCTAATGGTCGAAAATCGAAATATTGACTTTGCATTTCATTGGTAAAGCGTCCCACCGCCAAATCAATTGTATGTTCACTTAACATTTCCATTAAATGATCACTCGTCTGCTCAACAACATCAATACTTAATAATGGCCATTTCTTTTTAATTTTAATAATTGAATTTGGAATAACAATTGCAGTTGCAGCAAAAATTCCACCAATCCTTAAAAAACCATGACCGCCTAAGCGCATGATTTCTAATTCTTCAACAAAGTGTTTTGCATCATTCAGTACGCGTTGTGCATATAAAACAACAAACTCACCAAGTGCCGTAACTGGCATATTTCTTGGTAAACGTTCAAATACAGCGAACCCCAATAAATTTTCAATTTCTTTTAGCATTTTACTTACAGCAGGCTGACTTAAATTCATATGCTCTGCTGCTAAATGCATATTATTCGTTCTTGCAAGTGTTTCTATTAGCACTAAGTGTTTGTATTTAAGCCAATTATTTAAACTAGCATAATTTAGATCAGTCATTATAAATCCTTTTCATACGATAACTATTTGTTATCAATAACCAATATAATATAATCTATGTTTATTGCTTTAGCATCCTACCATATTTTCCATAAAAAACATGCTGAGTTAAAACGTCTATTTTTTAAACTCCCATGTAAATATAACTCCAAGACTTAATTCACATTGCTCTCAATAATTATCATCCTTGCTGTAACGTTACATAAGTCACATCTATTCATTAATGAAAAAAAAGAGACCAGTGAATGGTCTCTTTTTTTATTCACTTAATACTTAAATTGTATTACGTGTATTTTCACCATTTACTAAGCGCAAAATATTCAATGGATTTTCATCGCGTAACGCTTCTGGCAACAAACTTTGTGGATAGTTTTGGAAGCATACAGGACGTAAATAACGATTAATTGCCAAGGTACCTACAGATGTACCACGTGCATCCGAAGTTGCTGGATATGGACCGCCATGGACCATTGCATCAGATACTTCAACACCTGTTGGATAACCATTTACAAGTAAACGACCTGCTTTTTCTTCAAGCACAGGTACAAGATCTGCAAACGTTTCAAAATCAGTATCATCACCAATAAGTGATGCAGTCAATTGACCATTCATGCTAGATAATGCCGCGTGTAATTGCGCTTTATCTTCCACTTCAATCACAATTGTAGTTGGGCCAAAAATCTCTTCTTGAAGTAATTGATCGCCAGCTAATAATAAGTCAACTGATGCTTTGAAAAGTTGTGGTTGAGCTTGATTACCTTCTTGAGTTTGACCTGCTAAGTGTTCAATACCAGCATGTTCACCAAGATGACTTAATCCGCTTACATAGCTTTTCAACGTGCTTGCATTCAACATTGTTTGAGATGGTTTAGCACCTATATTTTTTGCAAGATTTTGTACCAAATCACTCAATTCTTTTGATTTAATACCTAAAATTAAACCAGGATTCGTACAAAACTGACCACAACCCATCACGACAGAATCTGCTAATTCCTGAGCAATTTTTTCACCACGATTTTGCAATGCTTGTGGCAATAAAATCATTGGATTAATACTACTCATTTCCGCAAATACTGGAATTGGCTGAGGACGTGCAGCTGCCATATCACATAATGCACGACCGCCTCGAAGTGAACCTGTAAAACCTACAGCTTTGATACGCGGATGTTTAACAATAAACTCACCCACACCATTTCCATAAACCATATTAAATACGCCTTTTGGCATATTGGTTTTTTCAATTGCACGTTCAATCGCTTGCGCAACATAATCGGCAGTTGCCATGTGTCCACTATGTGCTTTCACAACAACAGAACAACCTGCTGCAAATGCAGATGCTGTATCACCGCCTGCAGTTGAAAATGCAAGTGGGAAATTACTTGCACCAAATACAGCAACAGGACCAACACCCACTTGAATTTGACGTAAGTCTACACGTGGTAAAGGTTGACGTTCAGGCTGTGCAGTATCAATTCTTGCACCTAAAAAATCACCACGGCGCAAAACTTTAGCAAACAAACGCATTTGACCACTTGTACGACCACGTTCACCTTGTAAACGTGCAAGCGGTAAAGCTGTTTCTTGAGAAATAATATTTAAAAAATCTTCTCCTGATGCATCAAGTTCATCTGCAATCGCATCTAAAAATTGTGCTCGAAGTTCTGGAGAAGTATGACGAAACTTTAAAAATGCATCATGTGCAGCCTCACAAGCTTTATTTACTTCTGCTTCTGTTGCTTGAACGAATTCAAAATTTAGTGCTTCACCAGTCGATGCATTAAAACTTTGAAGTTTTTTATTGCCTTCAGCACTACGATTTCCAGCAATAAAGTTTTGTCCAACAGTCATGTCTATTTCCTTAAAGTGTAATTACAGAACCAATAGCTAATTCAGGTTCAGCTTGCACCAATTTATTTTTCAGTGGTAAACCAAATTCTTTCATTTCAATTTCAAACTCATCACCTACTTCAGTGCGTACACCATCTGCAAAAGATAATGTTGCTGTACCAAAGTAATGAATATGAACATCACCTGGTTTTAAGAATTGTTGATATTTGAAATGATGATATTCAAGATTGCTAATACTGTGGCTCATGTTATTTTCGCCAGATAAGAATGATTTTTCCCAAATCACTTCATTATTACGACGAATACGACTTACACCTTCTAAATGCTCTGGTAATTCACCTGTTAATAAGGCAGGTCCAAAACTACAGTAACGTAATTTAGAATGCGCTAAATACAAGTAGTTACGACGTTCCATAACATGGTCTGAATATTCATTACCAAGTGCAAAGCCAATTCTGTATGGTTTAAGATCTGAACCAATCACGTATAAACCTGCAATTTCAGGTTCTTCACCACCATCTTCAGCAAATTGTGGTAATGGCAAAGATTCACCAGGTTTTACAACAATTGAACCATCACCTTTATAGAACCATTCAGGTTGAACACCTGCCTGACCTTGTTCTGGTTTACCGCCTTCAATTCCCCAATTGAACATACGTAATGTATCTGTTTCAGCTTCTACATCACTTAAATTCTGTTGATGCATTTTATTACGCGCAGAAGCGGAACCTAAATGCGTTAAACCTGTGCCAGAAATAAAGCAATGCGCTACATCTGGATGATCAAGTGGAGCTAAAACTTGTAAATTCTCAAGCAACGATGCATAGCTATACGTATCTTCTTGTAAACCTAAAGTTTCAATTTGCTGTTCAAGACTTTGCTTATTATCAATTGCTAACAAAGCTAAATCACGTACGCTGTTTACACCTTTAACAACATGAACCGTATCATTTTCAACTTTACCAACAGCACGTGAATTTCCGTTTATTTCAAACTGTATAACTTGCATCTTTGTTTCCTATTACACTGATGTATTTACATTTATTTTTAAAACTTAGGCTTTTTTCTTCTCTAATTTTGAATAAATAACATAGGTCAAAACTAGTCCAAAAAGCATTACGACTGTTAAGAAATACAAGCCCGCAGCCATATTTCCTGTATATTCTTTTAATAAACCAATACCGTATGGTCCTAAATATCCACCCAAGTTCCCCACAGAATTAATGAGTGCAATACCAGCAGCCGCACTTGCACCTGTTAAGAAACGACCTGGTAAAGTCCAAAACACAGCGGTTGTTGAAAATAAGCAGAATGCCACTAAAGAAAGTGCAATGAGCTGTAAAACTGGTGCAGATAACCATGCACTCAAGAACATTGAACATGCACCTAAGCCATATAGGAAACCTAAATGTCCATAACGATCATTTAGACGATCTGTACTACGTGGAATAATCAGTAAACCCACAATACCTAGGATGTATGGAATGCTCGATAAGAAGCCAATTTGTATATCACTTACACCACCAAATTGCTTAATGATGGTTGGTAACCACAGATTTAAACCATAAATACTTAACGTCACAGGCAAATAAAATAATGCCAACAATAAAACGCGTTTATCTTTTAAAGCATGTAAGGGGTTACCGTGACGTGTTTGATCGTATTCAGTTTCATCCTTAACAAGCTCGTTGCTTAGCCAAGTTTTTTGCTCTGCTGTTAACCATTTAACCGTTTTAATATTGTCTGGTAAGTACAGTAGTGTTGGTAAAGCGAGTAATACCGCAGGTAAACCGACAATCACAAATAACCACTGCCAACCATGTAAGTTTGCAATACCATCCATGCCTAATAACAGACCAGATAATGGACCAGCAATTACCATCGCAATGGGTTGAGACAAAATGAAAAGCCCCATAATTTTACCGCGATGTCGAACTGGGAACCACTGTGTTATTAAATAAAGTACCCCAGGGAAAAAGCCTGCTTCTGCAACACCAAGTAAGAATCGAAGTGCATAAAAGCTTTTCGGACCTTCAATAAGTGCCATTGCCATGGTGATTAAGCCCCATGTCAATAAAATTCGTGCAAACCAACGACGTGCGCCAAATTTATCTAAAAACAAATTACTTGGTACTTCAAATAAGAAATAACCAATAAAGAATAGGCCTGCACCTAAACCATAAGCTGCATCACCAATTCCTACATCAGCACCCATATGTAAATGTGCAAAACCAACCGCTGCACGGTCAATATAAGCAACACAGTACAAAACAATTAAGGCTGGAATTAATTTGAGCGTAACTTTACGTATAACATCTTTTTCGAATTCCATATTCGACTCCTTGATATTACAAATAACAGCTTCTTGCTGTTGATAATTACATTTTTAAATAAAATATAGTAATACTATTTAAATTTCAAACCTTTTAAATATTATTTTTTTAGTGTATTTTTACTTCGTTCAGTTTTAATAGTAATACTATATAGGGATTTAGGTATGAGCTCTAATCACAAACTTCGTTCGGCTGCTTGGTTCGGTACAACAGATAAAAACGGTTTTATGTATCGTAGCTGGATGAAGAATCAAGGCATTCCTGATCATGAATTTGAAGGCAAACCAATTATTGGTATTTGCAATACATGGTCTGAATTAACGCCTTGTAATGCTCATTTCAGAAAAATTGCAGAACACGTTAAAAAAGGAATTTTAGAAGCTGGTGGTTTTCCAGTAGAGTTCCCTGTGTTTTCTAACGGTGAATCTAATTTACGTCCAACAGCTATGCTTACACGCAACTTAGCAAGTATGGATGTTGAAGAAGCAATTCGTGGCAATCCGATTGATGGTGTCGTACTTTTAACAGGCTGTGATAAAACAACACCTGCACTATTAATGGGTGCTGCAAGCTGTGATGTTCCTGCAATTGTTGTTACAGGTGGCCCTATGCTTAATGGTAAGCACAAAGGCAAAGACATTGGTGCGGGTACTATCGTTTGGCAAATGCATGAAGAACTTAAAGCAGGCAAAATCGATTTAAATGAATTTTTATCTGCAGAAGCAGGTATGTCTCGCTCTGCTGGTACATGTAATACCATGGGTACTGCATCAACAATGGCATGTATGGCAGAAGCTTTAGGTACATCGCTTCCACATAATGCTGCTATTCCTGCTGTAGATTCACGTCGTTATGTTCTTGCGCACATTTCAGGGATGCGTATTGTAGACATGGTAAAAGAGAATCTCACTTTATCTAAAATCTTAACGAAAGAAGCATTTGAAAATGCCATTAAAGTAAATGCTGCAATTGGTGGCTCTACAAATGCTGTTATTCATTTAAAAGCAATTGCAGGTCGTATTGGGGTAAATCTTGAACTTGATGATTGGAATCGTGTTGGTCGTGGCACACCTACTATTGTAGATTTACAACCATCAGGTCGTTTCTTAATGGAAGAGTTCTACTATAGCGGTGGTTTACCTGCAGTAATTCGTCGCATGGGTGAATCTAACTTACTTCCACATCCAAATGCATTAACAGTAAATGGCGAATCTATTTGGGATAACTGCCAGAATTCACCTATTTATAATGATGAAGTAATCCGCACAATTGACAACCCACTTCGTGAAGATGGTGGTATGTGTGTATTACGCGGTAACTTAGCACCTAAAGGTGCGGTACTTAAACCATCTGCGGCATCACCTGAACTAATGAAACATCGTGGACGTGCCGTTGTATTTGAAAACTTCGATGACTATAAAGCACGTATTGCCGATCCAGACTTAGATGTTGATGAAACATGTGTTCTTGTTCTAAAAAATGCTGGTCCTAAAGGTTACCCAGGCATGGCAGAAGTTGGAAACATGGGCTTACCACCTAAAATTTTAGAAAAAGGCATCACAGATATGGTGCGTATTTCCGATGCTCGTATGAGTGGTACAGCTTACGGTACTGTTGTACTACATGTTGCTCCCGAAGCAATGGCAGCTGGTCCTTTAGCTGTTGTACAAAATGGTGACTTTATTGAGCTTAATGCATACGAAGGAAAATTACATTTAGATATTAGTAATGAAGAACTCAAACAACGTCTAGATGATTTAGTTCTACCAACACCAAAAACATTTATTGGTGGATATCGTCAACTTTATGTAGATCACGTGTTACAAGCCGACGAAGGTTGTGACTTTGACTTTTTGGTAGGATGTCGCGGTTCTGAAGTACCACGCCACTCTCATTAATTAAGTCATGTATTAGGTGACCTTGTTAAATTTCAAGGTCACCTATACCATAAGACGATAACCGTGCTTAAATTTGAAATATGAATAACTCTGACTACAAGAATCCTTCCCCAAGTAAAAGTCAACATGCGCTCATTGTGCAACAATTAGGTTTAAAAATAGTCTCTGGTGAAATAAAAGAAAACGAAAAACTCCCCAGTGAAGTTGAACTATGTGAAGAATTTAAAGTGAGCCGTCCTGTTTTTCGCGAAGCCATTCGTGTACTCAATGCAAAAGGCCTAACCTATTCACGACCAAAAATTGGAACCGTTGTACGCCCTAAAGATGAATGGCACCTACTCGATCCAGATGTACTTTTTTGGTTAATTCAAACCACACCAGAAAATGAATTTTTTAAAACTTTATCTACGGTTCGACGTGTATTAGAACCTGAACTTGCATATATAGCAGCAAGTACAGCAACAGATGAAGATATCCAAAAAATTCAAAATGCTTATAAAGACATGGAAAAAGCAAATAACGTTGAAGAGTTTATCTATCCTGATATTCAATTTCACTTAGCAATTGCGCAAGCCACACACAATGACTTGCTTGCATATATGCTAAAAATGCTAGTTATTCCATTACAGCAATCTATTCAAGTCACAAGTTTAAGACCAAACTTGCAAAATCATTCTTTACCAAGACATAAAGCTATTTTGACCGCTATTGAAAATAAAGACCCTTTATCTGCACGCCATGCTTCATTAGTTCAATTACAAGATACTAAAGTTGCATATGACCAACTTAAAAAATAGTGCCATTTATATTTTAAAGTCATAAAAAAGCCCCCGAATATGGAGGCTTTTTTATTTTAACCAAGAATTAACCTGGGTAAATACCACGCTCTTTACGTGCACGTAAAATACGTTCACACGCTAGAATATAGGCTGCTGTACGCATTGTGCATTTATTATCAGCAGCACAATTCCAAACATCAGCTACAGCTTGAATCATTAATTTATCAAGACGTTCATTAATTTCAGCTTCACTCCAGAAGAAGCTAGCCATATCTTGAACCCATTCGAAGTAACTTACAGTTACACCGCCAGCATTACAAATTACGTCAGGCACAACAACAATGTTGCGACTTACTAAAACGTCATCGGCTTCTGGGTATGTTGGGCCGTTAGCACCTTCTAAAATCATTTTCGCTTTTAAACGTTGCGCACGTTCAACAGTAATTTGACCTTCTAATGCAGCAGGAATAATGATATCTGTTTCTACATCCCAGAAATCTTCATTATCAATTTGTTTAGCACCAGCAAAACCTAAAACGCCTTGCGTTGCTGCAACGTGTGCATGCAAACCTTCTAAATCGATACCATCAGCATTAAAGATTGTGCCTGTATGATCTTGAATACATACGATTTTAGATTTGTATTCGCTGAACAAGTTTGCAGCTTCACTACCAACGTTACCAAAACCTTGAACCGAAACTTTCGCACCATCTAGGCTTAAACCAATTTTTTTCGCAATTTCGTAACCTGTAATAAATACGCCACGACCCGTTGCTTTCACACGACCTAAAGAACCACCTAAATGAACTGGCTTACCTGTTACAACGCCAGTTACTGTGTGACCTTGGCTAGATGAATAAGTATCCATGATCCAACCCATTACATTCGGGTTAGTACCTACATCTGGTGCAGGAATATCTTTTTGAGGTCCAATAATATGGCTAATTTCGCTTGTATAACGACGTGTTAAACGCTCTAATTCACGTGGAGATAATGTACGTGGGTCAACACGAATACCACCTTTAGCACCACCAAATGGTAAGTTTACAACAGCTGTTTTAATAGTCATCCATGCTGAAAGTGCCATAACTTCATTAATTTCAACATCTGGATGGTAACGAATACCGCCTTTACCTGGACCACGCGAGAGGTTGTGTTGAACACGGTAACCTTCAAAATGACGAATACTACCGTCATCCATAATAATTGGAACATCTACAATTAAAGCACGTTTAGGACGCTTTAAAGTATCAACGTACTTTACAAGATCTTCACTTAAATATGGCGCAACGCGATCTACTTGTTCTAAAAACGTTTTCCAAGGACCATGTTCTGCATTTGCGTATGAGAGATTAGACATTTATATTCCTTTTATGAATTTATTGAGATCCTTATAGACTCTCTTTAAATTTCTTAACATTAGTTTCTAATTAAAACTTATTATTTGTATTCAAATATGCAACAAAGTATGCAATTAACCGATTGTAACAAAACTCGGTCATATACTGTGCAAAATTCGATAATTGATTTTTCAAATCAAAGTTTGAATGCCTCAACTATTTAAAAATACTTAATAATTTTAACCGAAAACTAATGCGCTTACAGTTGCGCGAAGTATAACAAAACGTTCTAAATATTCAGTAATTGAGTACAATTCAACAATTATCTTAACAATTTGTTACTTTCTTTATTTTCATCAACTCATCTTAATTTAGTTAAATAATATTGAATAATGCTATTTCACAATATCTTCAATACTTTATTTTTAATTGGCTTTATTTCAAATCGCTCTGCTCTATATCACTCATTGGGCAACAAAAAATCTATTATGCAAATTCGCGATGGGATGACACTTTTAAATGGCTGATGTTTGAAAAACAAAATTGATTATTTGTGTGCATTTTGTCACATTTATTCATTTTTTGATCAAACGATATAATTCATATGAATTTGGATGTAAAAAGATTTATACAATATTCCACACCCAATATTCCATATTATTTTGATCATGAAAATTTTAAGCTTTTTATGCCTTACATTCATTCTTACAGGCTGTATAGGTACATCTAAAGATATAAAAAAAGCTGAAACATTATTAATTCAATTCCAATGCATAAATGTGGAAAGTGCCCAAATTCCGCATAGTTCGATTACTTCATATTATGAACAATCACTTTATTCATCAAAGCAAAAAGCAAGTTCATATATTGACAGTTATAAACATGGTGAAAAGCTTTTTGAGATTTCTTTACATGAAGTTGTAGAACAACAATATGCTATTTACAAAGAAGCCTGTCAAAGCCTAGGTGGTGTGACCAAGAACACAGACTAATAAGCATTAACTTAAAGCAAGCCGAGCTTAAATTATCAGCTTGCTTTTACACTCAATTATTCAGAAAAATAACGCGTGTCCACACTAAAGCTTTCTGGAAACTTAGCGTGAATATTTGAATAAAAACCCATGATTTCTTTCATGTCTTTATCCATATCACCAGAGGGATAAACAATTTTTCCAACACCTGTTTTTTTATTTGCATAATCCATATAAGCCAAAGCAATAGGTACATTGGCATTTACAGCGACATGATAAAACCCAGTCTTCCATTTTTCTTGTTTAGCTCGCGTTGCTTCAGGTGTTACCAACATGACAAGTTTAGGATGCGTCTTAAATAAGTCCGTCATCACCTGAACCATACTTAATCGCTCTTGCCCTGCTTCTTTCGGACGACGATCAATTCCAATTCCACCCATTGCACGCACAAAAGGCCCAAATGGAAGTTTCATATAGCTATCTTTAATGGTTAAGCGAACATTTACACCCAATGCTTTTAATGCAAGTCGTGCATAAAGTGCGTCCCAATTACTGGTATGTGGCGCAGCAATCATCACACACTGATCTAAATCTAAAGGCCAATGGTTGTCAATTTCCCACCCCATCAAACCTAAACTTTTTTCTGCAGCTTTTTCAAACACTAGAGTAACAACCAACCAATACATAAAGAGAGTGAATTCTATCAAGTGTAAAAATTAATAGAAGTAAAACTCTAAAAAAATGCATCTATTTATGCATTCACATATAAATAATAAAATGTAATTTCAATAATTAAAAAACATGACTTAAGTTTTAGAAATTTTCTGTAGATTTCTCATACATTGCTCGACCATTACATCGAGGATAATTTGTCTTTTCCGATACTGACTTCTTTTTTTAGATTGAACTTCTTCTAAATTTATTAAATTAGAAATAGGCTTAAAATGAAAATTTCCATCATCACTTATATGCGAGTCAAAATCTTGCCAAAAATGATTCAAATTTGCTTTCACTCTTGCTCGCTTACTTTTACGACGACTACTTTGAAAAGCATGGTTTTGATTAGATACACCAATAAGTGAACTTAAATGATAAAAATCTGCCATGATTGAAATTACATGAATCATTAATTGCTTTGGACGTAAACCATGTAATTGTTTAGTTAAATTTTTGATTAGCTCTGGACTCGTAACCTCGGGTTTTCCTCCCTGCAAGCCACCTATGAAAAATGTTGGCACATTATTATTCAAAATATATGTAAATGAAATTGTGTACTGAATTTGATTATTTAACTTCAAAATCAATGCCATCTCACCTTCATGTAAAAATGGTGCTTTATACTTCAAATAAACGGCCAAATCTTGAGATGTATCATCTCTTTCAATAGCCTGTTTCCAAAGTAACGTTTCTTCTTGAGAATAATGATTAGAATCAATATTTGATACAAGCCAATCATAATGGTCTTTTAAACACGCTAATGTTTGTTGTGGCTTAAATTGTCCACTTAAATACGGATATTGAGTTTTTAGATATAAGTCTGGACCATATGCTTTCTTCCAAGAAAGCATATCATTCGATGAGTTTAAGTATTCAACCCAGCCATAATGTGCTTTCCAGTTGAAAAGATATCTAAAAATATAACGTAAATATTTAGATTTCGATTTTTGAATAAGGCAACTAGGCTCAATGAGCCAATGTTTTAAAATTTTATTTTGCATTATTTTATACATGTATTTTTTTGCAAACAATATCACATATATTTATTTTTATAAAAAACACATCACTTTTACAGTTGTTTTAATAAAAAACCCTGCTTTCGCAGGGTTCCTTTTAAATCAACTTAGAGGATTAACCACCAAATTGGTTCATTGTATTTTTAGAGTCATCACCAGCTTTCAATGCATTGTCACCAGCGAAGATTTCTTTGTGGTCATCACCGATGTCTGAACCAGCCATTGCTTGGTGTTTAACACATGCAATTGTACCGCGGATTTCTTTACGTTGTACGCCAGCAACATAAGCAAGCATACCTTCTTCACCGAAGTAACCTTTAGCAAGCTCGTGAGTTGAAAGCGCAGCTGTATGGTAAGTCGGAAGTGTGATCAAGTGATGGAACACACCTGCTTCACGAGAAGCATCTGCTTGGAATGTACGTACTTTTTCATCAGCATCTTTCGCTAATTGAGTTTCGTCATACTCAGCGCTCATTAATTTCGCACGGTCATAAGCAGAAACATCTTTACCTTCAGCAACATAACGATCATAAGTTTGTTGACGGAAGTTTAAAGTCCAGTTGAATGATGGGCTGTTGTTATAAACAAGCTTCGCATTTGGCACTGTTTCACGTACACGGTTAACCATGTGAGCGATTTCATCAACGTTTGGCGTTGCAGTTTCAATCCAAAGTAAGTCAGCACCGTTTTGAAGGCTAGATACGCAGTCAAGTACAACGCGATCAATTTGAGTGCCTTCACGGAATTGATACAAGCCAGAAGCAAGACGCTTAGGACGGTGTAATTTACCGTTACGTTTGATTAGAATCTCATCTTCTTGCGCATCAGCGATGTCAATTTCAGAAGTTTCTAAGTAGCTGATATATTGAGAAGCGATGTCGCCTGGCTCTTTAACTACTGGGATTTTTTGAGTTAAGTCAGCGCCTTCAGAGTCAGTACGTGCAACAATGATACCGTCATCAAGACCCATTTCTAAGAATGCATAACGAAGTGCGTGGATTTTCGCGATAAAGTCTTCGTGAGGAACCGTTACTTTACCAGCTTGGTGACCACATTGTTTCGCGTCAGACACTTGGTTTTCGATTTGAAGTGCACAAGCACCTGCTTCGATCATTTTCTTAGCTAACAAGTAAGTCGCTTCTTCGTTACCGAAACCAGCATCGATATCTGCAATAATTGGTACAACGTGAGTTTGGAAACCATCGATTTGTGCAGTGATTTCAGCAGCTTTAGCTGTGTCGCCTGCTTCGTTTGCTTTTTTAAGTGCACGGAACAAGTCGTTTAATTCTTTCGCGTCAGCTTGACGAAGGAAAGTGTAGATTTCTTCGATTAATGCAGGAACTGAAGTTTTTTCGTGCATAGATTGGTCAGGAAGAGGACCGAATTCTGAACGAAGTGCAGCAACCATCCAACCAGATAAGTAGATGTAGCGACGATCAGTTGTACCGAAGTATTTTTTGTTCGCAATCATTTTTTGTTGTGCGATGAAACCGTGCCAGCAACCTAATGATTGAGTGTATTGGCTAGAGTCAGCATCATATGCAGCCATATCACGACGCATAATAGCAGCTGTATATTTCGCAATATCTAAACCAGTTTTGAAACGGTTTTGGATTTGCATACGCGCAGCATCTTCAGGACTGATGTCCGCCCAAGTGTTACCGAATTTTGCTTTTAATTCGCGGATTGCATCAATCGCTGTTTGATATGTTGTCATGATATTTTACCCTGTATGTATTTTTAGGATTTTTCAATTGAAAATTAAACTTGCTTTTAGGCTGTTTAATTTTCAACCGCTTCATTGCTATGGATACAGAGTAGATTGACTTAAAAAATTAATCCAATATTCTCTAAGAATCTTCACTATTTATTTAAAAAATATATAGATTAAAGTCTAATTATAATCAAAATACAGCAATATAAGTAATTGTTTTTAATAATATTTAATCCAAATTAATTTGTTTTATTTTTAATCAAATTGTTCATTTTTTATTTATTCGACTTAAGTCTGCCCCCTATTTAAAATATGAAAAATTGACTATTTTGACAGTGGAAATTTATCTTACAGTCAATTTAACATAGCAAAAAATGATCATTTTTAAGTCAAAATTTATTCCCTTATTTTAAAAGCTTATTTAATCCTGTAAATGAGCGTCAATTTTCACTGCTATTTTGTATTTATCTTCAATATTAAAGATGAAGCTCCTTGATAACACTTTACTTTTAAATTCGATGCTCTTATTTTTATCTCGCTAATCTGTTGTTTTTTCCACCATATTTCTACACAAGCCCTACTCCTTATGGCATAATCACTATAATTTCTTGATTTTATTTTCGGTATTTCCTGTATGAATCTAGAGCGGGTAGATCTTAATCTTCTTATTTATCTTGATGTACTTCTTCGCGAAAAAAATGTAACTCGTGCCGCAGAACAATTGGGTGTCACTCAACCTGCAATGAGTAATATTTTACGCAGATTACGCAATTTATTTAACGATCCGCTACTTATTCGTTCTTCTGAAGGAATGACGCCCACTGAACGTGCTTTAGAACTTCAACCTCGCATTCGTGATGCGTTGTCTGATTTATCGATGATTTTAGAGCCGCGTACAGAATTCCGTCCTTATACATCTAACCGTGTATTTAGAATTATGACTTCAGATTATGCAGAGGCAACCTTAGTTCCCCGCCTAGTTAAAGCCTTACGCTCTGAAGCACCAAATGTCGTACTCGACTTTTTAACGCCTAGTGATGTGTCTTATCGAGATATGGAACAAGGTAAAGTCGATTTAGCCATTAATAGATTCAATGAAATTCCACAAAGTTTCCATCAAGTTTTAGTTTGGCGTGACAGCTTTTCTTGCTTGTTAAATAGTAAGCACCCTGCTGCAACCAACTTAAACTTAAAAAGTTATTTAGATGCACAACATATTTGGGTATCTAAAACAGGTATGGGCGTTGGCTTTGGTGTTAATCCTGAAAAACAAGCTGGCTTAGGCTGGATTGATCAAGCTTTAGAGCGTATTGGTCAAAAACGTAAAATTTCAGTATTTACCCGCCATTACCAAATGCCTGCATTACTTGCTTCAAATGTAGACTTAATTGCAACATTGCCAACGCGTATTGCAAGTTTACAATCGAATAGTCAAAATCTGTTAATTAAAGATCCTCCTTTTTATATTCCTGAATTTGAATTAAAAATGGCATGGTGCCCTTTACTTCATCATCATCCTGCACATCGTTGGTTACGCCAACTTATTCTATATGTTGCTCGTCAAATGATTGAAGAAGAGAATCGAGAGTTTTTATTAAATAACACTCAAAATTCAACTTATTAATTCCTATTTATTTATAAGTTCTTATTTATTAAGATTATCCTTTATGAACCTGAGCGAATATTTTTATATAACCTCAGGTTAATTTGTGTTAAAAATATTCATAATAATGATGAGCCACAGGTGGATTCGTGAGCCTTTTTCAAAATATTCTTATTATCTTAGTCCTTATTGCAGGGGCTGGATTTTTATCTTTAACTGAAATTGCATTAGCAGGTGCTCGAAAAGTAAAACTTAAGATTCTTGCTGAATCGGGTGAAGACCGAGCACAGAAAGTTTTAGATTTACAAGGTAACTCTGCAGATTTCTTTGCAGCGTCACAAATTGGCTTAAATGCTGTCGCAATTCTTGGCGGTATTTTAGGTGAAGGTGCATTTCGCCCCTACTTCATTAGCTTTGTAAACCAATTTTATGTTGGCCCTTGGGCAGAAACCATTAGTTTTACGCTTTCATTTACGTTAGTGACATCATTATTTATTTTATTTGCCGATCTTATGCCAAAACGCTTGGCAATGATCGCACCTGAAAAAATTGCCATTTCTGTTATTAACCCTATTCAAGTCTTTATTGTTGTTTGTAAACCTTTGGCTTGGTTTATCAATAGTTTAGCGAATTTACTCTTTCGCTTATTTAAAGTAAATACAACTCGTGATGACAACATTACTTTTGCCGATATTTCTGCAGTTATGGATGCAGGTGCGCAAGCAGGCGTATTGCAAAAGCAAGAACATCATTTCATTGAAAATGTATTTGAACTTGAAGAACGAAATGTCCCGTCGAGCATGACAACCCGTGAAAATGTCGTCTTTTTCACTCTCAAAGAATCTGAAGAAAGTATTCGTCAAAAACTGGCTGAATTCCCTTATTCTAAGTTTTTAGTCTGTAGTGAAAATATTGACGATGTGATTGGCTATGTAGATGCTAAAGATATTTTGGTTCGTATTCTAAATAATCAATCTTTACTGCAACTCAATGAAAATACTATTCGTAATGTTTTAACCATTCCAGATACATTAACCCTTTCTGAGTTGCTCGATCGTTTTCGCTCAACCAAAGAAAAATTTGCTGTAGTGATTAATGAATACGCTCTTGTTGTTGGTGTAATTACACTTTCAGATATCATGATTACCGTGATGGGTGATTGGGTTACCCCTATTGAAGCAGATTTGCAAATTATTAAACGTGACGAAAATTCATGGTTGATTGATGGTAGTACACCAATTGAAGATTTGAAGCATGCGCTTGAAATTGACACCATGCCAGATGATGAAAACTATGAAACCCTAGCTGGTTTTATGATGTATAAACTGCGTAAAATTCCACGTCCTGCTGACACGGTAATTTATGGCAATTATAAATTTGAAGTTGTCGATGTCGACCACTTTAAAATTGACCAGTTGTTAGTTACTCGCATCAATGAAGTTAACCAAACTATTGAAAAAGAATCAGAGTAATCTGATTCTTTTTTATATCACCACCTTATAAAAAAAGTGAAATTGATGACTAGTCTATTTCAACAAAATAGTATAAAAATTATTCTTTTGCACTTTTATTGATATAAAAACAATCGACTTTAGATGATTAAATAACCAAAAAAATCAACCAAATTACATGAATTAACACGTAATTACCTATGCTTACACATATTCAAGATTATTTTCTCTCTCCAACATCAAATTTAAAATTTAAACTATTGTTTTTTATATACTATTTCCCCATAAAATGATCGAATAAATCACATTTTATCCACATTGTTTCTAATTCATCATTTTTTCACTACTATCGTAACGCTTTTAAGAAAAAATAATACTCACAACATAATTCAAAGGATTGAAATAATGCTCACCATTCTTGGTTTGGGTATGATTATCTGCTTCATGTATTTAATCATGTCTAGACGCCTAACACCGCTTGTTGCACTTACATTAATTCCCGTTCTATTTGCTCTAATTGCATACGGTCTTAGTTTCTTTGTAGAAGGACTAGACAATATTCACCTGAACGAGCTTGGTGAAATGATGCTTGAAGGCGTCAAAAAACTAGCACCTACTGGTGTAATGTTGCTTTTCGCAATCCTATATTTTGCAATCATGATTGATACAGGTTTATTTGACCCCTCTGTAAAATGGATTTTACGCCTTGTAAAAGGTGACCCACTGAAAGTGGTCATGGGTACAATTACCTTAACCCTCATTGTTTCTTTAGATGGTGATGGTTCAACAACGTATATGATCTGTGTGGCTGCAATGCTACCGCTTTACAAACGCTTAGGTATGAGCCCGCTTATCATGGCATGTTTAATGATGCTTGCTAGCGGTATTATGAACCTAACACCTTGGGGTGGTCCTACTGCTCGTGCAGCAAGTGCTTTGCATGTAGACCCAAGTGATGTATTCGTTCCTATGATTTTACCTATGATATTTGCCATTTTCTGGCTTTATATCGTCGGCTTCATGTATGGCCGTATGGAACGTAAGCGTTTAGGTATTGTTGAATTAGATATCAGTCATGGCGATTCCATTCAAATTTCAACAAATCCTGAAGCGAACCGCGCACACTTACGTTGGTTCAATACTTTACTGACTGTTGTACTTATGGTGTCATTAATTTATGGTATTTTACCAATGTCTATCTTATTCATGATTGCACTGAGTATTGCGCTTGTTGTGAACTATAAAGACATCGACATGCAAAAATCACTAATTGCAAACCATGCAGGTAGTGCTTTGAACGTGGTTGGTATTATTTTTGCAGCAGGTATTTTTACAGGTATTTTAGCAGGTACAGGTATGGTTGAAGCCATGTCTAAAGAGCTAGTAGCGATTATTCCTGAAAGTATGGGTCCTTTCCTAGCACCTATTACTGCTATTATCAGTATGCCTTTAACCTTCTTTATGTCGAATGATGCTTTCTACTATGGCGTACTTCCAATTCTGTCAGAAGCAGCAATTCATTATGGTATTAGCCCTGTAGAAATGGCACGTGCATCTATTGTTGGTCAGCCTGTGCATTTATTATCTCCTCTTGTTCCATCAACTTACTTACTTGTTGGCTTGGCAGGTATTGAATTTGGTGCTCATCAAAAATTCACCATTAAATGGGCAATTATTACCTGTTTAGTCATGCTTGTTGCTGCACTTGTATTTGGTGTGTTCCCTCTTTATTCAACACTTGGATAATATCTTAAGCATAAAAAAAGCACCTTAGGGTGCTTTTTTTATTGGCATTTAAAATACCGAACTAAAATTATTTGCTTAGCAAAGCATCTAAAACTGCTTGGTAGTGAATGTTAATATCATCTTCTAAAATCGTATATGCATTATCGAACTGAACCATCGGCCAGCCTTCTTTCCAAAATGGAAAAATATTGTGAAGACCAGAATTCACAATTGCATCTTCACGAACAATTGCTTGTGCTACTTGTGACAATACTTGTGCTGTTTCTGCACCGTCAATTGCTAAATAATCGATGCCACGTACTTTCAAAATACGAATACGGTCTTTTTTATAACGAATTTTTTTCGCCTGACCTTCGTTTAAGCCTAAAGCTAGAGTTACTGCTTCTACAAAACGCTCTTCAAATGCTGTATGCAATGCAACGAGTGCTTGTTTATGCGCTTCCTGACGACCTGCTTTACCGCCATTACGAATAATCTCTTTTGCTTCTATATTGAGCTCATCGTTTTTCATGGATTGTAAAATATCTACAATTTCGATATCGCTTAAAGATTCAGGAGATTGGTCAGTCATGAAATGCCTTTGGACTAATAAATAGATAAAGTCGTATTTTCGCATAAATCATCATGGAAATATATCTTCAAACCTATACCGCATCTTTTCATTTGGGCTTAGCAATAAAAAACCACCGCAAATGCAGTGGCTTTTTGATTTATAGCTTAAATCATTGGCAGTCTAAAACTTATAAAACTTCAACAACCACTTTACCGACATGCTCACCTGTATCCATACATGCATGTGCATCTTGAATTTGGTCGAATTTGAATGTTTTATAAATCATAGGTAAGCATTCGCCTTTTGCCCAAAGTGGTAAAACATTGGCTTTTAAGCCTTGGGTAATTTCAGCTTTTTCTGCTGTATTACGTGCACGCATGGTTGAGCCTGTAATGGTCAATCGTTTCATCATAATTTGACCAAGCTTCACTTCTTTGGCTTTTGCACCACCTAAAAAGGCGATATACACCAAGCGACCATCACGACGTAATAGATTTAAATTTTGTGCTAAATATGGCGCACCAACAATATCGAGAATAACGTCCACGCCTGCATTATCGGTTGCTTCGTTAATTACTTGCTCAAAGTCTTGAGTTTTGTAGTTAATGGCTGTAGTGATGTTTGAAATGGCTTGTACTTTTTCATCTGAACCCACGGTTGCAAATGTTTTCAATCCTAATGCATTACAAAGCATGAGTGCTGTGGTACCAATACCGCTTGTTCCACCATGAATGAGTACAGTTTCGCCTGCTTTGGCTTTGCCCATTTGGAAGATATTTGCCCAAACCGTATAAAATGTTTCAGGAATGGCAGCCGCTTGAACGTAGCTTACATTTTCAGGAATATTTAGAGTTTGGCTTTCAGGCACAACGCAATATTGTGCGTAGCCACCACCATTGGTTAGTCCGCAAACTTTATCGCCCACTTTAAATTGTGTCACGCTTTCACCAACAGCAAATACTTCACCTGCAACTTCTAGCCCCGGTACAGGTGTTACGCCTTTTGGCATTGGATATAAGCCTTGGCGTTGTAAGATATCTGGGCGGTTAATACCAAATGCATGTACTTTTACCAGTACTTCGTCTGCTTGTGGTGTTGGAATTGCAACTGTTTCGTAGGCAAGTTTATCGACATCGCCCGGTTCTGTAATAATGACTTGTTGCATGCTTGCTTGTGACATTTGCCTTTCCTTATTTATTCACTATTCATGTTTCTTATGCGTATTTGAACATAGTTAACACTTGGAATGAAGTGTACTCGCACTTTGGTCTAGCACTTACTTTTATGCCTTTAAACCTATTTTCATACTCTGTATTTGGAATTTATTGTTGATGTTGTTGTGATTGCTCACATGCAACTTTGAGTTTTTCATGTTCGCTTGGTGGCATTGGTGCAGTCATCATTGCTCTGTATTGTGCGCATTCTTTTGTTTCTTGAAGAATATTTTTAGATGGTTGTGTTGCACATGCAGATAAGCCTAAACAGATGAAGATGGTTAAATATTTCATTGATATATCTCATTGCCAATAATGGTTTCATTTTCATTATGAATGACAGCGAATGAAGGTTCTATAGCTTATTTTTTACAACTTGCTTGTATCAATAAAGTTTAATAAAAATTTACGTACCAAAGGTAAAACAATCAAAATTAATGGAAATGCAAACAACCAAGACTTACTCCAAGCAGATAACCATAATTGGAAAAAGTCGTGTACTAATTCTTTATTTGATATCATGTTTTAGAATGATCTATCACATATATTTAAGAAAAATGGAAACTAAACATATATATTAGACTTCCTTCATAAATCATTTTTCAATCAATTTAATTGTTTATCTTTCACCCAATCTAAATTGTATATGCCAGCAAGTAAATTAAACCGCAGGTTTAATCTTTTACGACGATTTCTATATACACAAGATAAAATCTTAAAACATTTCATCCTTCCAAATACATGCTCTACTTGAATTCGTCTACGACCAATCTCTCTATTTAACTTTTTTAATTCAGAATCTAATTTTTCAGTTTTCTTTGCTTTAGATGGCATGAGGCATCCAAAACCCAATTTTTTTATCCCTAAATACC
>NZ_LWRV01000052.1 GCF_009372215.1 Acinetobacter portensis | reverse complement strand
TTTGAAACACCACCAAATTTTCATCTATTCTTACATACTCATTTTTTCCAACAGCAATCTTTTTTTCCTCTATTTTTAGTTTTATTATTCCATTACCTAACCATTATATTCATATAAATAAAGTCATTTAAAAAATATTTAACTTAGCAAATTTCAAAGTAAGCTATCATTAAAAATAGTTTTACACCTCAAATAACAATCCAATCATTATATTTTTTTAAAAAAATCAGGCTGTTTTTTAGAGAAAATATAACATTGGTCTTCTACATTTATATCATTATCACCTTCATAAAATAATGTACCACTTAAACATACCTTATTACTGTCTTTTGAATATTTTATTAATGCTGGATCACTTAAATCTTCTTCCAACCTATTATTAACAAAATTCCCTACAACCTGATAAAAAGGATATATTCTTTCGCCTTCTGGATCATAAACAACAATAAAATTTAAACTTCTTGGCACACCATTATATAAAGTAGTATTTTTATTAATTACAATTAAAACCTTGTCCTTGTCAAAATTCAATCCTTTATTAATTTTATTTTGATAAATTTTAAGTTTTTCATCATCACAAAAATCTGTATTTTTTAATCCATCAAAAGTACATTTTACAACCTGCGAGGCTACAATATTGTCCTGATTCTTATTTAAGCTTATGGGTATATCTTTGGCATTTGAACACCCATTAAGCACAAAGAAAATTATTATATAAAAAGTTTTTTTTAACATATTATTCATCCGCTATTGTTCATGGATTTGCTTTATCTTTTCCAATATAGCTCTGACCTTTTTGGTAGAACTCATACTAGCTTTATTTGTAGCTGATTGATGATAACCAATAGTACCATCAGAAATTACACCAAATTTATTCTTATAACCTTTAGGTAAAGCGATTGAAGCCCACTCTCGCGCTGCACCCACCATTGCTTCATCAACACTCACACTATTGCTATCAAGAAATAGTTTCATATTTTTTTGTTTTCGTGCCAAGTATTCTCGAAAAACTCTTTCTTGCATTTCAGCATCATATAATTCATTACCACTCAATCCCATACTTTTCTTAGCTTCCATTAATGTAGCTGGAATTGTCTGATACTTTCCTGTTGCAAATCTACGTCTATTATCTTCCCATGTATATTCTTTTGAGGCTTTATCTAATTGATTGATTGTCTTAGCTGTAATGGTACCAGGAACATCATTCATTTTACCATACTTCACTCTTTTCCCTTCAGGAGCACCAGAATTCCAAGCTTCATAAGTTCCTTCACCACTAGAAATTGCATCACCTAATTCTACTAACAAATCATTTATTGATTTATTATCTTTAGTGGATCCTAGGATAACCCCACCACAACTTAATATTTTTTCAATTTTCTGTTCTTTAGCAATATCCGCTAGTTTCTTACCATTTAGTTTTTCAACACCTATTTGAAATAAATCATCACTCTTATATTTTGAATCCCACATATATACATCATAATGCACCCAGTTAGTCGCTCCTGATTTACCATCTTTAAAAATTCTTGGTTCCATATGAATTGTATTTTTATCAGTTCTTACTTCTGTAGCATTCATCTTTTTTGCCATTACATTTTTACGAACATATTCCATATCATCATGAGCTATAGTTCTAACTCCATTCTTATTAATATGAATATCTAATGCCATTCCCATATGATTTACTGTTGGTCTATCTGTTTGTTCATTACGTTCAATACACCTGTAGCCTGACTCTATATATGCTACTTCCATATTTTTCGCACTAAACTCTGTTTTTAAATAAAAATTCAATGCTTTCAGAATCCATATTACAGATCTATGCATTCCTGGATACTCATTTGCAATTCTTCCCTTAATGCTTACATTTCTTGTGTTATTCCCATAGCCTTTGCATTTTCCACATGGGCATGCAATATTCTTCATCAAAGAACTGACTGGATAGTCATAATAGAATTTGTCTAATGCAACCAATAATGAACCGCATATTTTACCTGTTTCTTCCACCCCCATATAATCTCGTTGGAACTGTTTAATACATTTTTCTGTTAATTCCGTAAATTCATCACTCGGTAGCGCCCCGCCAAAACCAGCTAAACGAATATTTATTTCACGTATTAACTCTCCCTTACCACTTGTAATACATTGAGCATTACTTTTACATAAATTTTTAACATCCGTTTTAGGCGAGGTCGATTGTTCACTTCGATCTTCAGTGGTTAAAATTTTTTGTTGCTCACTTACTACTACATCTACTTTTTGTTTTAAGTCTTCATAAACTTGTTCGAGTTTTTTCTTTGCTTGTTCTAAAAATCCATCATCATTATTTGTTTTTTTTGGCTTAGTTGCTGTTGAAGGCTTTTCACTTTTTTTACTTTCTATCGCTTTAGGTTTATCTTTGTATGTTTTATTACCTGTTGCTTGTATTTGAACTGGTAGCCTAATAACTTGTCCAATACTTATAGCATTTGGATTCTTTATATTATTCAAGTTTGCTAAAGCCCTAACTGTTGTATTATTTTTTGTTGCTATTTCCGATAATGCATCTCCTTTTTTTACAGTATACGTTTTTCGTTTATAGCTTCCATTAGCACCTTTATTTTCTAATGTCTTTATATCCAATAATATTTTTGGGCTTCTAAATTTCACAACCATTCGTTCTTTAGACATAGTAAAACTTTGAATTTTTACCATCTCATCTTTAAACATACTTTTTAAATATACATCTAGCGTAGTACCAATATCTCGACTAATTTCTACTATTTTTCCTGCCTTATTCGTATTTCCACTCGCGATTAATTGCCCAGTTTTTTGATTTTTTATCTGATACTGTGCATCGGAGATAGGATTACTCAGCATATCTACAATTTGAATTGTCACTAATGATTTTTTTGTCATCTTTATTCTCTAAGTTATTATTTATGATATATTATCGTCAATAAAATCTTCTACATCATACCCTTCCATATCAATCCCCCATTCATCATCTGTACCTATCAAAATTTTCATATTAGCTGACTCTGGCGTTATTATCTTCTGTGTTCTACCATGTTCATCCAATTGTCCTGTACCAAAACAATTATTATCCTCATTGATGACTTTATATTTATATTTACTGAAATCCATATTCCACAATAATTCATACAAATCTACCTTATTACTAAATAACGTAGCTTTAGGAAGTTCAGGTAACTGATACGGTACTTTAGCTTTATTTTCAAATACATGATTAGCCGCCTTAACCTCAAAAACACCTTCGGTTTTACCAAATATACCTTCTTGATTCAACACAAACTCGGTACCACCCGCATTAAAACTAATTTCCTTTGAGCTAATAATCTGTATTTTATTTTCTGTAGAAACAATCTGAATATCGCCTAAAGAGAATATTCCAATATTTCCCTTGTGTGCATGAATATCAATATCATCATTGGAAGCAAAAGTACGTATACCACCATCCATTGCATGCATTTGAATCCCATCATTCGCACTTACAGACAAACGCTCATCTATTGCCATAGACACATCTTTACCACTGGTTAAGGCAATATTTTCATTCGAATTAATATGAATATCATCTTTGGCTAAAAATGCCATACCCGCAGGTGTACTCGTCACAATATGTGGCTTTTCCAACTCTTCTAACTTTTTAGCCCCTTTAATTTGCTTTTCTTGTTTATCTAATTCTGGATGTGCTGTACTCGATAAAGGGCGAGTTTCTGTTTTACTCTTAATTAATGCTTCAATTTGACGCTTTTGTTGCTCTACCGCTTGTGCAAGTTGATTCACTGTTTCTTCTAAGAACTTAACATGATCTTTTGTCTTTTCTTGTTCATAAGTCGTTAAAACCAGTCCATCACCTGCCCGTACCACGCCATGCCCATCTGTTCTTAACTCAAAGCCTTCTCCTCGGAAGTCCTTTCTTCCGCTTGAATCGGGGATGCGGGTAATGTGTCCTAAGTTAAGTTCACTCGATTGATGATCACTCTTCAAGTGAAGTTGTAAGTTTCCTGGCGTGTCGTCCATCACCAATTGATTCGACTGATTACCTTTAAATTCTTTGGACTTAATTCCGCTAAGTGCTTGTTGTGACGGTAAGTTCCATACTGGCATGTTGTCTGGGTTGGTTAAGCGTCCTATTACAAAGGGCATGTCTGGGTCGCCATTAAAGAAGTCAATAACCACTTCATGTCCTATTCGTGGTAAGTGTATTGTTCCGTAGTTGTTGCCTGCCCATGCTGTGGATACGCGTAACCAACAGGTATTGGTTTTGTCATATTTTTCGGGTTTGCTGTTGTTGTAGGGGTTGTGTCTGTCATCTTTGTCTGTTCTGTCCCAGTGGAACTTAACTCTTACTCGTCCATATTTATCGGTATAAATTTCTTCGCCTTCTGGTCCAACAACAATTGCAGTTTGTGCTCTGCCTATGGGTTTGTTAATACTGCGTTCTGGGCGGAGTACTTGTTCATCGGGTTGTACTATAAATTCGACTTGGGAGTCGTAGTATTGGTTGCTGTTTTGTTCTTGGCTAATATCTTGGATGGTGGTTTGGGTTCCTAGTACAATCCAGCCGCCATTCGATTGGCTGTTGGGATGGTTATTCAGCTCAAACTTGAAGCCTGTTTGTAGACCTTTGAGGTGTCCTTTGCCTTGGGCTCTATAGCCGTGTTGATAAACGCGTTCTATGTATTGTCGTGCTTTGTCTTGTCCGCCTTCTTTGGCATCGAAATAGTCCCCTTGGTTCCATTCGTATATTTCGTTTTCTGCATGCAGGTGTTCCCACATAAATTGTTCTTCTGCAATTTGTTTGAGTTGTGGGGTTTTGAATTGGTAGTCGCCTAAGTAGACTTTGCCACTCACCAGTTGTTGGGCAGGTTCAAAAAACTCGATGTATTCGGCTTTATTGGGAAAGCGTTGGTTCGGTGGGTAAATGTCTAGCTGTTGGTAGCCTTCGGCTTGCATGGGTTTAAAGGAGGAGTTGTGGTCGGAAATCACGAGGGTGAGTTCGTTGTGGCTGTGTTCGAAGTGGTAGTTTATTCCGTGTTCTTGCATGAGTCGGCTAATGAAGTCAAAGTCGCTCTCTCCATATTGGACTTGGTAGTCAAGTCCTATGAAGTTGCCACTAATGCGGTATTCAACGGGGTATGGATATTTTTGTAATATGTCTTCAAGAATCGTGGTGACTGATTCATCTTGGTAAATACGGTAGTTCGTGGTTTTTGTCAGGAGCCACAGCCATGGTACGAGGGTGATTTTATAGCAGGCATGGCGGTTGCGGACTGGAAGTACTTCGACTTTATTCACCATACCTCTAAAGTATCTTGCCCCATTGATACTGTTTTGGTAGGTGTGGTCTTGGTTGAAGTTGTTAATTTGGCTCAGTTGGGAGATATCGAGTTTTAAGCCATCTAGGCGCATACAGATCGTAAGTTCTGTACCTATTAAACTTTGCAGGTTTAAGTCTGATGCGGGTGTGCCACTGTTTTTTGCTTGTTCTGGTGAAATATAGCCTTCTAATCCCATATATCCGTGGGCAGGATTACCGTATTCATCTCGTATTTTTACTATCAGTTGGTATTCAAAGAGTTCATTTAGTTTTTCTACGCCCGTTAAAGAGTCGAACCAAAAATATGGGGTGCCAAACATACTTACAGGCAAAGCTTCGCCTTTAATTGTGATTTGATGGGTCATTGTTATATGGGTTATTCTTATCCAATATTGTATTGAATTTTAACATGTAGTGCCCACATGTGTGACTTACATCACATTTCAATTATTTTTAGCATTCAACCTCCTCTTTATTAAATTCATTTAGATATCATTTACAACCTCAAAAAATGCCAATTATTTTTTCTAAATATCTAAATTACAACGGTATAACAATTTTAAAAATATATTATGCCTATAAAAGTACAATATATAATTCATAATTTTATGTAATATTCCTATATTAATTAGAAAATTTTTTTAACTTCTCATCACTAATTAAATTATAAATCTCAATAAAATGATCATATACATCAAAAAAAACCAGACACTAGGTCTGGTTTTCAATTCAAATTAATTTAAATCGGTTCAAATGGTGCAACCACATCGGCATTTTGTGCACGATGACGCATGAAATGATCCATTAATACAATTGCAAGCATGGCTTCCGCAATTGGTGTAGCACGAACACCAACACAAGGATCATGACGACCCTTAGTCAATACATCTGCATTTTCACGATCAATCGTAATGGTTTTACCTGGTGTAGTAATAGATGCTGTTGGTTTTAGAGCAATCGCAACACGAATGTCTTGACCACTTGAAATACCACCTAAAATACCACCTGCATGATTTGCCAAGAAACCATCTGTAGTAAGTTCATCTCGTGTTTCATGACCAAATTGTTCTGCAACAGCAAAACCATCACCAATTTCAACGCCTTTCACAGCATTAATTGACATCATGGCATGCGCGATATCTGCATCTAAACGATCAAATACAGGTTCACCCCAACCTACAGGAACTTGTGTTGCAACAATTTCAAGTTTCGCACCACAGCTTGTACCTTGTTCACGCAATGAAGTAACAAGCGCTTCAAAACGAGGAACTGCATCAGCATCACCACAGAAAAATGGATTGTTCGGAACTTCATTCCAATCGAGTTTTTCTGTTTTTTCTGTGCCAATTTGAGTGACATGACCACGAATTTCAATGCCGAATTTCTCAAACAAGAATTTCTTAGCAATTGCACCAGCTGCTACACGCATTGCTGTTTCACGTGCGCTTGAGCGACCACCACCACGGTAATCACGGAAACCATACTTCTGTGTATACGTATAATCTGCATGACCCGGACGGAACGTTTGTGCAATATTGCCATAATCTTTCGATTTTTGATCTGTATTGCGAATCAGCAAACCAATCGATGTACCTGTTGTTTTACCTTCAAATACACCCGAAATAATTTTTACTTCATCGGGTTCTTTACGCTGCGTTGCAAATTTAGATGTGCCCGGCTTACGGCGGTCTAAATCTTTTTGCAAATCTGCTTCAGAAAGTTCAATTCCTGGTGGAACCCCATCGACAATGGCCATCAAACCAACGCCATGAGATTCACCACAAGTCGTTACACGGAACAGTTGCCCTATACTATTACCTGCCATGCTTCACGACTCCTTATGAATTGATAGATTGAATAAATAATTCGCGATACTCACGACATTGTGCTGCTGTTAATGCAAAAATGCCTGAACCGCCTTTTTGGAACTGTAACCAGTAGAAATCAACTGTATTGAAATTTTGCTTCATTGCCCATTCAGAGTTACCCACTTCAATAACAATTAAGCCATCTTCAGTTAAGTAGTCTGCTGCTTGCGCTAACATTTTACGAACCAAATCTAAGCCGTCTTGACCTGCAGCAAGTGCCATTTCAGGCTCATGATGGAATTCATCTGGTAAATCTGCCATGTCTTCTGCATCTACATATGGCGGATTAGACACGATCAAATCGTATTGATTTTCAGCAGGAATTTTTGCAAACAAATCAGATTCAAGCAATGCAACATTGAACTGTTGATTGTGATGTTCACAGTTAATTTGTGCCACTTCTAAAGCATCTTTAGATAAATCTGTTGCATCAACTTCTGCTTCAGGGAATGCATATGCTAAAGCAATTGCGATACAGCCCGAACCTGTGCACATATCTAAAATACGGCGTGGCATTTTAGCATTTGTATTTTCAGGTAGATTATTCACGCCTTCACGAGGCTGATGATTTTCATCTAAACAATAAGGTGCAAAACGATTTTGAATAAGTTCTGCAATTGGTGAACGTGGAATAAGCACTCGTTCATCAACATAATACGGTTTGCCATCGAAGTACGCTAAATTCAACAAATAAGATGTTGGCATACGTTCGTTAATACGACGTTCAAGCAAACTCAAAACTTCTGCTTTCTCGCTTGGCAATAATTTTGAATCTAGGATTTCTGGATTTGCGCTCCAGTCCAAAGACAAGGTTTGCAATACCAATGCTGAACTTTCAGCAACATAATCTTCTGTACCTTGCCCTAAGTGCGCATCGTGTTGACGTAATGCTGTAACACCAAAACGGATAAAATCACGAATGGTTGTTAAATTTTCAGCGGCTTCCTGAATGTGTTCAGGGCTAATAGTCGGTCGATCCACTTTAAGGCGTCTCCAAAGTCATATTTTTTAAACGCCTTATGATACCCTGTTTTCACAGTTTTTTAATATTTTGATAACCGATTTTCCAAAATTATCTTCTTAAGTTTTTATTCGCCACTTGAACTTCCAGCATATCTGCACGTGAACTTGTGATTTGTAAGGCGCATCCTATACTTGCAGGGCTTAATGCTTTGATTTTTTTATTTTTCAAACCACAAGATAACTCACGTTGCGATGCCCATTGCATTTGAATACGGTTTAAATCTACTTTTTCTTGTGGATTTGAAAATGACATATTCTTTTTAAAGAGTTTTTTAAGGCGTTTATTTTGATATTTATACTCTTTAATTTGGCAAACTGAAGTTGTATTTGCTTGATTATTTGAAGATCTCATACATTCCACATAATCTTGTGAATACCCCATTGAATAGGTATTCATGGCATATCCGCCAGCTGTAATTATCAACAAAACTTTCAGCAACTTCATATGACCCCCAAAAAATTAAACCAATAATTTCAATTAATTATTAAAACTGTATATAACACTTTTTCAGCGCGCTTTCAAAAATATCATTGAATCTTTTTCAAGAAACCCTATATACATAAACCTACTTCAAAGTTTTTTATTTCTATGAGCTATAAACACAATAACTTAATGGCAATGCGTTTAAATTATTGGAATGATACCCAAACCCCTTCTGTGTTGGTTGAAAAAGAGTTCTTTCAACTCACTTTAGCCGAGTTAAATATTTATCCTGAACCATCTTTTGAAGATGCAAAATATCTCTTTTTTAATTTCCCGAGCATCATTATTGTGAAAGGTTATGCACTAGGTTTTATGAATGACAACGTAAAAACCATGATTCATCAATTTATTATTGAACATAAAACTGAACTACAAACAAAAGCTGAAATTAAAATGAAATATCGGATGTAAAATAAATGATCAACTTGCTTAGGCTATTTACTTATAACATAAACAGCCCTCGTAAATACACTTAACGCTCATACTCTTGAACACGAATATCCTCAAATTCAATTATTTTTTCACCTTGTTGAAAATATACCGCTGTATAGTCTTCATCAATAATTTCAACTACGATTTTAAATTTTGACCTAAAGTCAAGATATTCTTTAAAAAATTTATAAGGCTTGTTAAATATTATATTTAGTCTTTTCACCTTTTTATCGTGTACATAATCGAAAGCTATTTCTTTTGGTAATGACTTTATCATTTCTTGAGTAGGATTTTTTAATACATGCGTATTTTCACCGTTTAAGGTATCTGTCACATAAGCTAGCAATTCTTCATCGCCTTTCATCGAAAGTGACCAAGAAACTGGTCGGAAATAATCTTCATTATAAATATTTTTTAAATTATTTAGGGTCTGTTGACATTTGT
>NZ_LWRV01000051.1 GCF_009372215.1 Acinetobacter portensis | reverse complement strand
GGTGGTGTTTCAAAAAGTATGCTGAAAAAAAACAGGTTGGCTTTTGATAAAATAGTGAGATGCAAATAACACTAGAAATCAAATGTCCAACCTGTCGAAGTGACAGTATAAAGAAAAATGGCTTCAAACTAAATGGTAAGCAAAACTATCAATGTAAAAACTGCAAGCGTCAGTTTATTGGGGATCATGCTCTTAGTTACCGAGGTTGTCATTCTGGTATAACAAATAAAATACTCCACCTGATGGTTAGAGGGGGTGGTATAAGAGATATTGCAGAAACCGAGCGTGTCAGCATAGGTAAGGTTTTACGAACATTAAGTAAATCCACTTATAAAATTCGCCCTAAGCAAAATTATTATGAATCTATTGAGGTTGATGAGTTTTGGACTTTTGTAGGAAATAAAAAGAATAAACAATGGCTTATTTACGCATACCATAGAGAAACAGGTGAAATTGTTGCTTATGTTTGGGGTAAACGAGATCTGGCGACAGTCCAACGATTGAAGGCAAAGTTAAAGCAATTAGGTGTTCACTACACCCGAATTTCAAGTGATCACTGGGATAGTTTTGTGACTGCCTTTAAAAACTGTAAGCAAAGTATTGGTAAGTTTTTTACTGTAGGTATTGAAGGAAATAATTGTAAAATAAGGCATCGAATTAGACGTAGTTTTAGGAAAAGTTGTAATTTTTCGAAAAAGCTTGAAAACCATTTTAAAGCCTTCGACTTAACCTTCTTTTATATCAATAATGGCTTCATTTAATTTCAGCATACTTTTGGAAACAGAT
>NZ_LWRV01000050.1 GCF_009372215.1 Acinetobacter portensis | reverse complement strand
TATTTAGTATTTAGCTATAGTTATTTATTGAATAGTCAACTTTCATACTCCTTTAAACACTCTCAAAATACAGCAATATCATCTTGTTAAAATAGATGAAATTTGAAAATGATTAAAATTAGCGCTAAAGTGCGCTTGCAACAATAAATACATATAATTGTTTTAACCTCTAAATAAAGCAGTAAAAATAAATTGCTGGAGAAATAAATGAATAAATATTTAGCAGAGCTACTTGGTACCTTTTGGCTTGTATTTGGTGGATGTGGTAGTGCTGTACTAGCTGCCGCATTCCCTGAACTTGGTATTGGTTTCGTAGGTGTATCACTTGCATTCGGTTTAACCGTTTTAACAGGTGCTTATGCTTTAGGTCATATTTCAGGTGGTCACTTCAACCCTGCGGTAAGTATTGGTTTATGGGCAGGTGGGCGTTTTGACGCAAAAGAACTTGCTCCTTATATTATTTCACAAGTGATTGGTGCAACCTTAGCAGCACTAGTTCTTTATATTATTGTTCAAGGTCAAGCAGGTTTTGTAGGCACTGGCGGATTTGCCTCTAATGGCTATGGTGAGTTATCACCAGGTAAATACTCATTGGTTTCTGCTTTAATTATTGAAGTGGTATTAACAGCATTCTTCTTAATTGTGATTATGGGTTCTACAGACAAACGTGCTCCTGCAGGTTTTGCCCCAATTGCAATTGGTTTGGCTTTAACACTGATTCATTTAATTAGCATTCCTGTGACAAATACATCTGTAAACCCTGCACGTAGTACAGGTGTTGCATTCTTTGCTGAAACTGCAGCAATGAGGCAATTGTGGGCGTTCTGGGTTGCACCAATTGTCGGTGCTATCATTGGTGCTTTTTTATACAACCTTATTGCTAAAAAAGCAGATTAATTCCTTTAGTCACTTTCATGAAAAAGCCCACATGATGTGGGCTTTTTTATGTTCCATGTGGAACATTCTGAATACTGAAATATTTTTATAAAAATGGATTCTCGATTTCATCTTCGTCTTTATTTTGAATTTTTTCAGGTAAATTTTCTTCACTTTCTAATTGCTGCACAAGTTGATTAACGACTACTTGTAAAGCCTGCGCTGCTTTTAATCCTGCTTGATCTTTAGTGACTTGCAAATTGCCATAAATACTCACTCGATCAACATCATTTTCTATAGTGAGATCATGAATTGAATGCGATTCTGTTCCATTTTCAAAAGCTTTAAACATATTTATCTCACTCTATTTTTTGTTATATAAATAGGATTTTTAATTTTCCTACCCTGCATATTATGCTGTCGATATTATCTTAGCAACTGCAAAATATATTGCAATAAAGCTTCTACAAGTTGCTTCACAATGGCATCTTGAGTACTTGGATCTACGCTTGGTTGATTTGAACTTGATTGATTAGAGCTTTCTGAATTTGAACTTTGTGAACTTGAACCATTCGACTTAAATTGATTTTTCACAGCAACCAATTGATCATTCGACACATCTTCCGCACATTGGCTTTCTGCATCCCAATATGAATATGTAATTGCTTGATTGGCTTTTACCAAATTTGCCTTTAAAGGCAATTTATATGTATTACGTTTTTGCTCTTCGGTTAATTGTGGGAAAATATTCATCCCCAATTGTTCTTCTAAGTAGCAAATACTCACGACTCTTACATTGAGCGAGTTATCATTCGGAGCGTAATAAGCACCAATCGCCCCCGTTTTAGGAATATAAATAGCTTTAAAAACAGCAGTTGGAACAATCACTTTACTGTTCCCAATGGTTTTTAACTTCTTGCCTGTAAATGTTGGACCTGTGACCACATACACATCATGCTTTTGCTTGGTCACAATGGCACGAGTTGCTTCTTCTAATTCACGCCATACTTTTTGATTATTTTTTGGCGCTTGAGGTACCATATTCGCTAAAGAAAAACTATCCGATTGAGATGCTTTTGTTGGCATATCGGCATTCGGAGCCATATGACCACGGTCATATCCTGAAGCTTTATAGTCTGCCAAAGTCGCCCGATATGCTGTTGGAACTTTAAGTTCCTCATGAAAGCTATCTTCCCGTGGAATTTTTTGACTTAAACGTTTTGGTGTAAGCGCTTCAGCAACCCAAAGAGGTGTTTTCGACACACCTGAATACATCACATTAAAGCCATTAAAACACAGTGGATATGTATTTTTACTTAAAGATTCTTTGGCTAAAAATGGCGGAACTTCTTTATAGAATTGTCCTGCACATGCAGAACTTGAAGAGGATGATGATGGCAACGAAATCCATTGGCTAATTTTTTCTTGCCCAAATGCAATTGCAAAGCTTCCTGACGCAACTAAGCCTAAAACAATTTTTAAACCATTTTGCCCAAAAAGTTGAGTAAAAATATTTTTCGAACTGGTTCTTTTCTTCGCCATTAGATCTGCAAGTACTGTACATATACATAATTTTTCAGCAGATTAGCAAGCGCTACAAGACTTGTATATGCTGCACAATCTGTTCGACCAACAAATAGTCAAAATGAAATATACAGAAATACTATGTTGTAACAACATGTCTTTTTTATATGGAGTTCTTAGGTAATCTATTTGAGTTTTCGTGTGTTTAGTAGCACCCGATCTTCAAAATATGGCACTGTAAAATACGAATAAGCAAAATCATTATTTTTTTTGGAGTATTTTATGCGTTCTTCTAAAGTTACAGGTTCTAAAATTTTAGGTTTAGGTCTTATCGCTGGCATCATCAGCGTAGCAGCTTTTGCTGAGCCAGCAATTCAGCCAGGTGAAACTCTAGAAAGTTTATCTCAAGCTAAAATTTCTACAACTGTAAATGGTCAACCAGGTTCTTTACAAGAATTAGCTGCTAGCGGAAAAATCAAAATTCTAGGTGAAGCTAATGCTCAAGCAACTAACGAAGCGCCTGCATCTGAAGTAGCAGCATCTGACGCTGTTGCTGACGAAAATGCTGCATCTGACGTAGTAACAACTGAAGAAGCGCCTGCATCTGAAACTGCTGCACCAGAAGCGCCAGCGCAATAATATTTGCCACGCTTTAAATATAAAAAAACCAGAATAAATTCTGGTTTTTTTATGCTTGAAATTTACTAAATAGAAAATAACTACCTAAATTTCAATTTGACTTCCCAGCTCCACCACTCGGTTCGTTGGAAGTTGATAAAAGTCACTCACAGGACTTGTATTTCTCTGTAAGGAAATAAAGAGCTTTTCACGCCATGGCGCCATACCATCACCCACAGAATGAATAATACGATCACGTGAAATAAAGAAACTCACTTGCATCAAGTCATATTCAAAATCGAGTTCTTCATATGCCTGCTGTAGGGCATGTGTAATATTTGGCTGATCTTTAAAACCGTAATACATGGTAATTCTGTAAAAATGCTCATCAAGCATTTCTGTCATGAGCCGCTCTTCTTGCGAGACATAAGGGACATCTTTTGTGATGATCGTCACCATAATATTGCGTTCATGTAACACTTTATTATGTTTGATATTATGAAGCATCGCATGCGGAACAATATTAGGTGTTCCTGTTAAGAAGATGGCATCACCTGGTACAAACTTGGTTTCAGAGCCAAAATTCACACTTTTAATAAATAAATCGATAGGTAAAGCATCTCGTTCCAAACGCTTTAAAACAAGCGCTCGCCCATCTTTCCATGTCATTAAAATTGTAAATAACACTGCACCAATCATAATTGGCACCCATCCACCAGACACAATTTTAAGCGATGTTGATGCAACGAAAATGAAATCTAATATTAAGAATGGCGTTGCAAACAATATGATTTTCCATAATGGCCAACGCCATAAACCATACGCGAGCACCGTAATTAAAATCGTACCGCAAAGCATGGTCATGGTCACTGCTACACCATAAGCGCTTGCAAGGTTTGCACTATTTTTAAAGAGTAGAATTAAAATGAGGACAGAAATGAAAAGTACCCAATTAATAAATGGGATATAGATTTGTCCTTGTTCAACATCGGATGTATGTCGCACCGTAAGGCGTGGTAAATAGCGCAATTGAATCGCTTGGTTCACCATCGAGAATACGCCTGTAATCACGGCTTGAGATGCAATGACCGCTGCTGCCGTTGCAAGTCCAATCATAGGAAACAACGCCCATTCTGGCACAAGCATATAAAACGGGTTAGCAATGGCTTCAGGATTACGCAGTAATAATGCACCTTGCCCTGCGTAGTTGAGTAATAAACAAGGTGAAACAACAATAAACCACGCTAAACGAATCGGCAATCTACCAAAATGCCCCATGTCGGCATAAAGCGCTTCACCACCTGTCATCGTTAAAATAACAGCACCCATTGTTAAAAATGCAACATAAGGTTGATGAACAATAAAGTTAAATGCCCAATGTGGACTCACCATTGAAAGTACAAATGGTGTTTGGATAATACTCCATACACCTAAAGCACCAATCGCCAAGAACCACAGCAACGTCAGCGGTCCAAAGAACTTACCCATTGTTGCGGTACCATGGCGCTGAACTAAGAATAGCCCTGCCAAAATACCAATAGAAAGTGGCTCTAACCAATGATTAAGCATTGGCGTTGCAATGCTAATACCTTCAATCGCAGATAACACTGAAATTGCAGGCGTGATAATGCCATCGCCAAAAAAGAGTGATGCACCAATAAAGCCAAGTGCAATCAAATAAATTTTCTTTTTTTCCGCAATTCGGTTTGTTCGCAGATTCAATGCGAGTAAAGACATAATACCGCCTTCACCGTTGTTGTCTGCACGCATAATAATAGTGACGTATTTGAAGCTGATGCTGAGCATCATGCACCAAAATATGAGGGAGAGAATACCTAACACCGTAGCATCTGTAATTGCTAAGTGAGCCGTTAAGAAACATTGACGTAGTGCATAAAGCGGGCTTGTACCAATATCACCAAAGACCACACCAAGTGCTGCCAAGGTAATCACAGGCAATGCCGCTTTTTTTGCAGTATTTTGCATATTTTGTCTTCATTTTAGACAGTATTTTGGCGAATCATATCACCACCATAAAAGTTTTTCTTTAAATCAATTGTTTCAGCTTGGCATAATATTTTTTTTTCGTTATTATCCATCGCCTATATGGTGAGGTGTCCGAGTGGCTTAAGGAGCACGCCTGGAAAGTGTGTATACGTTTGCGCGTATCGAGGGTTCGAATCCCTCTCTCACCGCCAAAATTCATCATCATGTACTAACATGATGTCTTATAAAGGCTTAAACCTAAAGAGTTTAAGCCTTTTTTAATGTCTAATAAAATTTACTGTATCCATTTTAAGCTTGATCTCGTTAGAGGGATAACAAATAGTATAATAAACTACCCTCAGAATTCCTCAACCCCATTGAAGGTTACTATACTTACAGATGCCCAAATCTAAAATATTAAACCTTAGAAAAAAGTTAAATATTCTAATGAGGGAGATGTGACTTCACATCATCTTACATTCGATACTTTTACAAAATTAATTAAATCAGCTCTTACAACTTTTTCCCTGCATAATCTTTCGAATTTTAAGCCCAACTGTGCAGACAACTTTACATAGTCCATAGTATTCTTTACCACTCAAATCATTTTTACTTTTCTGAACATTTCACATACTTATTTAGAGTTTTTCTGACCTAAGTATATCGAAGGACAACTTTTGAAATTCTTGCTCTCATACCTGAGACAAACCATTTACAACACGAGCGCAATCTATCATCTGCGTATGTTGATCGCGTTCGCAGGTGCCGCTTTTATTCCATACTTAATGGATGAGCAATTACTCACTATCCCACTAAGCTTAGGTATTGTCGCTGCAGGTTTAAGTGATATTGATGATCGGTTTTCAGTTCGACTTTTAAATCAATTTTATATATGTATCGGTTTTTTTATAACGGCTGTTACAGTTTATATTTTATTCCCTTATCCTATTTTATTTGGCTTTACCCTACTATCATCATGCATTGCACTGATTATTTTAGGTTCTTTAGGTCATCGTTATGCTGCTCTTTCATATGGCTGCTTAATTACCTCTGTTTACGCCATGCTAGGTGTACATTTGTTTGACAACTGGTACATGCAAGCCTTTTTGTTGGTGCTTGGTGCGGCTTGGTACGGTTTTCTATCAACAATTAGTTTCTTATTGTTTCCATCACATAAAGCGCAAGATCATTTAGCCAAATGCTACGATGCCTTACGTGACTTTTTATATACTAAAGCAAACTTATTTGATGTTGATATGAGTGCCAAAAGTTATCAGCAAAGTATGATTGATCTTTCACTTGAAAATGCCAAATTAATTACGATTTTTAATGAGATGAGGACAATTCTATTAACCCGTCTCAAAGGTGACCGTGGGCAAAAAGATACTCGCCATAGCTTGCAATATTATTTTGTCGCACAAGATATTCACGAGCATGCGAATTCCTCACAGATGGATTATCAAGTGCTGACCAAAGTCTTTCAGCACAGCGATATTTTATTCCGCTTTCAACGTATCATGTTCATTCAAGCACAGGAATGTAAGGATTTAAGTGAAAGTATTTTGTCACGTAAAGCCTATGTACATAACAAACGTTTCAGACCCGCTTTTGAAAACCTTAAAATTTCACTGAATAAACTTCGTGATGAAAAACAATATAATCCTGTACTTATCAATTCATTATTTACGCTGTATCAGAATTTAAAATCTATAGATGCGCAGCTACGTAATTTAGAAACAGAACGTTATAGAAAATTTGATCACAACAAAGGTTCTGACCACCAACTTAATGACGATGACTTAAAAGGTTGGGCAGATATTCTTGTACGGATCAAGCAACATGTAACGCCAGAATCGGTACTATTTCGTCATGCCGTACGTTTGTCTATTGTATTATGTATTGGTTATATTTTTGTACAGATGACCGATATCCAATTTGGTTATTGGATTTTACTTACTAGTGTATTTGTCAGCCAACCTAACTTTAATGCGACCAAACGTCGTTTGCGCTTAAGGATTGTCGGTACGCTCATGGGTATTATTTTGGGTTTTATTATTCTGTATTTTATTCCGTCCGTAGAAGGTCAATTAATTCTTCTTGTCCTCAGTGGTGCTCTTTTCTTCGTACTACGTAGTAAGCAATACGCGCAAGCAACTGCCTTCATTACCATTTTAGCAATGCTGAGTTTTAACTTCGATGGTCTCGGTTATACCGCTGCATTACCTCGTATGGTCGACACCATCATTGGTTGTGGTTTAGCTTGGATGGGTATGACCTTCATTTTCCCTGATTGGAAATTCCGTCGCCTGCCACGCACCATTCAGCGCTCATTGCGCGCGCAATGTGATTATTTAAGTGAAGTGATTCAACATTACAAAGTTGGTCGTAATAACGATCTAACCTACCGTATGGTTCGTCGTGCTGCACATAATACGGATGCAGAAGTCGCGTCACTCATTTCAACTTTAGCAACTGAACCCGATTTTGATGCTGAACAGAAGAAAATTGCTTTTGAGTTTTTATGCTTGAACCATACATTACTCAGTTATATCTCAGCACTTGGTGCTCACCGTGATCAAATTTTTGATCAGGAAATTTTTGATCTACTCGATCATGCTTTAATTGCCATTCGCGGTGTTCTACTGGAAGATAAAACTCCTGATCTAAGTACACAATTAAATATGCACAATATTCGACAACGTCTGTCACATTTAGAGGACGATGATCGAAAATCATTGGTTATTTTGCAACAGCTATCCTTAATTTTTAATATTTTAAATCAATTAAAACAATTAAAACAAAGTCTTATAAACAATAAGGATGCTGAAGAATTAACATTAGTATAATTTAGATTATTTAATTAGAAATTAAAAAACGACTAATTAAGTTCTTCCCTTACTGCCAAATTATCAAAGACTTAGATTTTTAATCTAAGTCTTTTTTATTTTAAAAGCTAATCTAAGAAGATAAAACAACCATTTTCTATAAAGAAAAAGACGGATCTTTTACCAAGTTAACCTCTATATATTGTGGTTTTATGAACGTATAAATTCTACATTTTAGTGTTCATTTTTTGACACTTTTTATTACAAATTGCTTTTAGCTACATTGAAGACAATCTTGCAACTCTATGTTAAAAAAGAGTTATCACAGATATTCAGGTATTTTCTGAATTTTTCAAAGAATACCATTTGTGACATTTAAACCTTTATATCAACCATCGAACTTTTAAAAGCGTTATTCCAAGAAACACAACATATAGAAACTGCTATTCGGGGAGCGAACATGAATAACAGCGCAAATTATGTCAAACAAATCAAAAACGCTAAACGCGGAGGATACACCCCCACCATTGCCAAAGACGTGAATAAACATAAAATCCAAAAAGCCATACGCCTAATCGATGAATGGAGAAAACTCGCAATGGAGTTAAAACCTCAACTACAACTAGACACTGCATTTACTTTGGAAGAATGCGCACAAGATTTAGACCAAATATTACGCAGTAAATAATCTGCTGACTTCACTTTAGCCATTTAATATTTAATCCTATAGATAAATCGCTTACTCAAATGAAGTAGGCGATTTATTCATTTAGAAATGCCCTTTTCTCATTAATTTGACTAAAAACTTAAAAATAGAATTAAACGCTCACTTTTTAGCTTGCATTCAAAAAAACTTTCTGTAGAATGCATTCCACAACGCCGGCATAGCTCAGTTGGTAGAGCAACTGACTTGTAATCAGTAGGTCCACAGTTCGAATCCGTGTGCCGGCACCATTTCTTAGCCTCGCTTTATAGTGAGGCTTTGATGTTTTTAAAGTCTGTATTTTTACAATAATTAAAATTATCTTTCAACGCTGACCTGCACATACTTAATTAAGCCATCTTCATATAATGTTCGACAAAGCTTTGCCGTCATTTCAATTTTAAATTGATCTAGCTTTTTAGAATCTGTTTTTAATACCAAACTGTTTTGTATATAAGATGCAAAACCTGCAAATACCTGTTTCGATAAATCTAATATCTGAATCTCTTTGAATTCATTATTTTCTAAAACTTGAGCCATTTCTGCTTTTGACATCAAATCATCTAAATTCACATCCGCAGCTTTTAATAGCCACTTATATTTTTGCTTTTGTAATGAATTTAAATTTTTCCACTCATCAGAAAGCATCAAATAGTGAAATCCGAATTTCCCATTTGAATTTAAAACTGAACATGCAGATCTGACAAATGAATTTAAATTGCAGTGATAAGCCGCATCTATACAAATAACAACATCAAACTTCTGCTGAAATGGAATATTTTTTAAATTCAAAAATGAATCACAATGAATATCTACAAATTTTGAATATTCTGACTTAATGTTTTCAACACACTCTTGTTGTAATTCTACAGCAGATATTTTTTGAATTTGATAAGCATCTTGCCAATGAATAAGACTTGCCCCCTGCCCACACGCAAGGTCTAAAAGGTTGTGTTTCGATGTAAATTCTAAAGATTGTGCAAGCTGATCTGCTAATGCCTGACAAGCTTCAGGATAGGAAGATGTTGTATCTTCCCAATATCCCAAATTACTCCAAGCAAGTTCACGATCATCTCCTAGCATTTGTGCATTAATTGCATATTTATGTTTTGGGATAGATTTACGAATTGCTTGAAGCCATTTCATTTCTTAATAACCGAGTTGTGGTGCAACCTCAACTTTAGGTTTTAATCCGACAAACGGCAATGGTGCGCCAAAATTTTCTGCAATTTTCATTGCTGATGTCACTGCTGATTCTAAAATTGGCAGACCATCACAAGACCAAGAACCACAGAAATACACTTTGCGATCTGCTGCTTTATTGCGTTCTTGAAGCTCTTTATTTAAAGCAATGGTATCTGAATCTACAACTGCTCGAGTCAATTTTACAGAAGAGATAATTTTCTTCGGATCGATATCTACAACTGGACGCCATGTTTGGAAAATAGGTGATTTACCAACTAAAGATGGCTCAATTGAATTTAACCAAACCGTAAATTGCTGACGGGTAAATTTACGATCCATCATATAACTTAATACCGCCCAATCTTTACGTTTAGGTGGCATAGCCGTTTGATCGGTATGAATAACCAAGTCACCATCTTCAAATCTAAATTTTTTCAATAATGCGATGTCATCTGCAAATTGTTCTGCATCTAGAAATGATTCAATTTTGGTCGTTGGCGTTGCAACAACAACCTTATCGAATTGGTAGCTTTCACCTGCTTCATTTTGAACAAGTACTTTGTCATTTTGTTCTTTTACACAGCGAATTGGCGAACCACTTTTAATGTCTACACCTTGAATAAGTTTATCTACAAGCGCAGGTGTACCGCCTTGCAAGCGAAGTAAGGCATCACCATCTGTCAATTGACGTAAAAAGACCAGTAATGGTTTTGCTGGCCATTCACCAATGGTCTTTGGATCACATGTACAAATGGTATAAAGCACAGGCATAACCGCACCATGTAAAAATACTTCTTCGATATGATTATTATTGATGAATTCTGCAAGTGTGATGTCTTGATCTTTCGATTTAAAAAACTTAGCAATTGCAGTTTTAAGCTGTAACATGCCCTTCACTAAACGCCAGCCATATTGTTGTAAACCTTTACGGTTATTGATAATTGGAAAATTACCAATACGACTACGCGAAGTGGTCAACCATGTTTCAGTTTTATCTTCAAACAACCAACTACATGCCATATAAGTACGAACTGGATATGTCTTAATACCAAGGTGAGCAGCTAAACTTAAAGTATTCTTCCATAAATGCGGATTCATTACACGCAATGGCGCGTCAATTAAACCACCTTCAAATTCCATGCTATGACTGTCCATGCCACGACCAGCTAAGGCTTCGAATATTGTTATATTATGCCCTGCATCTTTAAGAATTCTTGCTGTAGCGAGTCCCGCCATGCCACTACCAATGACTGCAATATCCAAAATATAATCCATCTTTAATTGTCTAACTCATCAAGATTATGAACTAACGGTTTAAAAAAGCAGTTAGTAAAAACTACCAGATTGTTAATTTATTGTGCTGACCCTCCCCCAACACCAAAAAGTTTACACAAAATTACAATGTAACTATGTGTACACAAACATAGGAATTTATTAAAGATTTATCAAATATTTAAAAAACCGGATATAAATCATTCAATAAAATTGAATTTTTTTCTGAAAAGTAGTTTACAAAGAATTACGAATTGACTACCATTACACCAACAATAATGATAAATACATCACAATAATAAAATATAATAACAATAAAATCACAATAAAAAGAAGAATGGAAATACAGCGTAAATAAAAAAGCCCTTGATAAACTCAAGGGCTTTTTTATTGTAGATTAAACATCATAAATAATAAAAAATTAATGACTTACATCAATCTCTCCAAATTTACCGCTATTAAAATCATCAAAAGCTTTAATGATTTCTTCTTTGGTATTCATCACAAATGGTCCATAGCCTTGAATAGGTTCATTTAAAGGCTTACCTGTTAAGACCAAGAATTTCGCATTTACGGTTGCTTCAAGCTGAATATCTGTTTCACTGTCTTTATTAAAGATAACAATGGAACTATCCAATACTTTTTGCGTTTCATTTAAAAGCATTTCGCCTTCAAGCACGACAAATAAAACTGTATGACCTACAGGCACGTGAATAATTTCTTTATGACCAATGACTAGCTCACCATCCCAAACATTAATTGGGCTAAAAGTTGATGCAGGACCATGTTTTCTTGCAAATTCACCTGCAATTACACGTAAATGACCCGACTTATCTTTAAACTCAATGATAGGAATATCTTTAGCTTCAATAGCTTGATAGCGAGGTGCTGTCATTTTGTCTTTTGCAGGTAAATTCACCCACAATTGTGCCATTTGAAATAATCCACCTTTTTGCGCAAATTCAGGAGAATGAAACTCTTCATGAACAAGACCTGAACCTGCTGTCATCCATTGAACATCGCCTGTTTTAATGGTTCCACCACCACCTGCTGAATCTTTATGAGTCACTTCACCTTGATAAGCAATAGTCACTGTTTCAAACCCACGATGCGGATGTGAACCGACACCATGCTGTTCATTCGTTGGTTTAAATGGATAAGGTGAAGCATAGTCCAAAAGCAAAAATGGGCTAATGGCTTGACCTAAACGATCATAAGAAAAAAGACCTTTCATTGGGAAACCATCACCCACCCAATGCATGTTTTCATTGCGATATACGCCTATAATTTTTTTCATCTCAAGCTCCTACGCTCGGATTTAACATGGCTCTATTTTAAGATTTAATCCTATATAGACCAATAGGTCACTCAGAAAACAGCATCCTAAAAGTAGAACAATTTTTTAATTTAAACTCGATTACCTCGATTTATTTAAATCCATTTTAAGTTTTTATCTTATTTTTAAGATTATCAATCCTGAAATATGGGCTGTATCAGCAAAAACTATCCTATTAATATGAAGATTCAATAGAAATTGATTTACTTTATAAATCTATTTCTTCACCAATAGGCACTTATGAGGATACGATTATGGGTAAGCCATACGTTCGTTTAGATAAAGACAATGCAGCCGTATTATTAGTAGATCATCAAACAGGTTTACTTTCCTTAGTTCGTGATATCGACCCTGATAAATTCAAAAATAATGTATTAGCACTTGCTGCTGCCGCAAAATATTTTAATCTTCCAACCATTTTAACCACAAGCTTTGAAGATGGTCCAAATGGCCCGTTAGTTCCTGAATTAAAAGAAATGTTCCCCGATGCACCTTATATTGCCCGTCCTGGACAAATTAATGCTTGGGATAATGAAGACTTTGTTAAAGCGATTAAAGCAACAGGTAAAAAACAACTGATTATTGCAGGTGTTGTAACTGAAGTTTGCGTAGCATTTCCTGCTTTATCTGCGCTTGAAGAAGATTTTGATGTCTTTGTGATTACCGATGCATCGGGTACTTTCAACCATTTAACACGTGATTCTGCATGGGATCGCATGTCAAATGCTGGTGCTCAATTGATGACTTGGTTTGGTGCATCATGTGAATTACACCGTGATTGGCGTAATGATGTTGAAGGTTTAGGTGCATTATTTAGTCAACATATTCCTGACTACCGCAACCTCATCAATAGTTACGTTCAAAACACGACTAAAAAATAAATTTTTATTTCACGTTAAATTTTGAGCATAAAATAAAAGCGATCAATGGATCGCTTTTACTATTTTCAGATTGGTATTTGAAAAATATCCTATATGATCACCAATAGAATTTAATATTTTTGCTTTCTCGGAGCGTATATGCATTCATTTGATGACTACTATTACTTTTACCTTGTTGTGAAACATGGTGGGTTTAGTGCAGCCAGTGAAGCAAGTAATATTACAAAATCTAAATTAAGCAGACGAATATTAGACTTAGAAAATAAATTCGATGTCACGCTTATTCAAAGATCAACAAGACACTTTAAAGTCACACCATTAGGTCAAGAATTCTTTGAAGAATGTAGCAAAATTATATCTCAAGCAGATTGTGCTCAAAATATTCTATTGAAACAAACACTAGAACCAAGTGGTTTAGTTAAACTGAGTTGTCCATCCGTCATGATGGAACATCAGATTCGACCCTTGCTTAATCAGTTTTTAAAGCAATATCCGCAAGTTAAAATTGAAATGGAACTCACTAGTCGCAGAGTCGATATTTTGCATGATGATATTGATTTAGCGATTCGTACAAATTTCGAAAATAATGAAGATTCCAGCATTATTGTGCGTGATGTTATTCGTACCACACATTGCTTAGTTGCAAGTCCAGAATTACTTCAAGGGCGTATTATTGAACACGTAACGGAAATTTGTGATTTTCCAAGTATTGTTTTAGGTACGCAAAAAACAAATTATCGTTGGAGTTTACACAACTTAAAACATCATGAAAAAATTGATATTCATCTAGATCCACGAGTGAAAAGTAACGATTTATCGGGCGCTTATTTTGCTGCATTAGATGGGCTAGGTATTGCAGATTTACCATTATTAACCGTAGAAAAAGATCTTCAAGAAGGTCGCTTAATCCATATTTTACCTGAATGGTGTTCTAACATTGGCACTATACAAATTGTCTACTCTTCTCGTAAAGGTCAGAGGCTTGTTATGGAGAAGTTAATTGATCATCTGATTGATGGGGTTCGAAGTTATGCAACATCGACAAAAGGCTATATTGCATAAGTTTTAAAATGACAAAGAAAAGCCAGAACAATTGCTCTGGCTTTTCTTTTAAATCGGATAACTTAGATTTTACCAACCAAGTCGATTGAAGGTGCTAAAGTTGCATCGCCTTCTTTCCATTTAGCAGGACAAACTTCACCTGGGTGAGCATATACATATTGAGCTGCTTTTAATTTACGAAGCAATTCAGATGCATCACGACCAATACCACCTGCATTAATTTCTACAATTTGAATTGTTCCGTTTGGATCAATTACAAAAGTACCACGGTCAGCTAAACCATCTTCTTCAATTAAAACTTCAAAGTTTTTAGCAAGTGTCCAAGTTGGGTCACCTACCATTGGATATTCAATTTTTTTAATTTCTTCAGAAGAATCGTGCCAAGCTTTATGCGTGAAATGTGTGTCTGTAGAAACTGAATAAACTTCTACGCCCATTTTTTGGAATTCAGCATAATGATCAGCTAAATCGCCTAATTCTGTTGGACAAACAAAAGTGAAATCTGCAGGATAGAAAAATACAACAGACCATTTACCCATCATGTCTTTATCTGACACTTCAATGAATTCACCATTTTTGTAAGCAGTTGCTGTAAATGGTTTTACTTGGGTGTTAATTAAACTCATGAGATATTCCTCTAACTTCAATTTATATAAGTGCTTATCTTGTGAAGCTAGAATACGAAAATATTTAAAATTGGTAAAACAGTACTTTTTTATAATTTTAATCGATTTATTAGATTGTTGGTTTATTCTTTCTCTTTAATATCTAATGACAAACTAAATGCACGATGCTGCTTACCCCATTCCACCATCGTCACAATCACATCATGTAAGTTTCGACCAGATTCAGTTAAATCATATTTGGTCACGGTTAATCCATTTTCGAGCATTTCAATTTTTCTCACCACACCATTAATTTCAAGCTCTTTTAATTCTTTAGAAACCATACGTGGTGTAATACCTTTAATCAGTTTTTCAATATCGCTAAATCGTCGTTGATCTGCTAACAATGTACAAACAATAGCAAGCTTCCATTTGCCATTAATGACATTCAATGCATCTTTAAGCGCGACAACAAAACTAGCACTACAGCTCTCTTGATTAATGGTATTTTTCTTCATTTTCATTCAGTTTTGGGGAGTGGTTTAACTATAACAATGTATAGCATTTTTTAACTATAATAATGTATAGTAAAATATTAATAATATTTAAAAAAACCTTTAAATACGTTAAGATAGATCAACAAAATTAAATAAAACTTTACTAATAAATCAATTTATAAAGACATTCAAAACAACCTGAAATTTCACTTACATGACTGTCCATTGACTTTGTTTACTAAAGATAAGAAATTAAAAAAATGAATAGTACAGTTTTATTAATCTCCCTTTAACAACTTCACTTTAAAAAAAGTTAAAACAATAGGAATTCATATGATATTAGTTACAGGCGCAACAGGCCAATTAGGCTCAAGCGTAATCTCTCAATTAAGTAAAACAACATCAAAAGATCAATTTTCTATTTTTGCTAGAGATGAAACTAAAGCTTCAAAGTATAAAGAACAAGGCATTGAAGTTCGTATTGGTGACTTCGATCAAATTTCATCTTTAGGATATGCCTTTAAAGGCGTAACAAAACTTTTACTTATCTCTACAATGGATTTCAATCGCTTAGAACAACATAAAAATGTGATTGATGCAGCAAAAATGGCAGGTGTAAAGCATATTATTTATACAGGCTTAGCCATTCAAAATATTGAAACTTCAAATGTTAAAGACCTAATGCAAAGCCATTTTGATACTGAAAAATATATACAAGCGAGTGGCTTAGATTTTACTTTTGTTCGAAACACCATGTACACAGATGCAATTCCCCTCATTGTTGGTGAAAAAGTATTTGAACAAGGTGTTTATTTACCAGGTGGTGATGGCAAAGTTCCTTATGCTTTACGCAGAGAAATGGGCGAAGCAATTGCCAATTTATTGGTACAAGAGAATCATGAAAATAAAACCTATAATATTACAGGTGATGTCGCTTATTCATATGCAGATATTGCGCAAACATTGAGTCAAATTAGCAATAAGAATATTAATTATATCAATGCAGATGAAGCTCAATTCGAACAACTATTAAAAGACATTCAACTTCCTGAGTTCCTAATTTATTTAACCAAAGGAACTGTTATAGATATCAAACAGCATCAATATGAAATAAATAGCTCAGACTTAAAAACACTTTTAGGTAGATCGCCTTTAGATTTGAAATCTGCACTTAAAGAGTTATATCAAATTTAACTATTCAACCAAAACAATGAAACACAATACAAACTAGGAATACTTATGGAACTTTTAAAAGCATTAAATTGGCGCTATGCAACTAAACGTATGACAGGTGAAAAACTTGAGCAAGCGCTTGTTGATCAAATTGTTGAAGCTGCTCGTTTAGCACCTACATCTGCGGGTGTACAACCTTTTCACATTTTCGTCATTTCAAACCCAGAAATGAAAGAAAAAATCTCTCCTATCGCATTTAATCAGCCACAAATTGTTGAATCATCTCACTTACTTGTTTTTACAGCTTGGGACAAAATGGATCCAGAGCGTATTCAAGCAATTTATGATTATACGAATAATGAGCGTGGCTTGCCTTTAGATAAAACAGCCGATGTTGTTGCTGGCTTGAATCAATTATTCTCGACATTTACTGAAGAACAACAGCACCATCATGCTGCAAAACAAGCGCATATTGGCTTTGGTATGGCAATTGCTGCTGCCGCTGAATTAGGTGTAGATGCAACACCAATGGAAGGCTTTGATAAAATCCAATTAGATGAGTTCTTAGATTTAAAATCGAAAGGTCTAATGTCAGTAACTTTACTTGCTTTAGGTCGTCGTCAACCTGAAGGTGATTGGTTAAGCGCATTGAAAAAAGTACGTCGTCCAACAGAAGAGTTTATTACTGAAATTAAGTAATGACTGAATTAGGCAAAAAAAGAGCACCAATATTGGTGCTCTTTTTATTTAAGAAAATTCAAAAAATAAATAATCATCGGTTTTAAAGTAATTTCACATTAAGATTTTTTCGCGTTGCAGACATATTTATACACTTTCATTAAATCTGTATGAGAATCATAAATAGGTTCAAAATATACTGTTGAAAATGGTGTATCTGTATCTATTGCTTTGCCATTTGGCTTAAAACGCTGACTTTTAATGGTTGCTTTAGTTTGTTCTTTACAATTGATGTGGTGTATTGCTTGAATATAACCACGCGGTGCAATTTGTAATGATGGCACACCATATGTATAAATATATTTATAACCATACTCTATAACAGATGGATGTCCCGCTGCACTTTTTATATGGTTTGAGTTTACAAATGTTTCGCCATATTCATCTGTACTTACTTTTACCCATTTTTCTGATGTTATTGCATAAGCTGTTGTCGTAAAAAATAAAATTGATATTGCTATGAGTTTTTTCACGCTTATTCCCCCAAATAATTATTCGTGTTTGATCCTTCATTTATAATAGATTTTTTAAAATATAACAAAATAAAAAACCCTTTGATGAATCAAAGGGTTTTTTGAATATGGTTTACTGTTTTAAAAATTAGAACGGTAAATCATCATCTAAGTCTGAAGGTGCTGTTGCCATTGGCTTAGCAGGTTGTTGCTGTGGCTTAGGCGCTTGGAAACCTTGGTTAACATTGTTGCCATAGCCACCTTGTGGTGCTTGTTGTTGGTTGTTATAACCACCAGACTGTTGACCGCCATAACCACCTTGATTGCCGTAGTTATTGCCACCACCTTGGTTATTATTGTTAAAACGTGGTTGAGCAAAACCATCTTGCTGATCGCCACCTTGTTGTTGACGGTTCGCAGAATCGAGCATTTGCATTTGTTCGCCACGAATTTCAGTCGTGTAGCGTTCTTGACCACTTTGGTCTGTCCATTGGCGTGTACGCAATGAACCTTCAATATAAACTTTAGAACCTTTACGCAAGTATTGTTGTGCAATTTCACCTAAACGGTTGTGCAATACAATACGATGCCATTCTGTTTGTTCTTTACGTTCACCTGAACTTTTGTCTGTCCAAGATTCGCTTGTCGCGATAGAAAACTGAGTGAGTGATCCACCATTTGGAAATGTTTTTGTTTCAGGGTCTTTACCCAAAGTACCAACTAAGATTACTTTATTTACGCCGCGCATTTGCTGTTATCTTCCTATTCGATTCTATGTTTTACTTTATAAGAGTTCTCATTAAATGACTACCTCTTTACCTAACAAGTGCGTTAAATGTTGTCGTGCAGCATCATCTATCTGCATTTTATCAACTTTTACATAAGCAACTTGCTGTTCAGGCATCACTAAGACCTCTTCAATACCATGAATTGCCAATAATTGAGAAGTCCATTCATCTGTTTGTTTGGTGTCAGGCAATCTTAATACTAGAGATGATAAATAACGAGGTTGTGACAAGCCAAAACTAATGAATAACCAAACAATGGCAATTGCCGTTAAGATGCTCCACCCCATCGCTGTATTATTCAGCATAATAAGCTGACCACCCAAAATACCACCACAAAATGCCCCTAAAAATTGACCACTCGCATTCACCCCCATAGCCGTTGCCTTAGACTGAATAGGTGCTGCTTTAGATAACCATGAAGGCAATAAAGCTTCCATCACATTAAATGCAATAAAGAATAATCCCAAGCCTAAAAGCAGAATGTATTTAGATTCGAAGCCAAATATCATAAAGATTAAGCCTAAGATAATACCGCCAATTGCTGTGAGGAAAATGCCTCGCATTTTGCGATACTTTTCAGCCAAAATAATACTTGGGAAAGCGAAAAATAAACTCAAAACTAATAAAGGTAAATAGATTAAACCATGGCTAGATAATGGAATTTTTGCATAATTAATGAGTTGTAAGGGCACATATATAAACATGGCTGTTAGCAATAAATGCAATGAAAAAACTGAAACGTGTAACCGGTTCAAATCTTTCATTTTCAGTACTTCTTTTAACTGTACCAAATAACCTTGTTGAAAATTTTTGTGATGACGCGTTACTTTAGGTACAAGGAACAACATAGAAATAGCAAGTATACCCATAATGGTTGTTACCCAAAATAAACCTGAAATACCCACCAAACTGGTTAACCAAGGTCCTAAACTAAAAGCAATAACAAAGGATAAGCCAATACTCATACCCATCATTGCCATTGCTTTAGAACGTTGTTCTTCACGCGTTACATCTGCAAGTAATGCCATGACCACCGCAGAAACTGCACCGCCACCTGCAATTGCGCGACCAATAATAACGCCATAAATGGTGTCAGACATGGCAGCAATGGCACCGCCTAAAGCAAAAAGCAAAAGTCCAAATACAATAAGAGGTTTACGACTATAACGATCTGCAATAAGACTAAATGGAATTTGTAAAATGGCTTGAGTTAAACCATAAACACCCACAGCCAAACCAATCAGTGCAGGTGTTGCACCTTGATATGCCTGCCCTGCAACTGAAAATACAGGAATAATCATGAACAAACCCAACATGCGTAAGGCAAAAATACTACTTAAAGCAAAGGTTGAGCGACGTTCAAGGGCGTTCATCATAGGTCATTAAAACTCGTTAATTTCTGTGGAAGATTATAGGTCATTTGATGCTAATCTCTGCATATATTTTATTTGAAATAAAGATGATCACCATCTAAAAAAACAAAAAAGCGTAACTTAGGTTACGCTTCTCAACAACTTAATCACAAAGAGATCATGTCATTTGTCGTTTATTATATTGAATAGATGCAATCACAGCCCAAACGATGAAAGCCACACCAATTAAGCCTGTAACAACTTCAGGTACGTGCAAGCCTGTGCCACTTGCAATCATAATAAATGCTAATGCACCAATGGCATAATGCGCACCATGTTCAAGGTAAACATAAGCATCTAATGTGCCTTTATCTACAAGGTAAATTGTCATAGAACGTACGAACATTGCACCAATAGCAAGACCCAACATAATAATGACAACATCTGAAGTAATCGCAAATGCACCAATTACACCATCAAAACTAAAAGATGCATCTAAAACTTCTAAATAAAGGAAACCACCAATACCTGCTTTAACCACTCCGCCCGGTATAACATTCCCTTCTTTGTCTACACTGTTACCATCTTCATCTACTTCAGGTTCGCCACCCAATAAGTGACCTAGAACTTGAACGCCAATATAAATCACAATGCCCCAAATACCTGCCATTGTTACCACTAAGCGTTTTGCTTCATCAACATTTGCTGCCATAACAAGCAATGCAATAAGCGCAACAAATACAGACATTGCAGGAACATTGGCTAAGTTTGCTAAACGATTTTCAAGCCATTTGAACCAATGCGTATCTTTCCCTTCATCTAAGAAGAAGTTTAAGAATACTAGTAACAGGAATGCTCCACCAAAAGCAGCAATTTCAGCATGATGATCTAACAAACGTTGTGAATAGGTTTTAGGATCATTCAGCGCCAATTGAACCACTTCCATAAAGCCCATATCTGCTGTTACAGCAACAATGGCAACAGGGAAAATTAAACGCATACCAAAAACAGCAACAATAATACCCACTGTTAAAAATAGCATTTTCCAAAAGTGATCCCAATTACGCAGAACTGAGGCATTTACGACAGCATTATCAAATGAAAGAGATACTTCCATTACGGCTAAAATTGCCGTTACTGTTAGTGCTGTGAACATGGTTTGTAAGCCAGCTTCTGGACCGTGGGTATAACCCCAATATGCAGAAATAGCCAAACACACGATCGTAAAAAAGATAGAGAAACCAAAATGTTTCAACATGGTAGAACGACCTTAAATAATTCAAATATTAAAATTTGGTAAAATTATACAGCACAAAAATTATTTTATTTTCCATTTTAGATAATCCAGTGTCTGTCGTTTTTTTTGCTTTGTGTAATTTTTACCGTGTGAGATCCATCAAGCAGTTTTAAATATTGTCTGATTCAACTTTGCTCAATTATCACTATTTTTTTTAATTAGTCCAAAGTCTTCATATTATTTTTTGAAACTGCGTAAATATTAATACTTCTGCAACACGCTATAGGTACTGAATTGCTATATTAAGCCTAACAATATCAACATGCTCGAAACAGGATTTAAGATGAGCTTTTCACAAGACGTTTGGAATAGAAATTTAGATTTATATCAAAAAACACTTCAGCATCCTTTTAACCAAGAGCTTGCGCAAGGAACTTTAGACAAAGATGCTTTTTGTCATTATGTCATTCAAGATGCACATTATTTAGTGGCTTATGGTCGCTCGCTTGCGGTATGTGCTGCAAAAGCATTTAGCGCAGAAGAAATTATTCAATTCTCTGAAGCTGCAAAACTTGCCATTGTATTTGAACGTGAAATGCACAATGAATTTTTAGATCAATTTAAAATTTCTACGCAAGACTTTGCAACAACACCGCTTACGCTTGCTTGCCATCATTACACCTCATTTTTACAAGCAACGGCTTGGTCTGAAAGCTACCCTGTTGTTTTGGCATCTCTACTGCCTTGTTTCTGGATTTATGCAGAAGTGGGTAAAGATATTGTGAATAAATCGGTAGAAAATAATCCGTATCAAGCTTGGATTGATACTTATGCAAGTGATGACTTTCATGAAGCCGTACAAAAAGTGATTGATACTGTAGATGCAATTGCTGAACGTTGCGATGTAGATACGCTTGAAAAGATGCATCAAGCATATACACGTGCTGCACAGCTTGAATGGTTGTTCTGGGATGGTGCTTATCATCAAAGACAATGGAATGGTTTAGACGCTTAATTGCAAAAATCAATCTGAAACTTTTTATTGATATGCGACAACGTCATCCGCTACTGATTGAGGTAAACAGACATTTTTAGAATACTGTTTCTGTGGCTATTCTGAAAGCTGTTTATTTTTGATGAGTTCAGTGGATGACAAAAGGTTTTAGCTACTTTTCCGTTACAAAAGTAGCGAATGAGCTCTTTCCACACATAAGCTCAATGGAAAGACTCCGTCACAATGAAATGCTTTCTCTGAATAATAATTTCATTTATTGGTGATACAACTGCCAACCATAAATTAAACCTGCCGCAGCAACCACCCAACACAAAGTCGCTAAACCCAAACACGACCACATCGACATTTTAGTTGCAAGCACATACACCATCAGCAAATAAATAAAATATGGAATAAGCGACCACAAACCAAATAAAGCAGTTTTCTGTAATGCCCCTGCCCCTTGTTGTTGCGACACAATCACATGCGCAATTAAAGCAAAAGTCGGAAATAGAGGAACCAATCCTGCAATATAAAAAGCTTTGCTTTTCGACAAAATAGAAATAAGAAGAACAACCGCAGCACCTAAAGCACACTTCAAAAATAACGCAAACATAATTTATTTTTCGTAAATTCCTTTTTCAGCATTATAGCTGAGTAAAAACATGTTCTACGATAAAAATCATAAACTTAAAGATTATTTTTCAATCAAAAATATATTTCTGAATATTTACAAAAAATTGATTTGTAATTATTAAATGACACGGTACACTACTATTAATGAGAATTATTATCATTTAAAAAATAACATTGGAGCAACTCGATATGAATCAGGAAACACAAGGTACCGAAGCCATTCGCGCCATGATTACATTGCGAAAGTGCTGGTATGAAAATGATGAAATTTATTTAAACCAAGGTTGTTTGCATTGTGGCTCTGCTGCGACTTATTTAATTTATTTTACCAACCGCAAAGTTCAAAATTTAATGCTCGATTTTATTGGTCGCTATAATTGCAACCCTAAACTAAATTTCGATTTTCTAGATATTGAAAACTTTTCAGAACAATATGAACACTTTTTATCTCAACTTGAACGCTTAGTGATTCAATACTCTTTCGGTAAAACACAACAAACAAAAGCACAATCTTTTGAAAATATTGAATCTATTTTTGAACGTCCTTATTCTGGCTTATGTGATATCGCTTAGTTTTCTTTCAAATTTTTAGCATCTTTCTAGCACAGTTTTATACTGTGCTTTTATTTGTGTCACATTTAAAACAATCACCGCCACAAATTGTCGTTTTAATTACTTTATTTTGCACTCGAACAATTTTCATGCGCTATCATATACCTTTATTCACGCACCCTTTTTGAGAAGTATTTATGAGTCAAAGTCATATCCGTATTCGAGGCGCACGCACCCATAATTTAAAAAATGTGTCACTCGATATTCCACGAGACAAGTTTGTGGTAATCACGGGACTTTCAGGCTCAGGGAAATCATCTTTAGCATTCGATACTTTATATGCCGAAGGTCAGCGACGCTATGTAGAATCACTTTCTGCCTATGCGCGTCAATTCCTATCTCAAATGGAAAAACCTGAAGTCGATTCAATTGAAGGTTTAAGCCCTGCCATTGCGATTGAGCAAAAATCGACAAGTCACAACCCACGCTCAACCGTGGGAACTATCACCGAGATTTATGACTATTTACGTTTGCTCTACGCACGTGTCGGCACGCCATATTGCCCAGAACATGACTTACCGATGGTGGCACAAACTATTTCAGAAATGGTCGATGCTGTAAAAGGTCTTGAAGAAGGAACAGCACTGATGTTGCTTGCGCCTGTTATTCGAGATCGCAAAGGTGAATACACCAATTTATTTGAACAATTACAAAGCCAAGGTTTTGTTCGTGCGCGTGTCGATGGCGAAGTCATGGACATCGACCCAATTCCTGAACTCGATAAAAAGAAAAAACATACCATTGAAGTAGTGATTGACCGTTTTAAAGTCCGTGATGATTTAGGCAACCGAATTGCAGAATCTTTTGAAACTGCATTACGTTTAGGTGGCGATATTGCCACCCTTTCATGGATGAAAGGCGAACAAGCAGATCGTACGTTCTCTGCAAAACACTCTTGCCCAGAATGCGACCGCGCAGTTGGCGAATTAGAACCGCGTTTGTTCTCGTTTAACAATCCATTTGGTGCCTGCCCGACTTGTGATGGTTTAGGAACGCGCAGTCATTTCAGTGCCGATAAACTTATTCCGAATAAAGAAGTTTCTATTAGCCAAGGCGCAATTCGTGGTTGGGACAGACAACGCCCTTACTACTACAGCATGATTCAAAAAGTTGCTGATCATTTTGGTTTTTCTGTAGATACGCCATGGAATGAACTTGATGCCGATACTCAAAAGAAATTTTTGTACGGCACAGGCAAAGATAAAATAGATTTAAGTTATATCGATGAACGTGGTCGCTCACATAAACGTGTACAAGCTTTTGAAGGAATTTTGCCACATTTAGAACGTCGTTACCGTGAAACAGAAAGTAATTATGTGCGTGAAGATTTAGCACAATATCTTTCAAATGCCGCATGTGACGTTTGTGATGGTTCACGTTTAAATGAAATCTCACGTAATGTAAAAATCTTAGATAAAACCATCGCCCAAATTACTAAAATGTCGATTGGTGATGCTGAAAATTACTATCAAGATGTTCAACTTGAAGGTGCCAAAGGCGAAATTGGCGATAAAATTTTCAAAGAAATTCGTGAACGTCTACATTTCTTAGTATCTGTTGGTTTGAATTATTTAAGCCTTTCACGTTCTGCCGAAACCCTTTCAGGGGGTGAAGCACAGCGTATTCGTTTGGCTTCGCAAATTGGTGCGGGCTTAATGGGCGTGATGTACGTGCTCGATGAACCGTCAATTGGTTTACATCAACGTGATAATGACCGTTTGCTTGAAACCTTGGTTCGTTTACGTGATTTAGGTAATACCGTTTTAGTGGTTGAACATGATGAAGATGCCATTCGTGCAGCCGATCATATTATTGATATTGGTCCTGGCGCAGGTATTCATGGTGGTCACGTCATTGCCGAAGGTACTTATAATGAAATTCTTGCCAATCCTAAATCTTTAACAGGTCAATATTTATCGGGCAAGTTAAAAATTGAAGTGCCAACAGTTCGTATTCAACCGCCAAAACCTGAAGAACAAATTAAGCTGATGGGTGCTGCAGGTCATAACTTAAAAAATGTCGATTTGACCATTCCTTTAGGCATTATGACTTGTGTGACAGGTGTTTCAGGTTCAGGTAAATCAACCTTAATTAACCGTACACTTTTACCGCTTGCTGCGACTCAATTGAATGGTGCAACAACGCTTACAGCGGAAAAATTTGACTCGATTGATGGTTTGCAGTTCTTAGATAAAGTGGTTGATATTGACCAAAGCCCTATTGGTCGTACGCCTCGTTCAAACCCTGCAACCTATACAGGTTTGTTTACACCAATTCGTGAATTATTTGCACAAACACCTGAAGCAAAAGCACGTGGTTATGCCGCAGGTCGTTTCTCGTTTAACGTGAAAGGTGGTCGTTGTGAAGCCTGTGAAGGCGACGGCATGATTAAAGTTGCAATGCACTTTTTACCCGATATGTATGTGCCTTGCGATGCGTGTCATGGCAAACGTTATAACCGTGAAACTTTGGAAGTTGGCTATAAAGGCAAAAACATTTCTGATGTTTTAGAGATGACCGTTGAAGATGCAATGCATTTCTTTGATGCGATTCCTGTCATTCACCGTCGTTTGGAAACCTTGCATCAAGTTGGTTTGGGTTATATCCGTTTAGGTCAATCTGCAACGACACTTTCGGGTGGTGAAGCGCAACGTGTGAAATTGGCACGTGAACTTGCGAAGCGTGATACGGGTAAAACTTTATATGTGCTAGATGAACCAACAACAGGTTTGCATTTCCATGATATTGCGAAACTTTTAGATATTCTCCATGAGCTTCGTAATAAGGGTAATACCATTGTGGTGATTGAGCATAATTTAGATGTAATTAAAACTGCCGATTGGGTGATTGATTTAGGTCCTGAAGGTGGTGCGGGTGGCGGTATGATTATTGCTGAAGGTGTGCCTGAAGAAGTGGCTAAATCTACAGTTTCGCATACAGCGAGATTTTTGAAGACGATGTTGAAGTAATCTCCCCCTCTTGCGGAGCAATACTCCTCATCTTTTTGAAAGAGGAGAATTCCCTCCTTTCTACTTGCGCCATATATGGCTCAGGGTTAGGGAGGATTCAAAATAGTAAATTATTATGCTAAAACGGTGATTCATTCACCGTTTTTTATTTGGGGAAATAATGTGGTTTTCAAAAAAACATAACTATGAGCCTGCACCAACTTTATTAATTATTTAATTGATAAAACAAAAGATCAAAACTGAAACTCAATCACATGACAGCGACATGGATGTCGCTCGTTTGACTGGGGCAGCACGGATGTGCCCTCAGTCAAACAAAAGCATTTTGCTACTTTTGTGCTTTCAAAAGTAGATTAACCCCAAACTATTAATTTTTATAAATAATGAAAAACACCCAACTTATCTAATGCATCTAAAGTTAATTGCTTCCGCAAACTCACATCATCGCCATCTTTCATTTGCATATTCAAAGCAAAGCTCACAACCTGACCATCTGCCTTTTCAACAAAACCCACATACCAACCTACTTGCGGGTCAACATCCATACCCCAACCACTTTTCGCATATAAACGATTTTCCCCTCTACGCTCCACATACAACATCTCTTTCACTTGTTGCTGAACTTCAGATTTAAAATCTAATTGCCCCTTACCAAGTTTATATAAAAATTTCACTTGTTCATTTGGGGTAATAGTTAAAGGACCTTTTAACCAAAATTGATCGACCTGAGAACCTATTTGCATATTCCCATAGCCAATTCTTTCCAATTCCTTTTGCATTAATGGCAAACCAATACGACGTGCCAAAGCTTGATAAACAGGCACAGCTGAAACTTGCATTGCTTCAGCTAAAGTCATGTCCTTTTCCCAAGACTTTATAAATTTGGATTTTCCATCCCATTTAAATATTTCTGTAGACGTGGCTTTCCCCTGCTCTAAAGCAATTAAGGCATTGGTAATTTTAAAAGTAGATGCAGGAATATAAGCAGTATCTGCACGGTTCAAATGTGTGCCATATGCGTTAAGTTTTGTACCATCGAATGTAACAAAAACAGCATCTGCATGTGCTTCTTTAAATAAAGCCTGAATCCTTAAAGCAGGATTTACTGAATTTAAATGAGATATGGTTGGCTGATGTACCAATTGATTTTGATTATAAGTTGATGCACATGCCATAAGCCCCATGCTGACAAACATCACAGTACAATATTGAAATAGTTTCATATTAAAAAGTAAGATAAAAAAACTAGATTGAATGAGGTGTGAAAAAAACACTATTGAGTTTTCGTATATTGATAAATGAAGGAAATTAAAAACTGTTTCAGATTACCCCAGAACAGCATTCTTACCTTGCGTTTTGACCTTCAATAAAGACTTATCTGCACGTTCCAACAAAGCCATCCAAGATACCGCTCCAACAGCAACACCCGCACTAATAGAAACACTCACAAACTCATTCAAATCTTTAACGTAAAATTCAGAATTATTAGGGTCTGTTGACATT
>NZ_LWRV01000049.1 GCF_009372215.1 Acinetobacter portensis | reverse complement strand
TTGAAATGTCAACAGACCCTACATAATTTTCTGTCAATATAAGGTGATAAAAATTGTAAAATTAACTATAGTAGTGCCTTAATATTTTTAGGATATTTAATACATAATTTTGCTAAAAATTACAAAACAAAATATGTATAGAATGGGGTAATAACCAACATGGCAAAGGATAGCATAACGAAGAGTCGTCGATATATTACGATTTCATATGTGTTTATGTTTCTCACTTTATTTACAATTGTATTTGGTCTATTTGCCTATTTGTTTGCCCGTAAAGTGTCAGTTATCGCAGACCTAGAAGTTTGGTTGCAAACACATTCTTTTTGGATAATGCGTAACATCGTTATTTATATATTCCTTTCTTTATTTGCCTCTGTTTGGTTTATTCCATTGTATTTCTATTATTGGGATACCTACATGTGGGTAACTGCTTGTACCGTCATTGGTGTGGTTTTTGCCATTGTTGCATTTCTATTTTTACTCAATGCATGGTTGAAAGGTCTTTCTAAGTTTTTCAAAAATAAAGCCGTTTTCTAAATTAGATGTAATTTTTTTCAAACTTCCTCTTGTAAAATTTGGTTTGACCCCCAATTCAGACCACAGTTAAGTATTAATAAAATTCCGTGAGGAGCATCGCCTGACATGGCTAAACGTGATTATTATGAGGTTTTAGGCGTATCTAAAACTGCTAGTGATGATGAAATTAAGAAAGCCTACCGTAAGTTGGCGATGAAATATCATCCAGATAGAAACCCAGATAACCCTGAAGCTGAAGATAAATTTAAAGAAGCTGCCGAAGCTTATGAAATTTTATCTGATGGCGAAAAACGTAGTATGTACGACCGTATGGGGCATCAAGCCTTTGAGGGTGGTATGGGCGGTGGCGGTGGTCACGGTGGTTTCAGTGCGGAAGATATTTTCAGTCAGTTTGGTGATATTTTCGGTGGAGCATTTGGTGGCGGTGGTCGTCAGCAACAACGTGCGCGCCGTGGTTCCGACTTACGTTATGTTATGGATCTTACGCTAGAAGAAGCAGTTAAAGGCGTTAAAAAGACCATTACATTTACTGCTCCTGCACCATGTGAATCATGTGACGGCAAGGGCGCTAAAGATCCGAAAGATGTTGAAACGTGTAAAACCTGTCATGGTGCTGGTCAAGTACGCATGCAACAAGGTTTCTTCTCTGTTCAGCAAACATGTAGTACATGTCGCGGTCAAGGTAAAACCATTAAGAACCCATGTAAGTCTTGTCATGGTTCTGGCGTAGCAGACCGTCAACAAACACTTGAAGTGACTATTCCTGCGGGTGTAGATAATGGCGATCGCGTTCGTTTATCTGGTAAAGGTGAAGCGATTCGTGATGGTCAATCAGGTGATTTGTACGTTGAAGTACAAGTACGCGAACATGCTATTTTCCAACGCGATGGTGCAGATCTTTATATGGATGTGCCAGTTTCAATTGCCGATGCCGCTTTGGGTAAAGAAATTGAAATTCCTACACTTGAAGGTCGTGTAAGTTTGAAAGTGCCTGAAGGTACGCAAACTGGTAAATTATTCCGTTTACGTGGTAAGGGGGTAAAACCTGTACGTACGAGTATGACGGGTGATTTACTTTGCCGCATTGTGGTTGAAACACCTGTGAATTTAACTTCACGTCAACGTGAGTTATTGGAAGAGCTTCAAGCTTCTATGGATGGAGATGACAATAAATCTTCTCCTAAGAAAAAGTCTTTCTTTGGTTTGTTTGATTAATTAAGATGAATTGAAAAAGGACGCTGAGGCGTCCTTTTTTATTCTTAGAAAATGGTATAAATATAGAATTGGATGCTAAATTAGGTTTCGCATAAGAGATTTTATGTTAAATAATTTTTATAAGGAAAATTCTTAGAGATAATTAATCAATTGTATTGAGATGATCTATACTTATAAAATTCAAAATTTTTTGATTTATATATTGGATTTATAAAAGGTTGTTATAGTGAGTAAAACAGGAAAAAACTCTAACTTGCATAGAGCTAGTAAAGCAAAAGAAGATGAGTTTTATACTCAACTTACAGATATTGAAAATGAGTTAAAACACTATAAAGAACATTTTCGAAATAAAACAGTGTATTGCAATTGTGACGATCCTTTTGTAAGTAATTTTTCCGTTTTTTTTCTTATAATTTTGAACATTTAGGATTAAAAAAATTAATTGCCACCTGCTATAAGAGTCGTGAAACAGATTTATTTAGTCAAAATGATAGTGAACAAGCCATTTGTCTCACCTACACAGGTGATAAAGATGGGAATGGTATTCCTGATATTGGTGAAATTAATGTACAGCCATTAAAAGGCGATGGTGACTTTCGTTCAAATGAATGTATTGAGTTGCTTAGAGAGGCTGACATTGTTGTAACTAATCCACCGTTTTCGTTATTTCGAGAATATCTAGCTCAATTAATTGAGCATGAAAAATCATTCTTAGTTGTTGGCAGTCAGAATGCCATTACTTATAAAGAAGTTTTTTCACTTATTCGAGATAATAAGTTATGGCTCGGTCATAAAAGTGGTGACATGAAGTTTAAGGTTCCTGATCATTATGAAGCAAGAGAAACAAGATTTTGGCAAGATGAAACTGGGCAAAAATGGCGAAGTCTTGGGAATATTTGTTGGTTCACGAATCTTGAACATGCTAAACGACATGAAGAATTAATTTTATACCGTTTGTACAATGAACAAGACTATCCTAAATACGATAACTATAATGCTATCAATGTAAATAAAGTTGTTGATATTCCTGTAGATTTTTATGGTGTAATGGGTGTTCCGATTACATTCTTAGATAAATATAATCCAAAGCAATTTGAATTAATCGGAATTGATAGATACGTGGAAGACAATCCAAATTATGGAAGAAGATTTTCTATTAATTCAAAAGAAGTATATGCCCGTATTTTAATTAAAAATCGGTTACTCCAGGAGTCTAAGAATGAAAATTGAGTTAAAGGAAATTAGTGTTAGAGATCTAACTGATAACTATCAGGATAATGCTGAAAATGGGGTTACAGCTTATCATGGTGAGCTTGATGTACGCCCTCCATATCAACGTGAATTTGTTTATGGTGAAAAAGAGCGAAATGCTGTTATTCATACAGTTAAACAAGGCTTTCCATTAAATGTAATGTATTGGGCTACTCGTGATAATGGGACGTATGAAATTATTGATGGTCAACAACGTACTATTTCTATCTGCCAATATGTAAAAAGTGATTTTGCATATGAAATGCGCTACTTTCATAATTTGACTAAGGATGAACAGGATGCAATCTTAGACTATAAACTGATGGTCTATGTTTGTACTGGATCTGATAGTGAAAAATTAAAATGGTTTGAAACCATTAACATTGCTGGTAAGCCGTTATTTAAACAAGAGCTAAGAAATGCAGTATATAGTGGATCATGGGTATCTGATGCTAAGAAGTATTTCAGTAAAACTGGATGTCCAGCATATGCAATAGGTTCAGACTATCTTACAGGTTCTCCTATTCGCCAAGATTTTTTAGAAACAGCTCTATCTTGGATTTCTAAAGCAGATCTAGTCAGATATAACGGTAATATTGAAAGCTATATGGCTGTTCATCAGAATGATCCAAATGCATTAGCTCTATGGCAATACTTTCAATCTGTCATCACATGGGTTGGAGCAACTTTTCCAAATAAACGTAAAAAATTAATGCTAGGTTTACCTTGGGGGGAATTATATAATAGTTATAAAGATCAGGTTCTTAACCAAAATGAATTAGAGCAAAAAATTGTAAATTTAATTGATGATGAAGTAGAAAGCAAAAAGGGAATATATCAATATCTACTAACTGGGCAGGAGAAGTACTTATCTCTACGAGCCTTTACTGATAAGCAAAAACAAAAAGCATATCAAAAACAAAAAGGAGTATGTTTTAGCTGTAAGGAGCATTTTGATCAAGAAAAGATGGAAGGAGATCATATTATTCCTTGGTCACGAGGTGGTAAAACAACAGATGATAATTTACATATGTTGTGTATGCCATGTAATAGAACTAAATCTAGCTCTTAAGTTTTCCTAAAATTAACATAATACACCTTATACGAAATGCTATTTTTTATTTTATATAAATCAAAGTTTTATTGTATATCAAAAAGCCCGATCCTCACCGATTGGGCTTTTTTGTTGATTCTTCACGTTCCACGCCTATTAAATAATCACTGTTCCACGAATTTAATAAGTAAAAATAAAAAATTATCAGCAAAACAAATTTCAAATAGCACACATTTTTATAGTCAGCATCTTAGAGTTCATCTCCACATTTGATATAGTAAGAACAATTTAGAATCAAATTTAGGGAAATGATATGTCAGCAGCTCCACGCATTGGTGTATTAGGTGCAGGCGGTCGTATGGGACGCATTCTAATTCAAGCCGTTCAACAAGCAGGTTACCAACTTGCAGCAGCCGTAGAACGCCCTGAAAGCAGTTTGATTGGTTCAGACGCAGGCGAACTTGCAGGCATTGGAGCAGTTGGCGTAAAAGTTGTTGGAAGCCTAGAAGAAGTACTCAAAGACTGCGATGTGGTCATCGACTTTACAGCACCTGTTGCAACAGCAAACCATCTTAAACTTTGCCGTGAAGCAGGCGTTGCCATTGTCATTGGTACCACAGGTATGAATGATGAACAAAAAGCATATTTAGAAGAAACATCAACAGAAACACCCGTAGTTTACGCTGCAAACTATTCAGTGGGTGTAAACGTATCAATCAAACTATTAGAACTTGCTTCAAAAGTATTTGGCGATACCGTTGATATTGAAATTATTGAAGCACATCACCGCCATAAAGTGGATGCACCATCAGGCACAGCTTTAATGTGGGGCGAAGCAATTGCAGACACTTTAGGTCGTGACTTAAAAGAAGATGCTGTGTACTGCCGTGAAGGACATACAGGGCCACGTGAACGACAAAGCATTGGCTTCCAAACTATTCGTGGTGGTGACATTGTAGGTGAACACACAGCAATGTTTATTGCAGATGGTGAACGTGTTGAAATTACGCACAAAGCAACCAACCGTATGAACTTTGCATCGGGTGCAGTACGTGCAGCAGCTTGGGTTGTAGGTCGTGAAGCGCGTAAATATGACATGAAAGATGTATTAGGTCTTAATGATATTTAAGTTTAAAACCAAATAGGCTTTGTAAAAGGAACGTGATTAATCGGATATTTATCTTATTGATCACAATTTTACAAAAGCTTTTAATAACGGGAAAATTCTGATTTCTGTTATAATACATAGAGCCTATAAAACGGCTCTTTTTTATTATATGCACAACACGATAAGGCTCTGTAATGTTGCAACTCGCTGAACTAAAAATCGCAATTATTGGATTGGGTTATGTTGGTCTTCCTTTGGCCGTTGAGTTCGGCAAGAAAGTGCCCGTTGTAGGTTTTGATATCCATCAAAAACGAATTGATGAATTAAAATCAGGACATGACCATACATTAGAAGTGTCACCTGAAGAGTTAGCACAAGCAACTCAATTAAGTTATACCGCAAATTTAGAAGATTTAAAAAGCTGTAACTTTTTTATTGTTACGGTTCCAACCCCTATTGATGAATTCAAACAACCCGATTTAACACCGCTTGTAAAAGCTTCAACAAGCATTGGTCAGGTGTTAAATGCAGGTGATATCGTGGTGTACGAATCTACGGTATATCCGGGTGCTACAGAAGAAGTATGTATTCCTGTATTAGAAAAAGTATCAGGTTTAACATTCAACCAAGATTTCTACGCAGGTTATAGCCCAGAACGTATTAATCCGGGCGATAAACTGCATCGCGTAAGCAATATTCTAAAAGTAACATCTGGCTCTACGCCTGAAGTGGCTGAATTTGTTGATCAAGTTTATAAATTGGTGATCGAAGCAGGCACGCACAAAGCAGAAAGCATTAAAGTTGCTGAAGCTGCAAAAGTGATTGAAAACACACAGCGTGATGTGAATATTGCCCTGATTAATGAACTTGCACTCATCTTCAATAAAATGGGCATCGATACAGAGTCCGTGTTAAAAGCTGCGGGCACAAAATGGAACTTCCTTCCTTTCCGTCCGGGTTTAGTCGGTGGTCACTGTATTGGTGTAGACCCGTACTATTTAACTTATAAAGCACAAGCAATTGGTTATCATCCTGAAATTATCTTGGCAGGTCGTCGTTTAAATGACGCGATGGGTGCTTATGTCGTGACTCAACTCGTGAAGAGCATGATTAAGAAAAAAATTCAGGTTGAAGGTGCGAAAGTTTTAGTACTTGGTTTGAGTTTTAAAGAAAACTGCCCAGATATTCGTAATACGAAGATTATTGATATTGTAAAAGAACTTCAAGAATATCATATCGATGTGAATATTTATGATCCTTGGGTTGATGCAGACGAAGCTGAACATGAATACGGTATTCGCACCACTCAAGAACTACAAAATGGTGTGTATGATGCTGTTATTTTAGCAGTTGCACATGAGCAATTTGTGGCTTTAGGTGCCGAAAAAATTCGTGCTTTAGGTAAAGAAAATCATGTTTTATATGATTTGAAATATGTATTGCCACAAACAGAATCAGATATTCGTCTGTAATTGAAAGAATTAGGAATTTAAAAATGAACCAATTTGATGTTGTTTGTGACCAATTAAAACAAACACCAAAAATCTGGTTAGTGACGGGTGTTGCAGGTTTCATTGGTTCAAATCTCTTAGAAACTTTATTGAAACTCAACCAAAAAGTGGTGGGTTTAGATAACTTTGCAACAGGTCATCAGCACAATTTAGACGAAGTTCAAAGTTTGGTTTCTGCCGAGCAATGGGCAAATTTCACTTTCCAAGAAGGTGATATTCGTAAATTTGAAGATTGCCAAAAAGCATGCGCAGGTGTGGATTATGTTCTACATGAAGCTGCTTTAGGTTCTGTTCCTCGCTCAATTGCAGACCCAATTGCAACCAATGAAACCAATATTAGCGGTTTCTTAAATATGTTGACTGCTGCACGTGATGCAGGCGTTTCAAGCTTTACTTATGCAGCAAGTAGCTCAACTTATGGCGATCATCCTGCATTGCCAAAAGTAGAAGAACATATTGGTAATCCGCTATCTCCATATGCTGTAACCAAATACGTCAACGAGCTTTATGCAGATGTATTTGCACGCACATATGGTTTTAAAACCATTGGCTTACGCTACTTTAATGTATTCGGTCAACGCCAAGATCCAAATGGTGCATATGCTGCGGTGATTCCAAAATGGACTGCTTCTATGATTGCAGGCGATGATGTTTTCATTAATGGTGATGGCGAAACAAGTCGAGATTTCTGCTTCATCAACAATACCGTTCAAGCCAATATTTTGGCAGCAACCACGACAAATGATGATGCGAAAAATCAAGTGTATAACGTGGCTGTTGGTAACCGCACAACTTTGAATGATTTGTTTAATGCAATTAAAGTTGCATTGGCTGAAAATTCAGTGAATTATCATAAAGATGCGGTTTATCGTGATTTCCGAGCAGGGGATGTACGCCATTCTCAAGCGAGTATTGCGAAAATCCAAAATTATTTAGCTTATGACCCGAAATTCAAAATTGATGAAGGTATTCAACTTGCGATGCAGTGGTACGTTAAAAATCTGACATGAGCATTCGAACGCTTGTTTCAAAATATCAGTCAATTGGATTAATTACATCCAGTTTATTAGTTGGTGCGATAATTACATTTATCGCACTTCCTTTTTTAACGCGCCTATATTCTGTACATGACTTTGGTCAATATGGTGTAGCACTTGCAATAGTCAGTGTACTTTCAACCATTGCCAATTTACGGTTAGACCAAGCACAACTTGTTGCAGATGATGCTGATCAGAAAAGCTTGATTTTTGAAGGCTCAGTTTTTTCTTTTATTTTCAGTCTGTTATCGGCAGTTGTTTTAAGTTTCTTTTTTGATTTTTCAATGATTTTAGCCATCTGTTTTGGTGTGTTAGCCAATACAGTTTTGCAAAGTTTATATAATTATAAATTTGCCCATGAAGCAGAATTTTTTTGTGCCACTTTAAATATTTATCGTAGTTTAATTGTGGTCGTTGTACAGCTTGGTTTACCGTTGATGATGAGCATCAGCTTAGTAAATAGCTATGCTGTCAGTTCAGTCATTATGCTATGTACAGTGCTGTTTTATATTGTGATTCACGGCTTATATCAAGTGAGTTGGAGCAGTTATAAAAACTATAAAGATTTCATTTTTTCCAATACACCGCATGCATTATTAAACAGCTTTTCACATAATTTACCTTATTATGTCGTGTCACATTTTATTGGTTATCAAGCCGTTGGTTTTTATTCCATTGTTGAACGGACGTTGCGTGTACCCATTAATTTAATGTCGCAAACTATTCGCCAGTTCTTCATTCGCAAATTTAAACATGCAAATTCACCGCGTGAAGCATTAAAAAGTAGCGTATTTTTAAGTGTGATTTCACTGCCATTTTTTGCACTTTTCTTTGTGTTGCCTGAATCTTTATATCTCATGATTTTTGGACAGCATTGGGTGGGTATATCATTATATTTCCAAATTTTAGCCTTGGGATATTGGGCTGTATTTTGTAATCCGCCAAGTTCGGCATATTTGATTGCAAAACGTAATAGTCAGCAATTGTTTAAATTACAAATTATTGAACTTATTATAAAATTTGCATTATTTGCAGCATTATATATGTTGATAGAAAATAAAATGTATATGTTGTTGGCTGTGCCTGCATCCTTAATTTTCTATAATTTTGCCATTTTGTATGTGGTATGGAGAAACCCAAAGTGATCTTTTTTAAATGCTTAAAAGTACTCAATTGGTTTTCTGTAGCATGCCGAAAAAGCTTATATAACATGGCATTCGGTACGCAGTTTAAATACTTTGGAAAACGTACAAAACTTGATATTTCGGGACACGTTCACATTGGTAAAAACGTCTATATTGGTGATGATGTTACGCTAATTGTTGAAAATGGTGCATCGCTGATTATTGGAGATAATAGCTTTATTGGTGAATCTTGCTATATCAAATGCTTTGGTGGAAAAGTTGAAATTGGATGTGATGTCAGCATCAATTCAAAATCATTTTTAAATGGTTGTGGTGGGCTAAAAATTGGTGATAACACGCGTATTGGCACACAAAGTATTATGATTGCTAGCAACCATAAGTTTGATGATCCTGATATTTTATTTAAAGATGCAATTACCAAAGAAGGCATTGAGATCGGTCAAAATAATTGGTTCGGTGCACGAGTTACAGTATTAGATGGTGTAACAATCACAGATAATGTGGTGGTAGGTGCATGTTCGCTAGTGAGTAAAAATATTACAGAAGCGGGCGTTTATGTGGGAACACCTACGAAAAAATTAACGATGAAACCAAAAGAGTTATCATAAAACTAAAAGAATAAGTCGATTCTCAATCTACTGAACAGTGTATTCATCCATGTTTAGATCGTATCTGAAAGATGCATTTTCAGTTAAAATAGCGTAATTCTAAACAAATAAGTTAGCTTCAATTTCTTATTTTTCCATCCATAAATCAAAGGTTTTTGTCATGAAGTTTATAAAAGCTATTTTATGTCATATTTTTGATTTGGCTTATTTTCTTGCTAAAGGCAGCGTTGCTTATGCAAGAAAAAAAGGGGTGAATGTGGGTAATAATTGTCGCATCTACATTAAGAGTTGGGGTTCAGAGCCTTTTCTGGTCAGTATTGGCGATGATGTCACAGTCACATCGGGTGTGAAATTTATCACGCATGATGGCAGTACGTGTTTAGTCAAAGATGAACATGGAAAACGCTATCAAAAATTTGCCCCAATTACAGTTGGTTCTCGTGTATTTATCGGTGTGAATAGCATCATTATGCCGGGTGTAACGATTGGTTCTGATGTGGTGATTGGCGCAGGTTCAGTCGTTACAAAAGACATTCCAGACAATTCTGTTGCTATTGGTGTGCCTGCTAAGGTCGTTTCTAGCTTTGAAGATTACCAAGCCAAAATTAAAGCCACATGTGCAAATGATACAGACTTAGCTAATGTTCAAGGCTATGTAGAGCGAGTGCAACGTGCCATTGAACTGCAAAATCAAAAACAATCTTAATCTCCCAAATTTTAGGTCTTTTTATGCTGAATAAAGTGATGTTCTTTTTACCAACGCTTGGTGGTGGTGGGGCAGAGCGTACGGTCATTCAACTTGCCAACAGTTTTGTTGAACAAGGCTTAAACATTGATTTAGCTGTCTGTAATATTCATGGTGAAAAGGGTAAGTTACTGCCTGAAGTGAACTCTAAAATTCAGCTGATCAATTTTGATTGTGGACGTGTTGCAAATGCCATATTTCCATTAATAAATCAGCTAAAAAAACAGCAATATGATTGTGTCGTTGCGACTCAAACCCATACCAATATTATTTGCGCCTTTGCTAAAAAATTAGCAGGTGTAAAAACCAAGATGATTTTTCGTGAAGTATCTACACCTTCAAAAAATATGAAAAATGAAGGATTGTCGAAATTCATCTTAAAAAGCTTAGTCAATTTTACGTATCCAATGGCAGATCAAATTGTTTGTGTGTCGAACGGTGTGCAAGAAGATTTTCGTGAATATTACAGCTATAAAAAACAAAATCTCATCACTATTTATAACCCTGTTATTGATGATGCTTATTTTGAAAAATTAAAAGCACCGACATCACATCGCTTTTTCGAAGCAGACAATCAAGCAAACACGAAAGTGGTGATGGCAGTTGGTCGTTTAACTGAAGCGAAAAACTTTAGTTTTCTTATTCAATCATTTGCAAAACTACATCAAGCACATTCTGAAACTCGATTGCTTATTTTAGGTGAGGGTGAGTTACGAGCTGAACTTGAACAATTAATTCAAGATTTAAACTTGGTAGATATGGTTGATTTAGCAGGATTCGATCCAAATCCTTATGCTTATTTTAAGTATGCAGATCTTTTTGTTTTAAGCTCAAATTGGGAAGGTTTGCCGGGTGTTTTAATTCAAGCATTGGCATCAAAAATTAAAGTGGTGAGTACAAATTGCCCAAGTGGTCCAATGGAAATTTTAGTGAACTCTAAGTTTGGCTTATTGGTCGAATGTAATGATGAAACTGCGATGACATCTGCTATGAAAAAGGCTTTATTTGAAGATTATGTGGATTATAGTGATGCTGAGTTTGAACAACATTGCAGTCAATTTCACAAGAAAAATGTGCTTAAAAGCTATTTGAAGATGATGGAGCGTTCATCTTGAACAAGCAAAAATTTGTTCATGTGATTACCAATTTTGCAGGCGTGGGCGGTGCAGAAATGATGTTGTCACGCCTTATTCAGCAAACACAGCAAGAATGTGAACATATCATTATCTCTTTAATGAAAACATCTGAAGTTTATGCAGATGCTTTGGCAATGTGTTCATCTCACTATGCTTTGGGTTGGAATGGTTTAAATAGCTTTTCGGTACTGCGTAAATTGCGAGAATTACTAGAAACATTAGCACCTCAAACCGTGCAATGTTGGATGTATCACGGCAATGTGTTGACTTCTCTTGCGACATTAAAGATGAAGAATAAACCTCAAATATTTTGGGGAATTCATCATTCATTAGCATCTCCAAAAGATGAATCGATCAGCACTAAAGTGGCTTTGGCATTCAGTAAGTTTTTGTCGAAAAAGCCCGAAGGTATTATTTATTGTGCGCATTCGTCTTTAGAACAGCATCAAAAATTTGGTTTTAAAAATAACAATTCAACTGTGATTGCCAATGGTGTGGTACTAGAAAAATATCAGCCTAATCTAAAAATTCATGAGCCTATTGTGATTGGTTTTGCAGGGCGTTATCACCCTGCGAAAGGCTATTTATATTTATTTGAAACGATTGCAAAACTAAAAGATCAGCCGATTATTTTTAAAATTGCAGGTGCAGGGGCAAATTTAGAAAACCCCGAAATCAAACAGTATTTTGAACAGTACAACTTAGATGAAAAGCAAGTTCAATTGCTCGATCAAGTACCAGATATGCCTGAGTTTTATCGGTCAATTGATGCCTTTTTAATGACATCAATTACAGAAGGTTTTCCGAATGTTTTAGTTGAAGCAATGGCTTCAGGTTTGCCTTGTATCAGTACAGATGTTGGTGATGCAAAATATATTGTGAATGAATATGGTTGGATTGTTCCACCGCGCAATGCTGAGGCTTTGGCACAGGCGATTTTGGCTTATGTAAATTCATCTATTGAAGATAAGCAACAATTAAAACACTCGACACGTTTACGCGTAGAACAAAATTTTGGTATTGAACGTGTGAGCCAACAATATTTGGCAATGTGGAGACAACACAGATGAAGTTTTTAATGATCAGCAGTTTTCTGCCATCTGTATTGAATTTCCGTGGCAAATTATTGGAAGCTATTCATACTAAGGGCTTTGAAATTCATATTTGCGCACCAGATTTAAATGAATTTTCAGATGAATTAAATCAATTACAAAATTTGGGCTATCACGTTCATTCTGTACCTATGCAACGTACAGGAACAAACCCTATTCAGGACTTGAAAACCTTATTGGCTTTGGTTGCATTGATGCGTCAAATTCAGCCTGATTACGTGTTGTCTTATACGATTAAGCCTGTCATTTATGGCACTTTAGCCGCTTGGATTGCAGGTGTTCCGAACAAATTCGCGCTTATTACAGGTTTGGGTTATGCCTTTCAAAATGTAGAATCGGGCAAACGAAGCATCTTCCAGAAATTAGTACACGGTTTGTATGCGCAAGCTTTAAAACATGCCAATAAAGTATTTTTCCAAAATCCTGACGATTTGAAACTATTTCGAGATATGCATTTACTCGATGCGAAAAAACCTGCGGTTGTGGTGAATGGCTCAGGTGTAAATGTTCAAGATTTTGATGTCATGCCATTACCTGAAAATAACGAAGGTGAAGCAAAGGCATCATTTTTACTGATTGCACGTTTGTTGGGTGATAAAGGCGTACGTGAATATGCACAAGCTGCAGGTATCGTGAAAGAAAAAAATCCTGAAGCTGAATTCCACTTGGTGGGTTGGATTGACGACAATCCATCTGCGATTTCTCAGGCAGAATTAGATGCTTGGGTGGCAGATAAAACCGTGAATTATTGGGGTAAACTCAGTGATGTACGTCCTGCAATTCAAGCAAGTTCGATTTATGTTTTGCCATCTTACAGAGAAGGTACGCCACGTACTGTATTGGAAGCAATGGCAATGGGACGTGCCATTATTACAACAGATGCACCGGGTTGTCGTGAAACGGTCATCAATGGACAAAATGGTTATTTGGTTGCGGTAAAATCGGTAGATGACTTGGTTCAAACCATGCAGTATTTCATTGAAGACCCTAAACTCATTCGCTATATGGGACAGCGTTCACGTGAAATTGCATTAAACAAATATGATGTACATCAAGTGAATAAACATATGATGACAGAGATGGGAATGTTGCCATGATCAAACGATTATTCGATATTTTGATTGCATCAAGCGCATTGATTTTATTGTCACCTGTGTATTTTATTGTTGCTCGCAAGGTGAAAAAGAACTTAGGTTCGCCTGTACTATTTCGTCAAGTGCGTCCGGGTTTGCATGGTAAACCTTTCGAAATGATTAAGTTTAGAACCATGAAAGATGCCGTTGACGCATCGGGTAATCCATTGCCTGATAGCGAAAGATTAACGCCATTTGGGAAAATGCTTCGTGCAACAAGTTTGGATGAAATGCCTGAACTTTGGAACGTGATTAAAGGCGACATGAGTATAGTTGGGCCACGTCCTTTACTCGTGGAATATTTGCCTTTATATAATGAAGAGCAAGCCAAACGTCATAACGTGCGTCCCGGCATTACAGGCTATGCGCAAGTAAATGGACGCAATACTATTTCTTGGGAAAAGAAATTTGAGCTAGATACATGGTATGTTGAACATCAGTCACTTTGGCTTGATTTTAAAATTATGCTAAAAACAGTCAAAAAAGTACTCGCAAAAGATGATATTAGTGCCGAAGGTGAAGTCACCATGACAAAATTCACGGGCACTGTGGAACATAAAAATGACTAAGCTATATGCGGTTTATGGTGTCTCAGGATGCGGGCGTAGCTTGATGCCCGTAGCACGTCAACAACTGTCACGTGAACAAGATGTTTCAGAAAATCAGACATCAGAAATTGTATTTATTGATGATGCACTGACTGAAATTGCAATGGTGAATGGCCATCGAGCAATGAACTATACACAATTTTTACAAGAAGATGTATCACAAAAATCCGTACTCATTGCCATTGCCAATAGTCAAGTTCGTGAAAAATTGGCAAATCAATTAGTGCAAGATCATATTTCACTATGGTCAGTATATGCAGATAATGTTGTTCTAATGGATGATGCTCAAATAGCAGAAGGTTGTGCCATTAGTCCCTTTGTGAGCATTACCTCAAATATTAAAATTGGAAAATGTTTCCATGCCAATTTATACAGTTATGTTGAACATGATTGTGTTATTGGTGATTTCGTTACGTTTGCACCAGACGTAAAATGTAACGGCAATATTCATATTGAAGATCATGCTTATATAGGTGCAGGCGCCGTGATTAAACAAGGCACTCCAGATCGCCCTTTAGTGATTGGCAAAGGTGCTATTGTGGGTATGGGTGCTGTTGTGACTAAAAGCGTACCTGCAGGTGTGACTGTTGTGGGTAATCCAGCTCGAATTATCGAGCCGAAATAAATTTCAAACTAGGAAAAATCCATGTTAAATACTGCATTTGAGCCGTGGCCAAGCTTTACGCAAGCTGAAGCAGACGCGGTATCAAAAGTTCTATTGTCGAATAAAGTGAATTATTGGACAGGTCAAGAATGTCGTGAATTTGAAAAAGAATTTGCACAATTTGCAGGGACAAAATACGCAGTAGCCGTAGCGAATGGTACGGTGTCATTGGATGTTGCACTAAAAGCTCTAAACATTGGTGCAGGTGATGATGTGATCGTCACATCACGTACATTCTTAGCATCGGCAAGTTCAATTGTGACAGCAGGGGCAAATCCAGTTTTTGCCGATGTTGAACTTGATTCACAAAATATTTCACGTCGTACTATTGAAGAGGTTCTTACACCAAATACAAAGGCTATTATTTGTGTGCATTTGGCAGGTTGGATGTGTGATATGGATCCAATCATGCAATTGGCTGAAAAAAAAGGCATATATGTAATTGAAGATTGTGCCCAAGCGCATGGTGCGATGTACAAAGGTAAACCAGCAGGTTCAATTGGTCATATTGGTGCGTGGTCTTTCTGCCAAGATAAGATTATGACCACAGGTGGTGAAGGCGGTATGGTCACCACCAATGATGAGAATCTTTGGAAAAAAATGTGGTCGTATAAAGACCATGGTAAAAACTACGACAGCATTTATAACAAACAACATCCACCAGGTTTCCGTTGGTTGCATGATAACTTTGGTACCAACTGGCGCATGATGGAAATGCAAGCGGTGATAGGTCGTTTACAGCTGATCGAGATGCCTGATTGGACTGAAAAACGTAATGCCAATATGGCACGTATTCAATCTGTATTTGAAAATAGTCCGTATTTTACAGTTGCAAAACCATCTTCAGATTATGTACACGCAGCCTATAAATGTTATGTTCAAGTGAATATAGGTGCTTTGCCTGAAGCTTGGTCGCGTGATCGCATTATGGCGGAAATTAATGCTTTAGGCGTGCCTTGTTTTAGTGGTTCTTGTTCTGAAGTGTATTTAGAAAAAGCATTTGATGGTACACATTGGCGTCCTGAAAAAGCTTTAGAAAATGCAAAAGCATTAGGTGGAACAAGCTTAATGTTCTTGGTACATCCAACTTTGTCGGAACAAAGCATTCAAAAAACGCTAGATGCGATTCAGCAGGTACTTGCTCAACTCTAAATCAACTCGCCAAATGATGAACTCAGGTATAATCATTTGGCGTATAACATTTAAAATATTGTTTTCATTCGAATGAACATTTTAATGAGAACAACACATGCTTGGATCGAATCTTACTCTGTGAAATCAATCATTTTGTCATTATCTACAGCGCCTCGTATTGTGAAGCAAAGCTTCTTGGTGTTGATGGATTTTCTAATTTTCCCCGTACTTATTTGGCTGTGTTATGCCATTCGTTTGGTGAATTTAGGCGTAGAAGCTGTACCAAATATTCCATTTGGTCCACTTTGGGTGGCTGCGATTGCAAGTTTAATTTTGGTCGCATGTGGCGTTTATAAATTTATTGTTCGTACTTTTAACGAAGCATTAATTGTAAAACTAGCGCTTGCAACATCAGTGACTGTTTTTGCTTTGTATTTGCTAGCATATTTAACGCCTGCATTTATTCCAATGTCTATTCCACTCATGTTTGGTTTCATGATGTTTGCATGGATTTGGTTTAGTCGTGGGGTGATTCGTTTTGTCGTACGTTCACAATTTTTGTCGGATGTACTGCGTAAACGTGTTGCGATTTATGGTGCAGGTTTTGCAGGTCAGCAAATAGCGGCACTGTTAAATAAATCGGATGAACATTTACCTGTATTTTTTATTGATGATAATGCATCTTTATCGGGGCAAATGATTGGGCGTTTAAAAGTACATAATGCCAAACACGCTTTAAAAATATTAAAAAAAGATACGGTTGATGAAATCTTAATTGCATTACCTTCAGTTGGACGTGAACGTAAAAGCGAAATTATTAAATTCTTAGAACCTACACATTTAAAAATTACAGAATTACCAAGTTTAACTCGCCTTGTAGATGGTGAAGTTCGCATCTCAGATATCCAAGAAGTTGATATTATCGATTTACTTGGGCGCGATCCAATTCCACCCATTCCTGAATTACTCGCCAAGAATATCCATAATAAAGTGGTGATGGTGACGGGTGCAGGTGGTTCAATTGGTTCTGAATTGTGTCGTCAAATCATTAAAAATCAACCGAAATTGTTGATTGTGTATGAAATGACAGAGTTTGCTTTATATCAAATAGATAAAGAATTACGTTTAATTTCACAAGATAAAGTCGTTCCAATTTTAGGAACCGTATTAGACCAAATGAAACTTGAGCGTGTGATTCAGCAATATCAAGTTCAAACGGTGTATCACGCAGCAGCTTATAAACATGTACCGCTTGTTGAATGTAACCCCATTGCAGGCTTGAAAAATAATGCAGTGGGTACAGCATATAGCTTAAATGCCGCAGTTAAACAAAGTGTTGAAACATTTGTTTTAATTTCGACAGATAAAGCCGTTCGCCCGACCAATGTGATGGGAGCTTCAAAGCGTTTAGCTGAGTTGTATTGTCAGGCAATGGCAGAAGCGCAAAATCAAACGCAAATTAGCATTGTACGTTTTGGTAATGTTTTAGGTTCATCAGGTTCAGTTGTACCATTATTTAGACAGCAAATTGCCAAAGGTGGTCCTATTACGGTGACACATCCTGAAGTGACACGCTATTTTATGACCATTCCTGAAGCATCTCAGTTGGTGATTCAAGCGGGTGCAATGGGCAAGGGCGGTGATGTATTCTTGCTTGATATGGGACAACCTGTTCGCATTCAAGATTTAGCTCGTCAAATGATTTCACTCAGTGGTTTAAAAGTAAAAGATCAAGCATCGGAAGATGGGGATATTGAAATTAAGTATACCGGTTTGCGTCCAGGCGAAAAGTTATATGAAGAGCTATTGATTGACCAAGAAAACACGGAAACAACAGAGCATAGCCGTATTTTAAGATCTTATGAAAAGCATTATCCTTTAGAAGATATTCTTAAAACGTTCGATCACATCAACGAATTAACAGCAGTTGAAGAAGATGTGAATTGGGTACTCAGCCAATTAGAACATTATGTAGATGGCTATCAACGTGGCGATCGGATTCAGGTAAACTAATTACAGCACTAAATTTGAGTTAAATTATGAGTATTAAAAAAGCAATTCTTCCAGTTGCAGGTTTAGGGACACGTTTTTTACCTGCAAGTAAATCAATTCCAAAAGAGATGGTTACAGTTGTTGACCGTCCTGCAATTGAATATGTTGTTCGTGAGGCTGTTGCTGCGGGTATTGAACAAATTATTCTAGTAACTCATTCTTCAAAAGCATCAATTGAAAATTATTTTGACCGTAATTTTGAACTTGAAACGACATTAGAAAATAAAAAGAAATTTGATCTTCTGAAAGAAATTACTGAAATTTTACCGCCACATGTCAGCGTGATTAGCGTACGTCAGCCACAACCTTTAGGTTTAGGACATGCTGTTTTATGTGCAAAAGCAGTTGTTGGTGATGAAGATTTTGCAGTATTACTTCCAGATGTATTGGTGAAAGATCCATCAGAAACTAACGATTTAAGTTTGATGATTCAACGCTTTAACAACACTCAATCTGCACAGATTATGGTTGAAGCTGTGCCAGATCATCTTGTAGATCAATACGGTATTGTTGATGTTGCATCGACGCCTGCAGAGGGTCATAGTATTCAAATGCAAGGCATTGTAGAAAAGCCAGCTATTGATGCTGCACCATCGAATCTTTCTGTAGTTGGTCGTTATATTTTACCTGCAAAAATTATGCAGTTATTAGAAAACACCCCTAAAGGTGCGGGCAACGAAATTCAATTGACTGATGCTATTGCCATGCTTCAGGACACAGATACCGTTGAAGCTTATCGTATGAAAGGTCAAACATTTGACTGTGGTAGTAAGCTGGGTTACTTAAAAGCGGTATTGCATTATGGTCTAGATCATCCAAAATTGGGTGATGCATTTAAAGATTTGATTAAAGAACTCGAATTATAAAATTAGGAATTTATATGAAAGTTGCAGTATTTGGACAAACCTTATATTCAGGTGTATTGGCAGCTTTGTTGGCAGAATGTGGACATCAAGTTTTTTGGTGCGAACTTCTTAAAAAACCAACATTAGAACAAGCCTATACTCAAGATGAAGCTGTGAAGCAACTGTTAGATAAACAGCAAAAAAATGGTTTTTTAACATACTGCAACTTTAAAGATATTCCTTTAGACACAGATGCTTATTTCTTTAGTTTTAATCCGACTGAAGAAGCACAAGGCATTGAGATTTTAAAAGAATTAAAACAACGAACCATTATTCATCCAAAATTGATGATCAATGCATCGACCTTAGGTTTACACGGTACAGAAAAATTTGAAAATATTTTATCTGAAGATGATTGGGTGTATTTACCTGACATCATTCAGGAAGGAAATGCATTACAAAGTTTAGTTCAAACCAAGCAACTTATTGTCGGAAGCTCGTCCGAATCTAGTCAAATTAAAATTAAAGAATTACTTCGCCCACTGTTTCCACGTGAACAGCAATATTTGTTTATGCCTGTATTGGATGCTGAATTCACGAAACTGAGTGTTTCAGGAATGTTGGCAACGCGCATTAGTTATATCAACGATTTAGCTGTTGTTGCGGAAAAGTTAGGGATTGATATTGAACATGTGCGTCAGGGTATGGCGGCTGATAGTAGAATTGGCGCATCATATTTATATCCAGGGGCAGGTTTTGGTGGTGAAAACTTCTCTCACGATATTTTAACGCTTTCCAATACGGTTTCTGATACAGGAACAAAAAGCCAATTGCTCTCGCAAGTTTGGGATATTAACGAACAGCAGAAAGAGATTTTATTTCGCAAACTGTGGAATTATTACCATGGTAATTTAGCAGGTAAAACTGTGGCAATTTGGGGTGCTGCGTTTAAAGAAAATACCGCACGTATTCAACAGTCACCTATTCATGCCATGTTGAAAGCACTCTGGGCGCAAGGTGTAACGGTTAAATTGCATGATCCTCAAGCGCTTGCTGAAATAGAAAAAGAATATGGACACCGAGCAGATTTGATTTACTGCACAGACCAATATGAAGCTGTCAAAGATGCACACGCCTTATGTTTATTGACAGCGTGGAAGCAATATTGGAGCCCAAATTATGTTGAACTATTAAAAACAATGAACCATCCGCTTATTTTAGATGGTCGCAATATTTATGACCCGAGTTATGTCAAAGCTCAAGGGTTTGCTTATATGGGGGTAGGGCGATAATGGTTGCAAAGGTTCATCCTTATCCTATAGAGGATTTAGGTTCAGTGATCGTGCAGTTAAATTCGTTGAAAGATGAATTTGAAAATAAGCATCTGACTGAATTATTCGCAGAAGATCAGCAAAGATTTCAAAATTTCTCAGTGGCTCTCGATCCTATCGTCTATGATTTTAGTAAGCATCGTGTTGATCAAAAGGTGATTAAAAATTTAGTTCAATGGGCGCATGCACAAGAACTTTCACCATGGATCAAACGCTTATTTTCATGTGAAGAAATTAATTACACAGAACAACGTGCAGCGATGCATTGGGCTTTGCGTTTACCTAAAAATGATCAACAACATCCAAAAGTTGCAGAACATGTACATGCACAATTAGAACGTATGTTTAGCCTCGTGAATAAAATTCATGATGGTCAATATCGTGGTGCAACAGGTGAAGTCATTCAAGATGTGGTGAATATTGGTGTTGGTGGTTCAGACTTAGGTCCTTTAATGGTGAGTCATGCTTTATCGGACTTTAAAAAGAGTACGCAAAAGCCTTTAAATACACACTTTGTTTCAACCATTGATGGTAGTCAACTTTCAGATTTATTGCACAAATTACGTCCTGAAACGACACTTTTTATTATTTCATCGAAGTCGTTTGGCACAATTGATACTTTATCTAATGCGCAAACCGTTCGCCTTTGGCTAGAAAAAGCGCTTGGGCAAGATCAGCATATTCTAAAACATCATTTTATTGGTGTTTCGACCAAACCTGAGAAAATGACCGCTTGGGGAATTGCACCCGAAAATCAATTTCTACTTTGGGATTGGGTAGGTGGTCGTTATTCATTATGGTCATGTATTGGTTTGCCTGTTGCTTTAACCATTGGTGTAGATGGCTTTAAACAATTTTTAGCTGGCGCACATGCAATAGATCAACACTTTCAAACTGCACCATTTGAGAAAAATATTCCTGTGCTTATGGGCTTATTGGGTGCTTGGAATAATAATTTCTTAGACATTCAAACCCATGCAGTATTGCCTTACGATGGTCGTTTGAAATACTTTGCATCGTATTTACAGCAATTAGAAATGGAATCGAATGGTAAGTCGATTCAGCGTAATGGTGAAAAGGTCGATTGGGATACCTGCCCAATTGTTTGGGGGGAGGTTGGTCCAAACGCTCAACATGCCTTTTATCAATTGTTACATCAGGGTACGCAGTCGGTGAGTAGTGACTTTATTGCGCCTGTACATCGTTATAACGCTAAGCAATTCACCTATGTCGATAATGCAGATGCGCTGATAGAACAACATCATTTGGCTTTATCAAATTGTTTGGCGCAATCGCGTTTACTTGCTTTTGGTAATCAAGCTTTAGATCAAAATGAAGTTTCAGATTTACCAGAATATAAAAAATATGAGGGTAATCAGCCAAGTACCACAATCTTGATGCAAGAGCTAAATCCTTACAGTTTAGGTATGTTGATCGCCATGTATGAACATAAAGTGTTTGTACAATCTGTACTTTGGAATATCAATCCATTTGATCAGTGGGGCGTTGAAAAAGGCAAAGAAATTGCCAATCAATTGCTTCCTATTTTAAATGGTGAGCAAACAGATTTATCAGTATTAGATGCTTCTACACAGGGATTAATTCATATTTTAATGGGAAAGGATCATGTCTAAAATTTTAGTGACAGGTGGTGCAGGCTATATTGGTTCGCATACTTGTGTCGAATTACTGAATGCAGGACATAAAGTTGTCGTACTCGATAACTTATCGAACAGTTCTGAAGAGTCTTTAAATCGTGTTCAGACATTGACATCTAAAACACTCGATTTTGTAGAAGGCGATATTTTAGATGATGCAATTTTAGATCAAATTTTTAAAACACATCAAATAGATGCCGTCATCCACTTTGCAGGTTTGAAGGCTGTAGGTGAAAGTCAGCAAGAACCGTTAAAGTACTTTGAAAATAACATTTCAGGCTCGATTAGCTTAGTAAAAGCCATGGAACGTGCTGAAGTATTTAAATTGGTTTTTAGCTCATCTGCTACGGTTTATGATGAAGCAAATGTTTCACCACTCAATGAAGATATGCCAACGGGTATGCCAACGAATAACTATGGTTATACCAAACTTATTGTTGAGCAATTATTGCAAAAACTATCTATTGCAGATGAGCGTTGGTCAGTTGCATTATTACGTTATTTCAACCCTGTTGGTGCGCATAAAAGTGGCTTAATGGGTGAAGATCCGCAAGGTATTCCAAATAACTTAATGCCTTATGTCACTCAAGTGGCGGTTGGTCGTCGTGAAAAATTATCAATATTTGGTAATGATTACGATACTGTAGATGGTACAGGCGTGCGTGATTATATCCATGTGGTCGATTTAGCCAATGCGCATTTATGTGCTTTGAATAATCGCTTAAATACTCAAGGTTGCCGTGCTTGGAATATTGGTACAGGCAATGGTTGTTCAGTGCTTGAAATTGCACAAACTTTTGAAAAAGTGAATGGTATTCATATTCCTTTTGAATTTGCACCACGCCGTGAAGGCGATGTTGCAACATCTTTTGCAGATAATGCTCGTGCTGTGAAAGAGTTAGGTTGGACACCAAAATTTGCTTTGGAAGATATGCTTGTCGATAGTTGGAATTGGCAAAAGCAAAATCCGAATGGATATCGTTAAATTTGAAATATAAAAAAGAGCCTTAAGGCTCTTTTTTATTGGATAGATCAATCTAAAAATTAAGCTTGAATCAATTGTGTCAGCTCATCAACATAAGCTTGTATCGGTTTCGGGTTTTTATCTTTACGGCTTTCAATATTTAAACGTAAAAGGGGTTCGGTATTTGAAGCACGAACATTTAAACGCCAAGCACCAAAATCTAAACTTACGCCATCAGTCTTATCAATAGATGGATTTTGATCTGCAAAGTGATCGAAAATCTTTTGAATAGTCACTTGAGTATCTGTAACTTTAAAGTTGATTTCACCTGAACAAGGGAATTTTTCAATCATTTCTTCAACAAGAGAAGATAGTGGCTTTTGAGTTTCAGATAAAACAGAAGCTGCGAGTAACCAAGGGATCATACCGCTATCGCAGTAAGCGAAGTCACGGAAATAATGATGAGCACTCATTTCTCCGCCATACACTGCATTGTGTTCACGCATTTTTTCTTTAATAAATGAATGCCCCGATTTTGATTGAATCGCTTCACCTTTATATTGCTCAACAACATCAAAAGTATTCCAAACAAGGCGAGGGTCATGCACAATTTTTTCGCCTGATTGTTTCAATAAAAATGCTTGAGCCAATAAGCCGACAATATAATAGCCTTCAATGAATTGACCTTTTTCATCGAATAAGAAGCAGCGATCAAAGTCACCATCCCAAGCAATCCCCATATCCGCTTTATGTGCAAGTACTACATCACGAGTGCTATCGCGGTTTTCAACTAAAATTGGGTTAGGAATACCATTTGGGAAAGTGCCATCAGCTTCGTGGTGAATTTTAATAAATTCAACAGGAATATTAAGTGCTTTGAATTTATCTTCAATGGCATCAATAACATGACCTGCTGCGCCATTGCCTGCATTCACAACCAACTTTAATGGGCTGATTTTTGCAGGGGCAATGTACGTCATCAGATGTTCGATGAATTCGGGCAAAATATTATATTTTTTAGATGTGCCTTTTTCAGCAACATCTTTAAATTCGCCCGATTCTGCAAGAAGTTGGATTTCTTTTAAACCAGTATCGGCACTAATTGGACGTGCATTATCACGCACCAATTTCATACCGTTATAATCCATTGGATTGTGACTTGCGGTGATTTCAATACCACCTTGTACATCTAAATGGAAAGCACCGAAATAGACTTCTTCTGTGCCTGTCATACCTAAATCTAAAACATCAACACCAGCATCATTTAAGCCTTTAATGGTTGCTTGTTTTAAATCTTCACTTGTTAAGCGGACATCGCAACCAACCACAACCGTTTTGGGGTGATAGATTTGACCATAAGCACGACCAATTTTATAGGCGATTTCTTCATTGAGTTCTGTGCCAAGCTTGCCACGAATATCATAGGCTTTAAAGCAAGTAAGTTTAGTCATTTTCATTTCCAAGTGATGTGAAAAAAGGCTGGAATTTCCAGCCTTTTGATTCAATGATTATTCTACAGTGACAGACTTCGCTAAGTTACGTGGCTGATCGACATCTGTACCACGCAATACAGCAACATGATAAGACAGCAATTGAACAGGAACACTATAAACAATAGGCGCAAGAATGGCATTTACGCTTGGTACATAAACCACATGCTGACGATCTTTAGCTTTAATACCGCTATTTTCATCGGCAAAGACGAACAGTTCACCGCCACGTGCTTGAACTTCTTCCATATTCGATTTGAGTTTGTCGAGCATGTCATCTTGAGGTGCAAGAATAACAACAGGCATGTCGTTATCTACAAGTGCAAGTGGACCATGTTTAAGTTCACCTGCTGCATAACCTTCAGCATGAATATATGAAATTTCTTTGAGTTTTAAAGCACCTTCCAGCGCAATAGGGAAGTGCGTACCACGACCTAAGAATAGGCAATGTTGCTTCTCAACAAAGAGTTCAGATAAGCGTAAAATTTCTTTATCATTTTGCAATGTATCTAAAATAACTTTTGGTGTATGCCAAAGCTCAGCCACAATTTCAGCAATTTGAGTATCAGAAATGGTTTGTTTAATTTGACCAATTTTCAACACTAAAAGCATTAAAGCCGCAAGCTGAGTAGTAAATGCTTTGGTTGATGCAACACCAATTTCAGGGCCTGCAAGCGTCAATAAACTATGATTTGTTTCACGAACCATTGAAGATGTTGCGACGTTGCAAATCGTCATCGTTGTGATGTTTAAGCTTTTTGCAGCTGCACGTTTTTGCGTATCACGAAGTGCTGCTAAAGTATCGGCAGTTTCACCTGATTGAGAGATACATACATAAAGCGTATTGTTTACAATCACAGGTGAGCGATAGCGGAATTCACTTGCAATTTCAACTTGGCAAGGTAGATCAATCAGTTGCTCGAACCAATATTTTGCAATCATGCCTGCATGGTAGCTTGTACCACATGCAATAATTTGAACTTGTTGAATATTGGCAAAATCTTGAATAGCAGAAGCTAAGAAATCTTCACGTAGTGCATTGCCATTTAAAGCTTGAGAAATCGTTTGTTTAATGGCTTCAGGTTGCTCATAAATTTCTTTGAGCATGTAATGCTTATATTCGCCTTTAGATGCATTACTTACGGTCGCATCAAGCTCTTTTACAGGGCGATCAATCAATTGACCATCTATAAAAACTTCAATGCTATTACGGGTTAAACGTGCAATATCACCTTCTTCAAGGTAAATAAAACGGTTGGTAATTGGAAGAAGCGCCAATTGATCCGAACTAATAAAGTTCTCACCAATACCCACACCAATCACAAGCGGAGAACCTTCACGAACCGTAATTAACTCATCAGGATGATCTGTATGAACGATACCAAGCGCATAAGCACCTTTAAGTTGAGGTACAACTTGGCGTGTTGCTTCTAATAAACTTGGTGTTGTTTTGAGTGCATCATTGATTAAATGAGCAACAACTTCAGTATCTGTTTGTGACGTAAATACATAACCTAAAGCTTCTAAATCATCTTTAAGTTCTTGGTAATTTTCGATAATACCGTTATGGACAACTGCAACATTGCCTGAAATATGAGGATGGGCATTTTCTTCAGTTGGTTTACCATGGGTTGCCCAACGTGTGTGTGCAATACCAAGTGAACCCGATACTTGTGATGCTAAAACGGCTTGTTCAAGATTTGCCACTTTACCAACACGACGTTCACGTAGAACTTGCCCTTGATTAATTAAAGCTAAACCTGCTGAATCGTAGCCACGGTATTCTAAGCGCTTTAAACCTTCAATGAGGATATTACTAATATTACGTTCTGCAACGCCACCGACAATACCACACATAGTGAATTCCTCTTATTTCTTAATTTTTTGTGGACGTTGATAATTTTCTTTCGCAAATTGCTTAGAACGTTCTACCGCCAAGCTATTTTCTGCAACATCACGGGTGATGGTAGAGCCTGCGCCAATAGTTGCACCATTGCCAATGTGAACAGGGGCAACAAGCGAGCTGTTTGAGCCGATAAAGGCATGATCACCAATAATAGTTTTAAACTTATTTGCACCATCATAGTTACAAGTAATTGTACCTGCGCCAATGTTTGAACCTGCGCCAACTTCGGCATCGCCAAGGTATGTAAAGTGATTTGCTTTAGAGCCTAAGCCAATACTTGAATTTTTCACTTCAACGAAGTTACCAATATGAACTTCGGCAGCAAGTTTTGCGCCTGGACGTAAACGTGCAAATGGACCAATTTGTGCATCTTCGCCGACAACAGCATTATCGAACACGCTATAAGGCTGAACTTTTGTACCTGCAGCAATTTTTGTGTTTTTAATCACACAGCCTGCACCAATTTCTACATTGTTGCCAAGCTCGCAGTCACCTTCAATAATCACATTAATATCAATGCGAACATCTTGACCTACAGTCAGTGAACCACGTAAGTCAAAGCGTGAAGGGTCAATTAGATGAACACCTTGTTGCATGAGTTTTTTTGCTTGGAATGTTTGGAATTCACGTTCTAAAGCAGCAAGTTGAACACGATCATTTACGCCTTCAACTTCAAATGGCATTTGTGGTTCAACAGAAGAAACTTCTAAACCATCGGAAATGGCCATCGCAACGATATCAGTCAGGTAATATTCGCCTTGCGCATTGTTGTTGCTTAGTTTTGGCAACCATTCATGTAATTTGGCATTGCTTACACAGTAAATACCTGTGTTAATTTCTTTAATTTGACGTTGCAGATCATTGGCATCTTTATGCTCAACAATAGCTTGAATTTTATTATTTTCACGTACGATACGACCATAACCACTCGCATCGGCAAGAGTCAGTGTTACAAGCCCAATACCTGTTTCACGTGAAACAGTAAGAAGGTTTTCAAGTGTTTCTTGAGTAATACAAGGTACATCGCCTGAAAGAATGAGGGAAACACCATCTTTTGGTAGTACAGGTAAAGTCACTTTAACTGCATGACCTGTACCGAGTTGTTCCGTTTGCTCAACCCATTGCACATTTTCTTGAGCAAAAGCCTGTTGAACTAAGTCGCCACCATGACCATAAATAGTAATGATATTTTTCGCATCTAATTTTTTTGCAGTTTCAATGACATGACCAAGTAAAGGGCGTCCTGCGAGTGGCTGCAATACTTTAGGCAAGCTCGAACGCATTCGAGTTCCTTTACCTGCAGCAAGAATAATCACAGAAGTTGACATAATACACCTTGAAAATTTGGCTTAAGCCATTGAAATATAGAGGTACACAAGAATACAAATTGCAGCCCATAGACCAGCAATAATATCGTCGAACATTATACCGAAACCACCACCCACTTGGCGATCAATAACACGTATGGGCCATGGTTTCCAAATATCAAATAAGCGGAAAAGTGCGAAACCAATTAATACCCATAACCAACTCATTTGTCCAAAATAAATAAGCGGTAAAAATGTAATCGATTGTCCTGCAAATTCATCCCAAACAATACGACCATCATCATGAACATTCATGACTTTTGCTGTTTGTCCGCAAATATAGATACCAATTAAAGACATCACTAGCATGGCTAAAATGGAGTTAAAAAAACCAATTGCAAGCCAAATAGGAACAAATAACAAAGCAAAAGCAGATCCGAAAGTCCCTGGTGCTTTTGGAGCTAAGCCTGAGCCAAAACCTACGCCACAGAAGACGATAATACGGTTTGCCCAACTCATTTCTTTGAAGTTGATTGCAGGTTTATGCAAAATGTTGATATCCATTAAATTTTAGTAGTTGGTTTTGACCATTTTGAACAAAGTGTAATTCTTTATTTTCTGTAATTTGTCCAATTGTACTGATGTTTATATCTAATTGTTGTTGCAGAAGTTTAGCATGATTCTGTGGGCTGATTGTAAAGCACAATTCATAATCATCACCACCTGCAAGTGCATATTGCCATTGTTGTTCTAAAGGCAATTCGTTTAATGCGCTATCAATAGGCAATTGATTTAGTTCAATTTTAGCCCCAACATTAGATGCTTTTAAGATGTGTCCAAGATCTTGAGCAAGACCATCTGAAACATCAATCATACTATTTGCTAAACCTTTAAGATTTTGTCCTAAGGCACAGCGTGGTGTTGGGTAATCTAAACGTTTTTTAAGTGGATGATCGCGATGATTTAAGCCAAAAGCAGCATCGCCAACTTGACCACTCACACAAATATAGTCACCCACTTGCGCGCCAGAACGCAGAACACCCTGACCGATATCAACCCAGCCAAGTGCTGTAACTGAAATTGTTAAATGAGGACTTTGAGTGGTATCACCACCAATTAAACTCACGCCAAATTGATCGCAACAATCGTATAAACCCTGACTAAAAGCTTTTAGCCAGTCATGATCAATTTGGGGTAGGCTCAATGCGAGTAAGATGCTGTGTGGTTTTGCACCCATTGCAGCAATATCGGATAAGTTTACTGCGACAGATTTCCAACCAATAGCATGTGGATCTGTATCTAGAGGGAAATGTCTTCTTGCAACGAGGGTATCGGCACAAATGACCAACTGTTGCTGGGGAGGAGGGGTGAGCAAGGCTGAGTCATCACCCACACCTAAATCGACAGACGAAGAAGCCTTTCGATTAAAATAAGTGTCAATGATGGAAAACTCAGCCATACAACAAAACTACTTCAAATTAATTAGAAGATTGTTGCTTTTCTGCTGCACGTAAAGTAGTTGCTAAACGGTCTAATACACCATTGATGTATTTATGACTGTCTGCACCACCAAAGTGTTTAGCAAGCTCAATTGCTTCATCTAAAAGAACACGATATGGAATTTCAAGATGTTCTTTCAATTCATATGCGCCAAGACGAAGGGTCGCACGCTCAACGCCATCTAATGCGTTAAGTTCACGATCCAATACTGGAATTAAGAGCGCATCCAATGCTTCATGATTGGCAACCACTTGAGTTAACAATTCATGATAATAGCTAAGATCCACTTTGTGCATTGCATTTTCAACACGTGTACGTGCTTCAATTTCATGCACTGGATTGTGGCTCATTTGCCATTCATAAATTCCTTGTACAGCAAAGCGACGTGCTTTACGTTTTGCTGCATAAGTAGCTTGAAGTGTTTGCGACATAGCGTTAAATAGCCTTTAACAAGTTAACCATTTCAATCGCAGTAAGGGCAGCTTCGCCACCTTTATTACCTGCTTTTGTACCAGAGCGTTCAATCGCTTGTTCAATACTATCCGTAGTGAGTACACCATTAATTACTGGTAAGCCTGTGTCTAGACCAACAACGCCTAAACCTTTGGCACATTCACCAGCAACAAAATCGAAGTGAGGCGTGCTACCACGAATCACTGCGCCTAATGCAATGATTGCATCGAAACCATTTGAAGCTGCAAGTTTTTTTGCAACTACAGGAAGTTCCCAAGCACCAGGGGCATGAACAACAGTGATATTATCCTCTGATACGCCATGACGTTTCAATGTATCAATTGCACCTTCTAACAGATGTTCTACAACAAAACTGTTAAAACGACCAACTAAAATCGCGTAACGACCTTCGCTAGCGAGATGTAACATACCTTCAATACGGCGAATAGCCATAACAACCTCGATTATTTTTTAAGATGTTTGTTGTGCAGTGATGTATTCCACCACTTCTAAATTAAAACCTGATAATGCATTAAAACGTAAAGGTGAGCTTAAAAGCTTCATTTTTTCTACACCTAAATCACGTAAAATTTGTGCACCAACACCAATCGTTTGATATTGCTGTGAAAGTGCAGAATTCGATTTTACATTTTTAGGTGTAGTTAAAGCATCAAGAGCAGGACCTAAGTCTTGTAAATGACGTTGACCAATCCAAACTAAAACACCACGATCGCTCTTCGAAATTTCTTTTAAAGCACGGTCTAGGTTCCAAGCAGGTTCACCATCTTGCTTATTAATTTTGAGCAAGTCACGTGCAGGGTTGAAACCATGAACACGAACGGTTGTTACACCTTCTTTGGGTTCACCTTTTACTAAAGCTAGATGAATATCTGGATTACCTAGTTCGCGGTAACGGAATAATTCAAAAGTGCCATATTCAGTATCAAGTGTTTGTTGGTCGATACGTTCTACCGTTTGCTCGTTGGTCATACGGTAATGAATAAGATCGGCAATTGTACCAATTTTTAAACCATGTTTCTCTGCAAAAACTTCAAGATCTGGACGACGCGCCATCGTGCCATCTTCATTAATGATTTCACAAATAACAGATGCTGGTTCTAAACCCGCTAAACGTGATAAATCACATCCTGCTTCCGTATGACCTGCACGGTGTAAAACACCACCAGGTTGTGCCATTAATGGGAAGATGTGACCTGGTTGAACAATGTCAGCAGGTTTTGCATGTGCAGCAACAGCTGTTTGAATTGTATGTGCACGCTCTGCAGGCGAAATTCCTGTTGAAATACCTTGCGCAGCTTCAATTGAAAGCGTGAAGTTTGTACCGTGTTGAGCACCATTTGCATCGACCATTAGTGGTAAATTTAACTGTTGGCAACGCTCTTTACTTAATGTTAGACATACTAAACCGCGTGCATGTGTAATCATGAAGTTGATATCTTCTGGACGAACGTGTGTAGCAGCAATGACTAAATCACCTTCATTTTCACGATCTTCGTCATCCATTAGGATAACCATTTTTCCTGCACGGATGTCTGCTACAAGCTCTTCAACTGTATTGAGCGGCATCAACCTTCACCTTTTTGTTAGTCATTAACGACATTTAATTCATTAAATGGTTGCATAGTTTAACGCTTTTTAACGTGTTTTGCCTATGCTTCTGGTTTTTACTTACTGGTTCATTGTTATACACAGTATAGAAAACATAGGGAAGAAGACTTAGTTTGAAAAAAGGATGATTGTGAGGAAAGTTTAGGCACTTGAATAATATTATTAAAAAATTAAAAGGAATAGCTACTACTAATTATAAGTTATTGCAAGTTTGTTTTTATTCTAATTGTGACTTATTTATTGAAATTTCATTTAAATGTGATCTATTTTTTGATTGGAAATCAAAAAACAACAAATAGTAAACAATTTCTAACATCATTTTTAAGTCTATATAATTAATGTGTAATCCAATCATGAAAGCCCGTGTTCGAATGTAATTGTTTAGAAGATTTTTTGATTGAAATATAACTTATATATCGTCGAAAAATTATGAACAATTCACAAGAAATTATAAATATGCAGAAGTTGCCAAGGTTAAAGCCTAGATCTAGTACACGCGTAATGAGTGCATCTATCCGTGCTTTATTTTTGCGCGAATTACAAACAAGATTTGGTCAATATCGCTTGGGATACTTATGGGTTTTTCTGGAGCCACTATTCACAATAGGGGTGATGGTATTTTTGTTTGGTGCAATCATGCAAAGAATTTTACCAGGCATAGATTACGTTGTTTTTTTGATTAATGGGATTATTCCATTTTTCATGTTTAGAACGGGTGTTACTCAAGCAATGAGTGCTGTTCGTTCTAACCAAGGACTTTTTAGTTATAAGCCTGTTAGGCCAATAGATGCAATGTTGGCACGAAATATTTTAGAACTACTTCTTAAATTTATTGCGTATATTTCATTTAGTTTTAGCTTTCTTTGGTTTGGGTACGACATCAATTTTAGTGAGATTCCTGAGCTTCTCGCTTATTGGGTCATCTTATTTGTTTTTATGGTTGCATTTAGTCTGATCTTTATGGTTTTGACTGATTTTTCAAAAGAAATACCCCAACCTTGGCAAGAGTCACCGACATAAAATACACTAAATAACATAATTGGTATTTTAATAAACTCTATATATAACAGTTATATAGAGTTTTTATTTTGTGTGGTGTAATTTAAGGTAGGGTGGGGTACTTTGATTTTTGGTCACTAATTTATTGTGATAATCAACAATAATAACCAACATACATATGCTTAATCTAAAGGTGTTTTACTGACTGGTATAATTTTATAATGAGAGGGGTGTTGCCTGGGGCTACGGTTTCTGTTTTGCCTTTTGGCGTAAGACGTACAAATATAAGCTTTCTACTTTTTCACGTGCCCATGGTGTGGTACGCAAGAATCGCAATGATGATTTAACACTTGGGTCTATGCAAAAACATCTAATTTCAATTTTACGACTTAAACCTTCAAAGCCACCGTAGTAATCCAATAATTCATCCAAAATGTCAGCAAGTTTTTTGCCGTGTAAAGGGTCATTGGAGGTGTTCATAATAGATCAATCGTATTTTGGGTGGCCATTATTATAACCTGGGCTAGTTGGAAAACTAGAGAGTTGGAATGTAAGTAATGATGGACTGAATAGCCACCAAAATTCTGGAGCACACCCAGCCATCGGGTGATGCATCATATATATGACTTGGTAATCCCATTCTATGGTAATAAATAAATCATTGCCGAGTAATTAAAATGATGACCATCTCCAATGACCCTTGGCACTTTCCACGTACCGAACTGGCGAAACAAATTTTAGGCATGTTTGAGACTGGACTAGCTAGTTCTCTGACTTTTTTTGCCCCACGCCGGATGGGAAAAACTGAATTTTTACGAAAAGATATTACGCCCCTAGCAGAACAGCTTGGATGGCGCGTTTTTTATTTCAGTTTTTTAGATGCAGGCCTGCATAGTGAAGGGCAGTTTGTAAAAGCTCTTGATGAGTTTTCAAAACAAAATGGCTTAATGGGGAAAGCCACACATTGGATTAAAAATATTGGTTCTTTAAGTACAGAGGTGGCAGAGGTAAAAGCTGAAGTGACACTTCTACAAGGACAAGTGAATTCCAGTATTTTGTCTAGCATTACTAAACTGGCTCAGCAGGGGAAACCTATTTTACTGTTACTTGATGAGATTCAGGCTTTAGCTAGTTCAAAATATAAAACCACGATTGCCAGTTTACGTACCGCTTTAGATATGCATAAAGAAACAATAAAGGTGATTTTTACTGGTTCAAGTCGAGAAGGCCTGAGACAAATGTTTTCTGTGAGTAGTGCTCCATTTTTTCATTATGGACAGAATTTACCTTTTCTAAATCTAACAAAAGCATTTACAGATTATCTGGCAGATGTATTTAATCAGACAACAGGACGTAGTTTGAATAAAGAAATTTTATGGCACGCTTTTTTAGATATGAAGCAAAGTCCTCAACTAGCAAGATCATTAGTGGAGCGTTTAGCCTTAAACCCAATGCTGGCTATAGATTTTGCCAAGGAACAGCTTATAGCCGATACAATGGGGCATCGTGACTTTTCGGGATTATGGGGAGAGTTTAAGTTATTAGAACAGCTAATTTTAAAAGCCATAGCGGAATCACAAGTTGAACTTTATAGTAGTCAATTTAGACAACATCTGGCTGATTCCATTGGTGTAGATAACATTGCGGTATCAAGTATTCAATCGGCCCTACGTTCTTTATCAAAAAAACAAATTATTTTTAAACCAGAAAATGGTACTTATGAAATCGAGGATGCTCTTTTTAAAGAAATGGATTATGGATGAAGCATAATTTTGAAAACTCACTTGGATAAAAATAATACTTTACTACTATAATAAGTATATAATAGGCAAAACTGCCCATACTTTACTATTTAAATAGAATTATGAATGATTTTTGCTCTGTCCAAATATTTCTGAATAATCAATGGATCGATTGTGCCACTATTGAAGTAATAGGTGAAAAAGCTAAAGGTTGGAAAGCTAGCTGCGGAACATATTATTCAATGGATTATGCAATTGAACATATGGGGTTACGAGATGGTCATGCTGTTTCAAACCATTATCCGATTAATTTAGAAAGCAATATTGAGCCTACGTGGCCAGCTTTTCTAATTGATCTATTACCTCAAGGATATGGTCGAAAAGAACTATTAAAAAAACTTGGTCGCCCTGAGTATGAAGAAGAGTCGGCAGATTGGTCATTGCTTAAAGTAGGAGCGAGCAACCCTATTGGTAACTTAAGAATAAAAGAAGCTCATGAATGGCTTTTAACTCAACAGTCAGATCAGTTAGTACAAGGATTTTCAATACAGGAAATTATCGAACGTAGTGAAGAGTTTCTTGAGTCATTATCATCTTTTGGACTATTTATCTCTGGATCATCGGGTGTTCAAGGTGAGTGGCCAAAACTATTACTCACACAAGGTCATGATGAGTTATTTTATCTTGATCATACGTTACCTGATGAAATGGCTAAACAGCACTGGTTGGTTAAATTTAGCCGAGGAACGGATCAACGTCTAAACAAAATTTTGAATCAAGAACCCTTATATATGCAAATAGCAGCATATTTAGGATTGCGAGTGTTTAGACCTCTAGAATTACATGGAAGAACTTTATTTATTCCACGTTTTGATCGGCAAGTGGTTGATAACCGTGTTGAAAGAATAGCCCAAGAAAGTTTAGCTTCTTTTAGTGGAAAAGCGGGCTTCGGAGTAAAAATGTCTCATAACGAAGTCTGCAAAATTATCATGAATTATTGTACGGATCCAGAAACAGAAATTCTTGAATATGTAAAAAGAGATTTAGCCAATATCGCTTTAGGAAATAAAGATAATCATACCCGTAATACGGCATTTCAAAGGCTTAACAATGGCGATATTCAATTAACGCCTTTATTTGATTTTGCCCCTATGTGGCTACATCCTGATGGAATCGCGAGATCTACTCGATGGGAAAAAGACGATAACAATTGGGCTTCAATTGCTCATCAAATTGTAGAATGCAGTTCTTTAACCATAGAACAAATAAAATCTGTATTTTCTGAACAATTACCTTTGTATCAAGGGCTTTTAACCCATATGAAATCTATCGGGATAGATGATGAAATTCTAGAAAATTGTGCATATCGCATTGAAGGTATTTGCGCACAATTAAAGGAGATTTGTTATGGATAAACGTTTTATTCCACTCTCTCAAATAGAGCAAATTAGAAAAAGACAATATGTCTTAGAAATGATTCAGCTTAATCCAGACTGGCCGATATATGTCATTGCAAAATTCATTAGAACAGAGCTGCATCTGACATTACATGAAATGTCCAAGATCACTAAAATTTCGCTTCAAACTTTACAGAAGCTCGAGCGATCAGATGCAAATCCAACCTTAGAAACAATGCTAAAACTTTTAACCCCATTTGGTTTAAAATTAACTGTCGTGAAGAAATGAGAACTTTCTATCAGGATATTTTCGACCTCAATGATCTGTTTAACTTCTCTGATTTGATTGTCTTTACTCACAATATTCCTATTGAGTGAGTCGAATCTGTGCTCAGGTTGAGCAGTTCGGCTACTGTTCTGAAATGACAGCGTTGTCCGTTATAATTGTATAAACATTTTTAGTGTCTGGTAATCATGTCCTCATTGATCAATTTTCTATCTCGCTTTAGTACCGCAACTATTCAGCGCAGTCTGAGCTATGCTAAACACATTGATAGGGAAACGATTGAGTTCTTTGAGGAAAGCGGCGATGTCACGATGTATGCTCAAATTGAGGGTACAGACTATTACGATACCGCCATTACCTATAATCCTAAAAAGGACCGTTTAATCGATGACGATTGTACTTGTCCCGTTAGATATAACTGTAAACATGCTGCTGCTTTAGCACGGTTATTCTTTCAAGAATATCGCCAAGAATTTCAGCAGCGTTCTGCTGAATCTCAATCACCACGGTCAATAGCAAAACGCCAACAGGGATATGATCAGGCGCAACGCTGGTTGCATGACTTTAAACGGCAGTTAGAACAGACGGACCCCGAGCACCTTCCCAAACAAACACTTATTTAATTTACCTGTTAAATCAGTCTGTCAGCTCAAAAAAATTGACCCTTGTTGTGCAGAAGGCCAGACGCAATAAAAATGGCTCGATTGCCGGTGAAAGTGATTATACGCAATATGAAAATATAACCAGAAAGCATCTGACTTTACCTGAACAAAAACGACAATTATTTAATCAGGTTTATTATTACGCCAAAATAAACTGAACCGTACCGGGTTTGTCGGAGACCAAACTTTCTGAGATGAGACGCATTGCTTCTCAAGACGTAGCGAAGCGTAGTGATCCGATGAAAAAAGTAAAATATACCCCCTGAAATCAGATAGAGCGGTTCAATTAGAACTAAACCCAACTATCGCAACACTGAGCTCTGGGGAATCTCGTCGTTTCTTAATTGCGTCGTAATGATGATTATCAAGATAAAATCAAAATATACAGATTTTTGTGTAAATCCTGAGTAGAATTCGACTTTTATTTTTTCTCCAGTAAAAAAGGCATGGCTTCTCACTATGTTGCTTTGCAAGGACGTTTTATGCTCGCGCTAGATATACAACATGTTCGAATGAAACAACACGCCACTGATAAGGCACAAGCGTTGCAATGTCTAGTCGATATCTTAGTCGAAGACCAATTGGTTACCCCTGATTATATTTATGGCTTGACCGCGCGCGAACAACAAAGTGCAACATATTTAGGGCAAGGAATTGCCATTCCGCATGGGACGCCTCAGTCTCGCCAATGTATTTTAAAAACTGGTATTCGTCTGGCGCACTTTCCTGAAGGAGTTGTTTGGGACGGTGAAAATAAAATTTATTTAGCAGTAGTGATTGCTGCGAAATCAGATGAGCATTTGCAAGTCTTACAAATTTTGACGCGGGCTTTAATTAATGATGTCGCTGATCAAGTGAAACAGGCTCAATCCGCAGAGCAAATTATTGCATTATTACAAGCCCAACCCGCATCTTTGGCATTGCATGAAAATTTAATCGCCACCCAAGTTCCCGCACTTGATGTAGAAGATTTAATTTGGCAGGCAACACAGCTGCTGAAAAAGCAAAAAATGGTGGAGTGTGGTTTTCTGTCGGGTTTAAAGCTAAACAGCATGATTCATTTAGGGGAGGGGGTCTGGTCGATCACTTCTAACCAGCATGTTTTGAGCCCAGCTGTAAGTTTGGTAAAAGCGGAACAGGTTTTAAGCCATCAGCAGGAAATGCTCAAGACTTTGGTGTGTATTGCCAGTAATGAGCAACTGGATATGCAACGGTTTCAACGGTTAATGGATATTTTGTTTGATACTGAACAAGTTCTTACCCTCAACCAAGAGCAAGATAGTCACCAGTTGGCGCAGTTAATTGGTGCTGAACTGATTCCTGATTGGCCATCTCGTCGTATTGTCTTAGCTAATGCTCATGGTCTACATGCGCGTCCTGCGACACATTTGGTCAATATGACCAAGAAATTTGCAGGGGATATTCTCATTGCTGTAGATGATGGGGCATACGTTTCGGCAAAAAGTTTAACCAAATTATTAGCCATGGGATGCCGTCGTGGTCAAACTCTGACTTTTATTGCACAACCTGATACCGATGCTGTAGCAGGCTTAGAACAGATTATTGATGCAGTTCAACAGGGCTTAGGAGAAGATGTTGAACCTGTTGATCTTGTATCTCATCAGCACAGCAGTAGTGACCCAGTCGTAAATACTTTGGAATTAATGCCTTTTGAATCACATGGCGATACGGGTAGCTGCGGTATTGCGGCATCAACTGGCCTTGCTTTTGGTCCTGCTCATGTGGTGAAGCCACGTGAATTTAGTTATGAACGTCGCGGACAGAGTTTTAAAGCTGAGAATGAAAAGCTTGAAATTGCGCTTCATCAGGTGAAAAATAGCTTACGTCAATTCATTGCACATACTGAATCTACTGCCATTAAGCAGATATTCATGGCACATTTGGAAATGCTGGATGATCCAGACCTCCTCCAAAGTGTACAACGCGGTTTAAAACAGGGGTTGTCTGCTGCTGCAGCTTGGCATGATCATATTGAAGTGGCTGCTACCGCACAGGCTGCACTTAGCGATCGTTTACTGGCAGAGCGTGCGGCTGATTTAAGGGATATTGGTGAGCGTGTTTTGGCTGCTTTGTGCGGTGTGGCCGATGTCACAGAACCCGAGCAACCTTATATTTTAATTATGCATGATGTTGGTCCGAGTGATGTAGCGCGTCTGAATAAAGATCGTGTTGCAGGCATTTTGACCGCGGTTGGTGGAGCGAGTGCTCATAGTGCTATTGTGGCACGTGCTTTGGCTATTCCAGCAGTCGTAGGTGCGGGTGTAGCTGTTTTAAATATTGAGAACCATGCCACAGTGCTAATTAATGGGGATACTGGTGAGTATGTGGTCTCACCCGAGCAAAGTCAGATTGATCATGCCATTGCAGAGCGCCAACGCCAGCGTGAGTTACGAGAACAAGCGGAACAGCATTGTTTAGAACCTGCCATCACACTGGATCAACATCAAGTTGAAATCGCAGCCAATATTGGCAAAGTGGGCGCTACGATACAGGCTGTGGCCGATGGGGCAGAAGCAATTGGTTTGCTACGCACAGAATTGGTCTTTATGTCACACAGCAGTGCGCCTGATGAGGCTACACAGGAAGCCGATTATCGGGTGGTGTTAGATGCTTTGGCGGGTCGTCCATTGGTGGTACGTACACTTGATGTGGGCGGGGACAAACCTTTGCCGTATTTGCCTATTGAAAAGGAAGAAAATCCATTCTTGGGCTTACGTGGTATTCGTCTGACTTTACGTAAGCCAGAGTTGTTACGTCAGCAATTGGTTGCTTTACTTAAAGCAGCGGATAATCGCCCATTAAGAATTATGTTTCCGATGATTGGGCGGGTTGAAGAATGGCGAGCAGCAAAAGCAATTTTGGATGAGGTTCGCATACAGCATCCATGTGAAAACTTACAAGTCGGTATTATGATTGAGGTTCCTGCGGCAGCATTGTTGGCTCCAATCCTTGCTCAAGAAGTTGATTTTTTTAGTATTGGAACCAATGACTTGACTCAATATACTCTGGCGATTGACCGTGGTCATCCGCTGTTGTCTGCTGAAGCTGATGGCTTACATCCGAGTATTTTGCTATTGATTGATCAAACTGTTCGGGCAGCACATCAGCATGGTAAATGGGTGGGCATTTGTGGTGAATTGGCTGCTGATCCCAAAGCTGTGCCTGTATTGATAGGCTTGGGCGTGGATGAGTTGAGTATGTCGAGTACCAGTATTCCATTGGTGAAGGCGCAAATTCGTGGTTTGAACTATATAAATTGCCAACAGGTCGCACAGCAAGCCTTAAGTTGTGACAGTGCGTCTGCCGTACGTGCATTGGTGGAGTAATTACGAATGGCTAAGATATTAAGCATTACTCTGAATCCTGCAATTGACCTCACCGTGCAATTGGATCAACTAAAAGTTGGCGAGGTCAATCGTCAGTTAACGGCCCAAAGCCATGCAGCAGGTAAAGGCTTAAACGTGGCACAGGTCCTTAAGGATTTGGGACATGAACTGATTGTGAGTGGCTTTTTGGGGCAAGAAAACCGTCAAATTTTTGACAATCATATCCAGCAAGAGCAATTTGATAACCAATTTATTTATGTTGCAGGTGAAACACGACAAAACATTAAAGTTGCAGAAGCTTCTGGTCAGATGACTGACATCAATGGCAAGGGCTTTTTTGTAGATAGCTCAGCAAAAAAACAACTATATGAACGTTTATCTCAACTGATTTTAGAGGTTGATGTGATTGTGATTGCTGGCAGTTTGCCACAAGGGTTTTCTGCAGAAGAGCTTTCGACACTGATTCTATGGTTACAGTCTGCGGGTAAAAAAGTCGCAGTAGATACCAGTGGTGTTGCGTTGAAAGCAGCAATTGCTGCCCATCCTTGGTTGATTAAGCCTAATACAGATGAGTTGACGGAAACTTACCATTTGCCAGCAGAAACGTTTGCAGAACAGCAGCATCTTTTTGCCAGTTTAAATAGTCAGATCGAACATATTGTAGTCTCGATGGGTGAAAACGGGGTGAACTGGCTTCACCGCACGCACCCCCTACATGCTACTGCACCGAAGGTCACCGTCCAAAGTACGGTGGGTGCGGGAGATTCCTTGCTGGCAGGTATGATTCATGGCTTGTTGAGTTCAACTTCCCCAGAAAAAACATTGAAAACAGCAACCGCAATTGCGAGCAATGCTGTGACCCAAATTGGGTTTGCCCTTCCAGACTTTGCTGTTATTGAAGATTTGAAATTGCAAATCTCAGTCCAATCATTGAGTTAATACGATGCAAGAGATAAAACATATTTTATTTGTGCCACATAGTCCCGAGCAGCCGATTAATGCAGTGATTTTGTCCAAAAAACTGTCCAAAGCAGCGACAGCACTTGGTATTTCCAATCATGTGGCGACATCAGTCGAGCATCTCGATTTATCAAATGTTATTGATACTGTTGTTTTTGTAGGACAGAAGTCGGCAGAAGCGGATCAACTGCGTGACAAGGTTGTGAAAGTCATTGGTTTGAATAACGCACAACACGATGCGATCATGCTTTTGCAACAAGTTCTTGAGCATTCAGATGCTTTAGATGAAACTATTGCAGCCAATGAAGGGGTTACACGGTTTGTCGCCATTACAGCATGTCCAACTGGTGTTGCGCATACGTTTATGGCGGCCGAAGCCTTACAACAAGGTGCAGTAAAGCACGGGTATCAGATTGATGTTGAAACCCAAGGATCGGTTGGGGCTAAAAATGTTTTATCGGTAGAAAGTATTGCCAAAGCAGATGTCGTGATCTTAGCAACGGATATTGAGGTCAATACAGATCGCTTTGTAGGCAAACGTGTATACCGCTGTAGTACAGGATTTGCCCTTAAGCAAACGGATAAGACTTTTGCAAATGCAATTGCTGAAGCCAAAGTGCTTGAAACGGGTAAGCAAACAGCCACTAAGACTGAAAATGAAAACAAAGAAAAAACTGGAATTTATAAACACCTTTTAACAGGGGTGTCTTTCATGCTGCCGATGGTTGTGGCGGGCGGTTTGATCATTGCCATCTCGTTTATGTTTGGCCTCAATCCTGTTGAAGGAAGCTTTGCCGCATCCTTAAAGCAAATAGGTGCTGCAGCATTTACTCTTATGGTACCTATGCTGGCAGGTTACATTGCTTATTCTATTGCGGATCGTCCGGGTTTAACTCCAGGTTTGATTGGCGGTTTACTTGCTACACAATTAGAGGCAGGCTTTCTCGGTGGATTAGTTGCAGGTTTTATTGCAGGTTATATTGCGTTATTTTTATCGAAACAGCTTAAACTCCCAAGTAGCCTAGAAGCATTAAAACCAATTTTGATTATTCCACTATTGGCCAGTTTAGCTGTTGGTTTAATCATGATTTATGTGGTTGGACAGCCTGTTGCACAATTGTTTGAATTACTCACATACTTCCTTGCCAATATGGGGACGACCAATGCCATGATCATGGGGGTTATCCTTGGGAGTATGATGTGTATTGATGTTGGGGGACCAATAAATAAAGCGGCTTATGCCTTTACGGTGGGCTTACTTACGTCACAAACATACGGACCGATGGCGATTACCATGGCTGCGGGTATGGTACCACCGTTGGGTATGGCAATTGCAACTTTTCTGGCAAAGCATAAATTTGCCAAACCTGAGCAAGATGCAGGGAAGGCTGCTGTAGTTCTGGGCCTATGTTTCATTTCGGAAGGGGCTATTCCGTTTGCTGCTAAAGACCCGATTCGAGTGCTTCCATGCGCGATCGCAGGTGGTGCTGTAACTGGGGCTTTGGTTGCATTATTTAAATGTGAACTAGTCACTCCTCATGGCGGTGTAATGGTACTGATCATTCCGAATGCGATGAATTATCCATTAAAATATTTATTGGCGATTGCGATTGGAAGTGTGGTGACTGGTGTAGCTTATGCCGTGATAAAACAACGGTTAGAATAAGCCCTCTATAGAGGCTTTGTGAAAGCTATTTAGTGCAATAAATGAATATTATGCTCAATCCTATTTTGGATCAGTTGGAGTCTCTGCTTGAATTTGTCCAGGTAATAGGTCATGAGCGATATTGCTGAATCGGATTGCAACCTTACAAATCGAGCCAATAATTTCATCGACTTCTTGGACACAAAGTTCCGCTTCCTGAGTACCAAGTTTCACAAGAGCTTGTCGAGGAATATTCAATGCCTCACCCATGATATCCATTTGATGTGCAGGAAAGTTCTAAACCTTTACTGATCGCTTCTGCACTGTATTCAAAGGCGATTAATGGCCGACCTGTGATTGCGGTTGAGGAGACCAATGTACCCCAAAGCCAATATTCACCCCATCCATTGTAGTAAACATTAAGTTTTTGAGCATGGATTTATTTCCTTTTAATACATTGGCGAGCAATACTGTTCTGAAATGACAGCTTTGTCCGTTATAATTGTATAAACATTTTTGGTTTCTGGTAATTATGTCCTCATTGATCAATTTTCTATCTCGCTTTAGTACTGCAACTCTTCAGCGCAGTCTGAGCTATGCTAAACACATTGATAGGGAAACAATTGAGTTTTTTGAGGAAAATGAAGATGTCACGATGTATGCTCAAATTGAAGGGACAGATTATTACGATACCGCGATTACCTATAATCTTAAAAAAGACCGTTTAATTGATGACGACTGCACTTGTCCGGTTGGATATAACTGTAAACATGCTGCTGCTTTAGCGCGGTTATTCTTTCAGGAATATCGCCAGGAATTTCAGCAGCGTTATGCTGACTCTCAATCCCCGCAGGGAATCGCAAAACGCCTACGGGGGGATGATCAGGCACAGCGCTGGTTGAATGATTTTAAACGGTATTTACAACAGACTGAACCAGAGCAATCTGTCAAAACAAACAATTATTTAATTTACCTGCTAGATCAGTCTGTCAGCTTAAAGAAATTGACAGTTGATGTTCAGAAGGCCAGACGCAATAAAAACGGCTCAATTGCGGGGGAAAGTTATTATACCCAATATGAAAATATCACCAGAAAGCATCTGACTTTACCTGAACAAAAACGACAATTATTTAACCAGATTTATTATTATGCCAAAATAAACAGTGACGAACGATTTTATCAAAGCAATCTTGATATCTCCGGAATTTTATTGGAGCATTTCAAATCTTTTATTCAAAGTGGCGATGTGTACTGGCAAAAAAAGAGCCATACTGCACTTCAATGGTCAGAACAAGGCTATCACATCGAACTGATCTGGCAACAAGGTGTAAACAAACAGACAGAGCATTTAAACATTGAATTGGTCAATGGTGATATTCGACTCGATTTGAAATCAAATCCACATATTCAGATTCTCGCGAGTCATCCACCATGTTATGTGGATATTCAACAGAACACGGTGGGCCAGTTATATGGTGAATATACGGCAAATCTTCTGTACCATTTTTTACAGATGCCTGATCTTCCATCTATGCTCTTGCCAGAGTTTGAGAAACTGACTCATCAATATTCAGACGTGAAAAATCTGCCTCAGCCCGAGTCTATTCAGCATATTGATGTCCTTGAGGGTAGTCCCCAGCCAATTTTACGCTTCGGTGTTTTAGATAAATTTGATTGGAAATGGGAAGAGTCTGTTTGTGCTGAAATTGAATTCTCCTATGCAGGCGGAAGAATAAAAGCAGGTACATCAGGCGACAGTTTTATTGGTGAGCAGCATGACAAAATGGTACGACAGCTTCGGGACTTAGTTCAGGAACAACAGTCAATCCAACGTTTACAGCTATTGGTCGAATCACTGAAGTGGGTGAAAGATCTTAGTTATGACCATCAATTAAAACTGAATAAACAACGTCTTGATTCTATGGTTTTTGCTTTCTATGGAGATTGGATCAAACAGCTGATGCCCATCAATCAAATTGAGTTGATGGGCTGGCAGATAGAGCATCTGAATAACAGCCCCTTTAATCTGCAATATGTTGAAAATTTAAATATTTCTATCACTGAATCTGAAGGTCAGCAGGACTGGTTCAATATCGGGGCGACGGTTCAAGACAGTGCAGGCAATTCTTATAATTTGCTTGATGCGCTCGTAGCTTTGGTGCGAGTAAATCCTGATTTACTTGATCCGCGGACTTTTATTCATCTGCATGACAGTCAAATTTTCACCGTGAAAACTGCAGTTGATCAACCTGATTTGGCTCTATCCGCTAGGGATATTAAGCCGGTATTGTTGCATCTGCAGAGCATTTTACAGCAAGAAGAGCGCAGTATTGATCGCTATGATGCGAGTCAATTATTAGAATTGCAGCATAATCTTGGGATGACATGGCAGGTCAGTGATCGCCTGCAGCAATTTGTACAGAAATTCAAACAAGGCTACCAGCAACAACTGCCGACACCACAAGGTTTTCAGGGGGAGTTGCGTCCATACCAGCAGCAGGGCTTAGGCTGGTTACAGTTTTTAAGGGAAACCCAGCATGGCGGGATTCTGGCAGATGATATGGGCTTAGGGAAAACAGCACAAACTTTAGCCCATTTACTCATGGAAAAGCAGGCTGGATATTTGCAGGACAGTCCCGCCTTAATTGTTGCACCCACATCGCTGATGCATAACTGGTTCAAAGAAGCGGAGAAATTTACCCCTGAGCTCAAGGTATTGCTGCTACAGGGGCCCGATCGCCATCAGTATTTTGAGCAGATTCCGCACTATGATATTGTGTTAACCACCTATCCGCTTCTGGCGAGAGATGAAGAGCAACTAAAGCAATATGAATATCATCAACTCATTTTGGATGAGGCGCAAAATATCAAAAATCCGCGTGCCAAAGCTGCACAGGTAGTACGGCAATTAAAAGCGCGACATCGTCTATGTCTAACCGGTACACCTATGGAAAATCATTTGGGTGAGCTGTGGGCACTATTTTATTTCCTGATGCCAGGATTTTTATATTCACAAGAAATTTTTAATAAAAAGTACCGTCATCCGATTGAAAAACGCGGTGATCAGCAGTTAAGGCAAAAGTTGGTCAACCGGATTAAGCCCTTCATTTTACGTCGCTTGAAAACTGACGTAGCCAAAGAGTTGCCAGAAAAAACCACGATTGAAGTCAATATTGATATGAATGACCAGCAATCCAAGTTATATGAGGCTGTTCGTGCCACGATGCAGGAAAATATTCAGAAAATTGTGGCAGAAAAAGGCTTTAAACGTAGTCAAATTCAAATTTTAGATGCCTTACTGAAGCTACGTCAGGTGTGCTGCCATCCTAGCTTACTAAAGCTGGATTCAGTGAAAACCGGGCAGGCACACTCTGCCAAACTTGAACAGTTGATGGATATGGTCGTTCCAATGGTGGAGGAGGGGCGAAAAATTCTGATCTTCTCTCAGTTTACCTCAATGTTGGAACTGATTGAGCAACAGCTCCATCACGCAGAAATTGGCTATGTGAAGCTGACTGGAAAGACCAAAAAGCGAGATGAAGTCATTACAGCATTTCAGTCTGGACAAGTGCCAGTATTTTTAATCAGTCTGAAAGCAGGAGGGGTCGGTCTGAATCTAACTGCCGCAGATACGGTCATTCACTATGATCCATGGTGGAACCCTGCTGCTGAAGATCAAGCTTCAGATCGTGCATGGCGGATTGGACAGGACAAGCCAGTATTTGTGTATAAGCTGATTACCAATAAAAGCATAGAAGAAAAAATTCTTGCCTTACAGCAAAATAAAGCAGAACTGGCACAGTCTATTCTAAGTACCGATCATGAGGGCGAAGCGAAACTGACGGAAAATGACGTGATGAACTTGTTTGAGAAATTTTAGTTTGGTTTCAGATTACCCTAATCATCTGTAAGTATCTGAAAGTCTGGATGCAATTTTTTCCAATGTTCTCTTAATTTTTCTTTATGAGCGGAAATCATAGGTAAGTCTAGTAATAGCGCTGGCCATAATGATCGAGCATTATCCATAATATCGTGAAGTTGCTTCTCGATGATACGCCATGGAACGCCGACTTTTTCTGCCCATTGCTTAAAATGCTTCATCTCAGCTAGATACCAATCTTTATTTTTGGCAAGATTTAATGCGAAATGATGCTCATTTTCAATATATACACTAGTCATTAATATATCGTATGCGGGAGATAATCTGGGTGCACTTTTATCATGATAAATCATACTCCAGTTTTTTAAGTGCGCATCTCCATTGGCGAGTAAAATATTGACGAGTAAGCGGCTGGCAAATTGCTGAATATCAATAATTTTGTTATCTGAAAATTGATAAATGATCTTTCCTATCTGCTCATAATTTGTGGTGCTGTATTTCTGATATGGATATGCGCCGAAGATCTGAGCAAAATCTTCGATGTGAATAAGCTCTGTAGTATCAGCAGTACTCTGTCTATCAAATCTTTTGATTGCGAAAGCATATTGCTCTTGGGGTAAATTTAATGGTGGGAGGTCTTGTAAAAGGGCCATATCCACCAAGCGAATCTCAGGGACATCTATTCCGACCGTTTTGGCAAGGGTCATCATAGAATATTCATTTAGCGGAACAAAAGCATGTCTGGAAGAAGGAGTTTTGATAATCCAGTCCCCGAGTAGAGTCGTTTCCGTTGCCTGTGCTAGTGTAAAACGCCCATCTTTGGCTTTCATGGAAAACTTCATTTGGACGCCGGCCAAGGAAAACTTATTATCTGTTCGAATCTCTTGCTTTAAAATTTGATCTGGATTCGAGATCTGCAGTTTGAATTTTATTTCATCTGGAATTTCTTCTGGATCTAATGGAGTCGCAATGAGTGCTCCAGGTAAATCATGACCTAAATCTGCCAATAACTGAAATTCATTGTCTATATGTACTTTGAGGCTTTGTGCAATCAGTTCACGTAATGCCCCTTCTGGTAGCAAGTTTGATAGCAAGGGGTGTAAGCGCTGATGTGTAACATAGGTCTTTTCTAAAATTTTATCCGCTTGAGGATACAAGGGGGAAGTCAGCAGGCTCAAGGTCGGACGTTGCTGATCAAAGCGGAAAGAATCTGTAAAAACCAGAATATTTTTTCCGCTCTGAAATCCTGCCAAGTATCCAACGACAGCGTGATGTAATGTTAATTTCAGGACGGCAACAGTATTCATGGTTCCTCTCCTCCGAGAAGACCCTTCCATGGGTTAGTCATTAAGTCATCCTGATCTTCAATAGTGACTTTAATTTCATCATTCAATAATTGTCTAATCAAATGAACCTTATCATCAGGGATGAGCATCAGTTGAGCATTTAATCCTGCCGCGATAATTTCTAAGGTCTCTAATCGAGGGTTACCCTGACTTTCCAGCTTTTGGTATTGCTGTCTTGAAATGCCTGTACGGGATTGCATATCAACTTGCTTTAAGCCCAATTGGGTTCGTCTTTTTTTGATTTGCTGAAGTAAAGACTTATTCATTGTAGATACATTTATTGCTTTTAGGTCATATAAGAAACATATTAGTTTCTTTTTCTTTGAAAAGCAATTTATGAATTTATCATTTCGATCTGTAAAATAGCCCTACTTGTATGAGAAATGGGTGTTCAAGTTGTTGTTGATTTTGCATTGTTGGACGTAAATACCAAATGATAGAGCTTGTAAATAATTTCATTCATCATCTTCCGAAAATATTGCTTCAATTTCATCCCATTGGGGCAAGTTAAATTTTTTTTATTCACTTCGAATTGTAAACCCACGCCATCAAGCACACGTTCAAATATGTCAAATGAACCTGTAAAACGGCCATTCTCTATCTCTGAAATTGTTGTTTTATTGACTTTAGTCTTTTCTGAAAGACTTTTCTGTGTATAGCCTAATCTTTTTCTTGCCAAACGTATTTTTTTACCTATTTCACCTCTTGTAGCCATTTTTGCTCCCGAAACTTTGTTAGCCATATAGCAAACTTTTAACTAATTATGGTGAATGTTCGCTATATAGCAAACTTTTTATAATGGTTCTTGAATAGCTATTGAATTTATAAGGAGGATTTGCCTCGCATCAGGTTAATAAAATCCAATATATAGCAGCAGTTCGCAATTAATTGACGGAATTAGGCCAGACATATACATCTTGAGAAGAAGAGGGGATTCTTATACCTCGCATTTGAATTATTGGAGAGGACTATCACTTTCAAATTTTTCTGTAATACTTTGCTTATCTTAAAGTTTAGCCCGAAGACCTTCCACCAATTGTAAAACAGAGGCCAATCCCTGAGGGTTCTGAATCTGTTCTATTGGAATACCACTCAACAATTTATTGGGTGATTTTATAAAATGCTGCATCCAGGCTGTATCCCCACCTGTCAGAGCATCTAGTGATGTGGTAATACGGATTAAAGTGAGGGCGATTTCTCCCTGTTTTGAAGTGGGATCTAATTCAAGAGAGGTTAAATTTTTCACTGAATCTATATTCAGTATTAAGGCTAGTTGATCGTGTGCAAGACCAAGTCGTTCAGCAGCAGCTAAAATTGCCTTAGCTAATATCATTTTCTGTTTTGCAGTTTTTTCTGATGTTGTACGCATGACCGATCCCTGTTTCAGACGCTGCTAATTCATAGAGTTTATACTATTTAATTATCGTTGATCAGACATCCAATTTTTACTAAAGATATATTAAATTTGGCTTTAGATAAGGAAGCAACGGTTAAATTATTTAACAGCATGTAGTTATTTTTAGACCTTCAGCTTTAAGTTCAAGAGATCGAGGTCTGCCAATACAGGCTAAATGTAAACAGAATTTAAACGCGGCCAGTGCTTTAGTATCTTTTGTTGAGTAAAGCTGGAGACGAACATAATCTTCTTGAGTCGTAGGATGCTCTGTTGTGCTCGATTTAGCCAGCTTCAGTAATAAAGGCTGTTTCTTTTTATCTAACAATTGTACCAAGTCTTGTCCAAGCAAATGCCAAAATTGATTGGGAAACAGGTCTTTTACCTTGGAATAAAATGATTCCAATTGATCGATTTTATTCCATCGATAATGAATGCCGGTATGCGAAACCGTAACACGACTTAAAAATGTCTCAAGCCCCGCTTTTATTTGATCTGGCTTTTTTTCAAAGATATTTTGAATATTTTCAAAGAAATAGTTCCTTGCTGTGCGCTCTTCAACGGTATCAATCATGGCGGGTTTCAAAGGTTTATCCAGATGATTTGTGTTGTTGAGATCAAATAACCTTGGGTTGTTTTTTTGAGACTTGAGTTGGCCCAGTTGTTTGGCATTTTCATACCAATAGTTAACCAGTTCGACAGGTAAACTCATTTCTTGTGATACCCGATCTGGATCATGATGAATTTCCATTAAATTTAGGCACTTAAAAAACCATGCAAATGAAACTTTAGATTCTTTTGTTCCTGCGAAATATTTAAAAAAATCATGAGGCTGTGAGTTAAATGAAACCTCATCTAGAATGTCTTCTACGTTACTTTTTAACCAGTCAGTTTGATCGTTGAGTAACTGCTGACTTAAATGAACAGCATGCTTTTCGAAATTGAATGGAGCAGAATCTTTTACTGTGTTTAAAAATTTGAAAGAAGGTAGGTAGCCCATCATCTTTTTTGCCAGTTGAGTATCGATGTCTGGGTTATATTTCAGTATTTTATGCCCAGCAATCAGGTAGCTTAGATGAATATAACTTTTAAAAGTTTCTGTAGGGTCAATGTGACCCAGTAAATGGGCAATCATAAACCAATGATTTTGACCATGTGTATGACGGAGTAACTCTGTCCGAATGGACTGATATTGTTCTTCAGTATAATCCGTCAGATTCTTAACTAGGGGAGCGTAATCGCAGTTGAGCAGAACGGATAAGTGATTGGCAGCCGTGTGTCGAAATGAGTGAAAAGAATAATCATGAGTTTTAAAAAGCTCGTTCATAATCATTCTAAAAGGTGTTGTCACCGTATGTTTGTTCAGCTTGCTATTTTCATTCCAATTACGGAATAGGTATAAGTTTTCCTGATTTAGTAGTCGTTGCTCGACTACATGATTATGAAATAGTTGATATTCATCGGTTTTTAATAAGCAATACACAGGGACTTTGCGTTCAGCACTATCTGTTTTAAGTTGATGTAAGTTTCCTTTCTTTTTTGAGCCGTATGGCTGAATCCATACTGATAGACAGCTCAAGCCCTCGATATCCCGCACACGTAAGCCTAGAATTTCATTAATACGCATACCAGTACGGTAAGCTAAGATATAGATGATTTTTAATGTCTTATAAGTGTTTTCTTGACTATTAGCACCTGAAAATAAGGTATCTAACTTGTTCATGAAAGCTTGATAAGTCAAAGGGCCAATAATACGGGCTCTAGGCCTATTTTGTATGGCAATTGACTCTAATTCGAGAGATTCAGCTTCGAAAACTGTTTGTTGAAAGCTATGGAAGCGCTTCAACATCCTGACGGTCTGACCACTGGATTTTTTAAAGTTAAGCTCGCCTGCCTCATCTGCAAGTCGGGTGTTTGTAATGATCTGTTGGTAGATATTAGTGATTATTGTATTAGGATCATCTTCGCTATCTAGATATTGTAAAGAATGGGTTAGCCAAGGCTCGGCAATACGGGAATAATAAGTGTAAATCGAACCGTCTTTTAAACGCTTATTCTGCTGAAACGATTTTTGAAATTGGTTTACGCAAAAATTAAAACGTTCAGCCAGTGGCTGAATCTGTTCTAATTCTGGTTTATAAAGGCTGATGAGCCATAAGGCGACACGTTTACTGTACTCATTAAATTTATTAGTATTTTCAATGCAATATTTAATGATTAATGCATCGATGCTTTGATCAGTTTGTGTGGTACGAATCAATTGTAAAAGGTCTTTGTGAATCTTTATAACATCATCCAATGCTTGCTGAATGTCATCATTGGAGTAGGATTGACCCACAATAGATGGTGATTTTTCTACATTTGAATCAGTAAGAGTGTCCTGCTGATATTTAAATTTTGGATGAAGAAATCTTTCAAATTCTATTTCTGATAAGCCACAGGTTGCAGTATTTTCAATGAGACATTGTGAGAGAGCGGGATCAATGTCAACTTTCGGGAATTGCATCCAGTTGAAGCTGGCGTAGTCGCGTAATAATTTATAAGTTTTGAGATTAAATGGTAACTTAATCTTATTAAAAATAAGCTGTAGATAATCTTCTACATTCTGGTTTACTGTACGAATATTTCTGCTATTAAAATGAATTAACCATAAGCGGGTAATTTGATCAGGAATAAAATTACGCGATTTACGAATGGTTTTTTCATCAATAAATAGATCTCCATAAGAGGGAGAGAGCGGTTCTAAAAATATAATGTTCAGATCTTCGATATTTCTGATTTTTGCCGGATCTTTTAAGTGTTCAAGCAAAGCTTCTAAAGAGGATTTTTGATTTAAGCCTGAGTAAAGCAGGGCAGAAATAACAATATTTCCAATGATTTCATCATCAGAAAATGTCTTGCTATCTTTCGCTAGAATCCAGTAGTCCCAAAGCTTATCAAGAACTTCATCAACCTGATGTCCCTTCTCGATCCAGTCCATTGTAAAAACCGGCTGATCACGCTGCATCTCAAATATCAGATTTGGTAGGGGCAAAGTCTCACGACGATTTAAATTGATTTGCTTGATATATGACCGAAAAAATTCATGCGCATATTTTTTCCAGGCCAAGCTTGGAGCTTTGCGTTTAATAAACTCATAAATTGCTGGATAGAAGGATTCAAGATGCTCTTTTTGTTCCAAATCTTGTTCTTGGAAATATTTAATTAGCTCCTGTTCTACATCTGCTCGAAGCTGTTTTTCCTGATCGAGTCGGTCTTGTTTTCTACGTGCTTCGGCATATAGTGTTCGAGTTTGCTTAGTACGTTTATTGAGTGAGGACATCTAGTTCAATACCGGTAATATTAAAATGATCTTTCATTTGTTCAAGAATATGAGTAATGCTTGAATATTGTGAAATAGATAAGCTGGAATAAGGATGAGCAGCTTCTTGCTGCATCGGTTCATGACCGAATAAAGCTAAAATTTCAATTTCGCTAATTTTATTGCTGAGAAACGCACGGGCAGTATGCCGGTGCCAGTTTTCATGCTCCAAACCTAACTCAGGATTAAATTTTTTTATAATCGATGGCCTTAAGGGGTGCCATTGACCATCCTGAAAGATATTTAACAGTGGGAGTTTGCTTTCTAAAATTTGTTGAATATGTTGTGGAATTTCTGGCTGACTAGGAGCAATTTGAGTTTTAAAATAATGTAAAAAATCTATGAATTTCTGGAGTTCTTGTACAACAAAATGACCCAGTGGAATTAAACGTCCATAGCCTTGACGCCCCCCCACCTCTTTATCAGAAACCATGCATATTTTTCTTTTCAGGTTAAAGCTTTTTAAAAAACCTGGAAATTCAGCGACGGGTCGTGCAGCAGTAAAGAGCAACAAGAAATGCCACATCCACAGATTGTAATGATTGAAAATTGCTATCCAGTCGTCTTCTTTTTGTGAAATTATTCTGAATTTGAGTGTGGCAAAGATATTTTGAATCACATTTGAAGTAGGTGCTTTGCGGCTACCAAAGTTTTTTTCTGCAGCATATTCGATGCTCTGGTAATCATTGGCTAATGACTCACACAGCTCTTTTAAAATTGAGACATATTCAGTCTGTAAAGTCAGGGTATTTTGATGACAATAAGAAGTAGAAGAAGACTTGTTGGCATCAATACCGGTGAGAAGGTCAGCAAGCTGTTTATTTCCAGTGCGTTGCAAAATAGTCCGATGTAAAAGAGAGCTAATTCTTATCAATGATAATTTTGGAATATAAAGTTTAGTTCTCAGCTGTTTCAAATGTTGCTGAAGGTCCTCTTCCGTAACGCTGTGACCATCTCGTAGCGAAGCAATAAATGAATTTGGAATTGGGATATCCAGATAGACTGTTTGGTTGAGCAAACCATCTGGATAAGCAAAATCCTTATTTTCAAAAATTGAAAATTTACTTCTCAGGTAATATTGCCCATTGCTTTGCTTGATCTGTTGGCGAGCATTTAAATTTTTAGCACGTTTATTTTGTAGACGTAACCACTCTTGGATTTTATTTCCGGTCAGAAATGACAGCATCAGGATCAAGGATGCCTTCTTTTTTTTGGTTTCTTTATCCTTGTCTTTAGAGTCTTCTTTAATTTCAACAATGTAATTTTTATATAGTTCAGTAATTAGGGCACTTATACTTGTGGTATTAGGAAAGAGACTGCTGTATGGCAGCAAATGTTCTTTTCGTTGAATATGCTTGGCAACCAGAGGCAGCACGTAGCTCTGGCTGGATTCTGAATATGCAGCAAGGGGGGTAACGATGGTTGGGTCTACAAGTATTTGACGTGTATCTTGGTCATCTAATTGTTTTTCTATATTGAGAGCTTTAGATTTTTGCCCTTTTTTAATTTCTGAACTTTCTACAATCAGCTGATCTTCGTCTAAAAAATCATGTTGCAGTTGCGTCTCGATGCTGGCTTTGGCAATTTTTGCCTTATTTTCCAAAACATAATTAAAGGTGATGCGGATCACTTTTAGCAGGTTTTGCATGAAATCATTAGACGGCTCTTTATCACTATTTTTATCAATGACATCATTCAGATACTGAACGAATTTCGCTAAAGAAAGTTTAGGGTTTTGAAGATGCTTCTCCCAAAGAAGCATATATTCAGGAGTATTTTCATATGTTTTATGAGTGTTCAAAACCCGATTGGCTGTACGGAAGCGTTGGAATAAACGTTTTACAGTATTGAAATGTTCAGTGTGGTCATCTTCAAAAAGTTCAGGTTTAATGTCTGGAAGTGCAATTAAATAGATTGCTGCTTTTAAGACCAGGATATTCCAGATTAACGCATTTTCTTCTGACTCTGCTAATTGTGCAATTGAGTTCACATACCAAGTGACTGGTGTTGCGCTAACAGTATGTTTTCGAGAGGAGACCAAGGCAGCTGGTCTAGCAACAACAGAATTGGTTTCTAGATCAAAATCTAATAGATCGAGATTCAGCCCTTCCAGACATTGATCATTTGGGTGTGAAGTCAGTAAATCAGCAACATATTGAATATGTTCGGTACGTTGGAGTTGTTCATCACCAAAGAGTTTTTCCAGTGTCTGTTTTAATGATACCCGCGGAATATCAGCAGCATTTTGACGGCTTGAGTTAGATTCTGACATTATGCTTTCCATAGCTGATCTGGCGTGAGAACGAAGTCCACATTGTTTAAAAGCTGTTGAACAACTTCACTGGTTTGTTGCAGTTGATCAAGCACACTCTGTCTTTTTAGATTTATAATTTTATTGCGATAATTCAGCTGATTTCGTGTATATGACAGCATTTTTGCAAGCAGATCCAAGCTTATAGTACAGTGGGGCTTGAAAGAGTTTTCCTTGTTTAAAGCCAGGATAACTTCAGATGAAATATAAGTATTGATCAGCGATTGCATTTTTTTAGGGTTCATTCGATCCAGATCATGATGATAAGAGGACAGAAATTTCATGAATTCCAAACTTGCCTCTTTTTTTAATAGCTCAATTTTTTCCTCATCTTGAGGAAAAAAATGGATGAGTAAGTTGATATTCTTAGGTGTGTTCTTAGACCAATATAAGTGCCACTGACAGCCATTCGCGATGGTATAGCCAGATCTATTTGGATCTTTCCAGACGCGGATATCAGGGTAAGAAGTCAATATTGATAGATCGGCTTTTAAGGATTTGAAAGCCTCTTGATAGCAAAGATAAATTCCAGAAAAATCAGGATGTATACTGATTTGGATTTTATTAAAATTTTTACACAACAATTTTTTAGGTGTGCCAAATTTTTCATTGAAATCAAAAGCTGTTTCCATAGTCCGCTATAAGTGTAAAAAATAATCACGTGAATATTCTTATAATTTTTTGAAATATTAAACAAGATTGATTTACCCCATATTTTGTGTCTATTTACAATTCATATACAATATATTGTGGTTTTTTATATTTTTAAGAACTGGGTCACAACTTATAGCAATGCTATTTATTTTAAAACTTAGAGGTTCTTAATATGGAAATTAAACAAATGAAACAGGTAGAAGTCGTTACAGATGTTGTATGTGATGTATGCAACCAATCAACGAAATTGGAGTTTGGAACTTTATCCGCACATTGGGGCTATGGTTCCAGGCATGATGGGGAGAAATATGAGTTGCAGTTATGTGAAAAATGTTTCGTCTATGCCCTGGCGACATTAAAAAAAGTGAACCGTACCGGGTTTGTCGGAGACTTTTTATTTAAGTTAGGCCACCTGACCTAACGGATTAATTTTATCATAGTACATTGCTTCAAAATCAAAAGGTGGCACATAACCTAGTGCACTATGTACACGCTCTTTATTGAACCAATCTACCCAATTTAATGTCGCAAGTTGTACATCCGCTAAACCTTGCCAATCTGCTTTTAAATATTCAATCACCTCTGTTTTGTATAAGCCATTCACTGTTTCAGCCAAAGCATTATCGTATGAATCACCGGTCGTACCGACTGATGCTCGTAAATTTGCTGCTTCTAAACGATTGGTATAGCGAATGGAAAGATATTGAACCCCTCTGTCACTATGGTGAATCACGTTCTTTGGCATGTCTCGAGCATGTAACGCTTGCTCAAGTGCATCGAGCACCATATCTGTATTCATCCGTGTCGATACTTTCCATCCAACAATTGCTCGTGAGAACACATCAATAATAAATGCAGTATAAACCCAGCCTGAATTTGTTTGAATATACGTGAAGTCAGCGACCCATAGCTGGTCAGGATGATCAGCACTAAAATTGCGTTTCACCAAGTCATCTGCTCGTTTTTGATCCTCTCGGCTACGGGTGGTTTGTTTATTCTTACCACGCCAAACACCTTGTATACCTAGCTTTTTCATCAATCGAGCAACTGTACAGCGCGCAATAATATAGCCTTCACGTTTCAACTTTTGCCAGACTTTACGTACACCATATCGACCTGAACTTTCTTTCCAACTTCGTTTGATTTGCTCAGCATGATGCACATCATGTAGATCTCGTTTCGCTCGATGTTCTGGATTTTCACAGAGATCTAAAGTCCGGTAATAGGTTGAAGGTGCGATAGGTAAAATTCTACAAATCGCCTCGACTCCGTACAGCTCTTTATTATGATGGATAAAATCCACCATTATTTGTGTGGGCGGTCGAGCTCCGCCTGGGCGAAAAAAGCAGCTGCTTTACGTAGAATTTCGTTAGCACGTTGCAGTTCTTTATTTTCACGTTCGAGTTGTTTAATCCGTTCTTGATCTGAAAGTTGCTGTACTTTAACTGGATTTTGTTGATCGAGATGTTTTAAATACCAAACACATAGTGTTTCAGGAGTACAACCCTTGCGCAGTATACTGCTCAGGGAGCAATTGCTGTGATTGCAGCCCAATTCGATGGATAATCTTTTTCGGATTCAATCACAAGTTGAACCGCTCTATCTCTGATTTCAGGGGTATATTTTACTTTTTTCATCGGGGCATTCTCTCAGGAAAGTTGGTCTCCGACAAACCCGGTACGGTTCAAGCAGTAAATTAAGCAGATTTTATACTTGAGTTGTATCTTAAATTTGGGTAGCAAGATGGAAATTCAATTTGTAAATATTTGTGTAATAAATTAATTACAATATGAAATATTAACCCTCCCTGACTGTTAAAATGAAAAATTTGGATTAACTGGTATAAGGTATTAAAGTATCTGAATTTTATAATTATTTATTAGTTTGTAATTATATTATTAAAAATAAATGTAGTAATTAATTAAATAGGTTTATCCATTAATTCTGATTAATAATATGCTTTCTAAAGATTAAAGATAAGACTATGATATCGTCCACCTTTAACTATATAATTCACTTACAAAAGCCTATATGGACTTGCCATCACAATCAAAACTTAAAAAGTTACCTCGACTTAAGCCACGTGGCGGGCTAAGTGTAATGCGTGCTGCAATTCGGGCACTATTGTTACGTGAGTTACAAACTCGGTTTGGCCAATACCGGTTAGGGTATGTATGGGTTCTTTTAGAACCTTTATTGACGATTGGGATATTACTCTTTTTGTTCGGTACAATAATGCAAAGAACATTGCCAGGAATAGAGTATGAAATTTTCCTGTTAAATGGCATTTTGCCTTTTTTTATGTTTCGCTCAGGTGTAACTCAAGCACTAAATGCAACTCAAGCGAATAAAGGTTTATTTAGCTATCGCCCGGTTAAGCCTATAGATGCGTTACTAGCAAGAAATTTTTTAGAATTTTTGCTTAAATTTATTGCCTATATATTCTTCTCTTTAGTCTTTTTATGGCTTAGCTATGCGATTAGCTTTGAACATATTCCCGAATTGCTTTTTTATTGGGGACTTTTATTTGTTTTTATGGTGGCATTTAGTTTGATCTTTATGGTCATTGGAGATTTTTCTCAAGAAATAAGTAAATTTCTTTCTGTTGCCTTTTTAATTCTTTATCTTCTTTCCGGTATTATTTATTCAATACATATGGTTCCGGTACAGTATCGGGAGTATTTATTGTGGAATCCTTTAATTCATATTATTGAATTAATGAGACATGCAGTTGCTCCAAATTATGAATTGGTATCGGGGATTAATTTAACCTATTTCATTCTTTGGATTATTGGAACCATGTTTATAGGTTTAGTGCTTTATAAGCGTTTTGAGCGTCGTATGGTGAAGTCCAAATGATTGAATTAAAAGAATTGACCAAATCATTTGTCACACCGAAAGGCCGTCATTATGTATTCAAAGATTTAAATGCCATCTTGCCTGAAAATAAAAGTGTTGCATTACTGGGGAAGAATGGAGCCGGTAAAAGTACCTTATTAAGAATTATTGGTGGAATTGATTTTGCAGATACAGGCCAAGTGATTACCAATAAATCAATTTCTTGGCCAGTTGCATTGTCGGGTGGCTTTCAAGGCAGTTTAACTGCTCGTCAAAACGTACGCTTTGTTGCACGTTTATATGTTGATACTGAAGAGCAAGTAGACTATGTCGTACGTTTCGTTGAAGAGTTTGCTGAAATTGGAAAATATTATGATATGCCAATAAAGAGCTATTCAAGTGGTATGCGTAGTCGAATAGGTTTTGGTCTAAGTATGGCCTTTAACTTTGACTATTATTTATTAGATGAAGCAGGTGCAGTCGGTGATGCATCATTTCGTAAAAAAAGTCAAAATCTCCTGAATGAGTTAAAAAAAAGTTCGAACCTCATTATGGTTTCACATGATTTAAAAGATTTAACACAAAATTGCGATGTTGCTTTCTTGGTTCGTGATGGTAAAGCAGAGTATTTTGAAGATGTGCAAGAAGCAGTAGAGGTATATAAAGCTTATGCAAAGTAAAATAAACAAGCGCTTATTCATTGCATATAGCAGCTTTGTACTTATTCCACTGTTAGTAATTATTCTCTATTTAACATTATTTGCTAAAGACCGATATGAATCATCTTCAGTACTTTTAGTTAAACAAGTCAGTGATTCGACACTTCCTGATACTAATGGTTTAACTGCTTTATTGGGGGTGCCCAATACAAGTACGGAAGATTCACATATTCTAAAAGAATATATTATTTCGCGTGATATGGTTGAAAAACTAGATCATAGTTTGAATCTTCGTAAAGAATTTAATGTCGCTAAAGACCCTATATTTGCTTTAAAGAAAGATGCAACGATTGAAGAACTGGTCGAATATTTTAACAAGGTGGTTAAAATCGATTTGGACGAAAAAACCATGATGTTGCAGGTTTCTTCTCAGGGTTTTAGCCCAGAATTTTCTTTAAAACTGAATCAGGCACTTTTAAAACAAAGTGATGCGTTTATTAACGATATCTCTCAAAATATTGCCATGGAACAACAGAAGTTTGCAGAAAAACAGCTAGTAGATTCAACTATTCAGTTAAAGCAGGCAAGGGATACATTGCTCGACTATCAAAATAAAAACGAAATTTTTGATCCTGAATTACAAGCCAAAGCGGTAGCCACCTTGATTTCAGGTTTACAGTCCAATTTAGCCCAATTAAAAACTGAAGAAAGAACTTTACTGACTTATTTGACCCAGGAAGCACCTCAAGTGATTGCTTTGCAGAGTCAGATTAAATCTGTTGAAAAGCAAATTGAAGCTGAAAGTGCCAAATTGACCTCACCAAGCAATGCGAAATTAAACAAAAACGTTGCCGATTTTGAAGAGCTTAAAGCCCAAGTGAGTTTTGCAACAGATCTTTATAAATTGTCTTTAACCTCACTTGAGAAGGCACGACTGGAAGCCTCTCGCAAGTTAAAAAAATTGGTGGTCATTTCAACACCCCGTTTAGCACAAGATGCCTTATATCCGCGCAAAATTTATCTCAGCATTACTTCATTTATTTTACTCAATATTTTGTTTGGTATTGGCATGTTAATTCATTCTATTGTTCGTGAGCACAGGGAATAAGTTGTGAAAAAATATTTATTACTTTCAATTATACCTATGATGAGTGCTTCGGTAAGCCATGCATTTGATAGCAATAACATGTTGCCGCAGGAATTGGCAGGAAATATAGCTACATCTAATCAAAATGTGCCGCAAAGTGCTGATCAATCGATATTGCCGAGTCAATCGATTGTGGATTTGTCACCCAGCAGTTCAATGAAATATCAGACCAACAATAAAATGTTTGGTTCACAACTGTTTAAAGGTGCATTTGCTACCTCTGCAGGTTCTACCTTTAACAGCAGTTATAAAATTAACCCGGGTGACAATATTAACTTGCGCTTTTGGGGCGCATACCAATTTGCTGGTAGTCAAACAGTTGATCCACAGGGAAATATTTTTATTCCCAATATTGGGCCGGTAAAAGTTTCCGGGGTCAGCAATGGGCAGCTCCAGTCTTTAATTGAGTCGCAGGTACGCCGAGTATATGTGGCGAATGTGGGAGTCTATGCATCATTAGAACAAGCGCAACCGGTTAAAGTTCTGGTGACTGGATTTGTCAATCAGCCGGGTAATTATGGCGGTTTAGCCAATGATACGGCACTTGCTTATTTGGACCGGGCGGGCGGGGTAGATCCTGAGCGTGGCAGTTACGTCAATATTCAGATTATGCGGAATGGAAAACTTCTACAGAACCTAGACCTATATGAATTTCTGGTTCAGGGTAAAATTCGACCTTTTTCATTTCGTGATGGCGATGTCATTGTAGTGGGAGCAAGAACGCATACCTTTAACATTTCTGGTGAAGTGTACAATGCTTATGACTTTGAGTTTGACCGACCTGAAGTTACCGTTGCACAAGCTTTATCGGTAGCAAAGCTTAAGCCGGGGGCAACCAATGTCAGCATTATGCGTCGCCAAGGCACGGAATATAGAAGTGAATATTACTCTTTAGCACAAGCACAAAATGTCTATATCCAAGATGGTGACGTTTTAACTGTCACCGCAGACCGTTATGCAGGCACGATACAGGTGAGAGTGGAAGGGGCACATAATGGGGCACACGCCATAGTGTTACCTTATGGGGCAAAGTTGTCAGACGTATTAACTCAACTGAATCCGAATAGTCTGGCTGAAGTCGAAGCATTACAGTTATTCCGCCCATCGGTCGCTAAACGACAAAAAGAAATGCTGGATATTTCTTTAAATAAATTGGAAGAAGCGACCTTTAATGCCCGTTCTAGTACTCAAGAAGAAGCAAATTTACGCGTTAAAGATGCTGAACTGGTTAAACAGTTTCTTGCTAAGGCCAGACAGGTAAAACCCACAGGGCAAGTGGTCCTCAATCCGGATACTTTTGCAGATTTAATTCTGGAACAAGGGGATATTTTACGTATTCCTGAGCGAACTTCGGTGGTGATGGTTCATGGGGAAGTCGCTTTTCCAAACGGGGTAGAATTCCAGAAAAACCAGACGGCGAAAGACTATATAGAAAAAGTGGGTGGATTTAGCCAAAAATCTAACAAGTCTAAAGTTATTGTCATGAGCCAAAATGGTAAAGCTGAACTGGTACGCAAAGGACAAAAAATTCAGCAAGGGGATGAAATTTTAGTTTTACCGAAAGCGCAGACCAAGAGTATTGAATTAACGCGTGGTATTACCCAAATTTTATATCAACTGGCTGTAGCAGCTAAAGTAGCTTTAAATTTGTAATTAAGAAATTTAAGACTTTAAAAAATCAATTTTATGAACTTATCTACATTATTAAAATGTAGGTAAGGGCCTAACTAAAACTTGAAATTCTTTAAGAATAAATGAGATAAATTATGTTAAAAGTTTTATTAGTTTTTGGTACACGTCCAGAAGCGATTAAAATGGCTCCTTTAGTACATGCATTACAAGCAGATCATTTAATCGATGCTCGTGTTTGTGTGACTGCCCAGCACCGTCAAATGTTAGACTCAGTCATGACTCTGTTTAATATCGAGGCAGATTATGATTTAAATATCATGAAGCCTAACCAAACATTAATTGAGCTAACGACACGTATGCAGTTAGGCTTGACAGAAGTATATCAAGAGTTTAAACCCAATTTGGTGTTAGTACATGGGGATACAAGTACAACACTGAGTGCTGCATTGGCAGCATTTTATCAAAAAATTGATATTGGGCATGTAGAGGCTGGCCTTCGAACTTATAATTTATATTCACCTTGGCCAGAAGAAGCTAACCGTCAGTTAACAGGTACACTAGCGAAGTTTCATTTTGCTCCAACTGCAACGGCTGCTCAATATTTACAACAAGAAAATAAACAGTCAGAAAAAATTCATATTACCGGCAACACTGTTATTGACGCATTATTCTTTATTAAAAATAAGCTAGATGAAAGTACACATCTAAATTTAGAAATGCAAGAAAAATTTAGTATGTTAGATTTAAAGAAAAAATGGATATTAATTACTGGACATCGTCGTGAAAACTTTGGTGAAGGTTTTGAAAATATCTGTAAGGCGTTAAAAAAGCTTGCTTTAAAATACTCTGATATTGAGTTTATTTACCCTGTACATATGAATCCAAATGTGATGAAACCTGTATATGACTATTTGGATGGTATTGAAAATATCAAACTTATTGAACCACAGGAATATTTACCTTTCATATGGTTAATGCAGCATAGTCATCTCATTTTAACTGACTCAGGTGGTATACAGGAAGAAGCACCTTCTCTAGGAATTCCCGTATTGGTAATGCGTGATACAACAGAGCGTCCTGAAGCGGTTGAAGCGGGTACAGTAAAGCTAATAGGCGCTTTAGAAGAGTCTATTGTTCATCATGTTTCTGAACTGTTAGATAATGAATCATTACATGATCAAATGAGCCAAGCCCATAATCCATATGGTGATGGTCAATCATGCCAACGGATTGTGAATATTATTAAACAGTCTTATGGCTTAAATGTAACTTTGGAACAATCAAAAGTTAAAGAATCTTTAGTCGATTAATAAAAGTATTTTGTTTCAAATATCAGAGTGAAAAGTAAGTTCTTATGTCAATTAATAAAATATCTGTTAGTGGTTTAGGCTATATCGGTTTACCAACAGCAACTATGTTTGCTCATTATGGTGCACATGTCATTGGATTAGATGTTAATCAACACGCGATTGAAACGATTAACCAAGGTAAAATTCATATTGTAGAACCCGGTTTAGAAGAAATTGTAAAAAAAGTTGTTGAATCGGGTCATTTAAAAGCTTCTTTAATTGCGGAACCTGCTGATGCATTTTTAATTGCAGTACCGACACCGTTTAAAGGTGAAGATTACACACCAGATCTTTCCTATATTGAAGCAGCAGTGAAAACTATTGCACCAGTATTGGAAAAAGGCAATGTGGTGATTTTGGAATCCACTTCACCCGTAGGTGCGACAGAGCAAATGGTAGAGTGGTTATCTACATTACGTACAGATTTAACATTCCCACGCACTGAACATGATACCGATTGCGATGTGTATGTTGCATATTGTCCTGAACGTGTACTTCCAGGCCAAGTCATTCGTGAACTGGTTGAAAATGACCGTACCATTGGGGGAATTACACCTGAGTCTGCTAAAAAAGCTGCAGAAGTGTATGCGATTTTTGTGAAAGGCGAGTTGGTAATTACCAATGCACGCACGGCAGAAATGACTAAACTCACTGAAAATGCTTTTCGTGATGTAAATATTGCATTTGCAAATGAACTTTCTTTAATTGGCGATCGCTTAGACATTAATGTTTGGGAACTGATTGAACTCGCAAATCGCCACCCACGTGTCAATATTTTGAGTCCAGGTGCAGGGGTAGGCGGGCACTGTATTGCAGTTGATCCTTGGTTTATTGTAAATAAAACACCGGATTTAGCTCAAATGGTAGGTACAGCACGTCGAGTGAATGACAATAAACCAAAATGGGTTGTAGAAAAAATTGAACAAGAAATTGAAAAGCTAGGTGATCTAGGTCGTAAGCCGAAAGTAGCTTTATTTGGTTTAGCATTTAAACCAAATATTGATGATTTACGCGAAAGCCCAGCGGTTGAAATTGCTCAAAATATGGGTAAAAACTCTAATATTGATCTACTTTTAGTTGAGCCTAATATTCAAGTTCTTCCCAACAAAATTACTCAAGGAACTTTATGTTCTTTAGAACACGCATCAAAGGAAGCGGATGTTATCGCGGTATTGGTTAAACATAAAGAGTTCATTCAATTAAAAAATAATTTTATGAGTTTTGTGGGGTAATATTATGAAAAAGCCAATTTCACCGAGAAGACAGAAAAAAGTTGCTGACTCTAATGACTTAAATTTAAATTCATTAGATTGTATACCTGAAAGTGCAGTGTCTGCTATAAGTGAAGCTAATTTAAATAAAGAGCAATATATTCAAGATTTGAAAAATAATGTTGATAGCATTGTACAGGTGAGTCAGGGATTAAAAACTGAAATTACTTATTTATATCAAGAAATTATTGATTTAAAAAAAATAGTTATGGATTTAAATCCCTTAATTAATCAAAATGATATAAATACATCAACGCTAATGAAGCAAGTCTCAGATGATGTTATTCAAAGCCGGACTGCAATTGTAGATACATTCAAGCAAGAAATAAGTCAATTGCTCCAGAATTTGAATAAATTGGGTGATAAAAAAGACTCGAATACATCACTGATGATTAAACAAATTTCAGATGAGATGAGCCAAAATTGGGCTACAAGTTCAGACTTATTTAAACAAGAAATAAGTAAATTGGTCATTAATTTAAATCAGATTATTGATCAAAAGGATTCAAATACATTAGCCTTGATTAAACAGGTCTCTAATGAAATAAGCGAAAATAGAGCTAAAATTTCAGAATTATTGAAGAAAGAGATTGGCAAATTAGTCATAGATTTACATCATTTAGTCGATAAAAAAGACTTAAATACATCTGCATTGATCAAACAAGTTACAGATGAACTTACTCAACATAAAATACAGATTTCGAATTTATTTAGGCAAGAAATAAATAAATTTACTACTAGTTTTACAGATGATAAGCAAGAGCGTGATTTAGAGAGAACAATTTCTTTCCAGATCGGTAAGACACTTATAGAAAGTAAGAAAAGTATTGAAACTCTAGTTAATCTACCAAATAAAATTTTGCAGTTAAAAAATGAGGCAAAATCTAGGACTCAGAAACTTAAAAACATAAATATAACAGAGACCAAAAATGTAGAAATGAAAACTGCTCTACCTTTACCTTCTAATACAGTGAAAAGTGTAAAGGAAGATCGAAGTGCTTTAGAAAATAAGAATACTGTAAAAGAAATAAACATTTCTGAAATTTACCCACAAATTTCTTATGACTTCATTAAAAAACATTGGCCGAGTACAAGTAGTAAAGCTCGTTTTATATCCATTTTTGATGAAATTTCTGAAAATTCATGGTGCAATGAATTTAAATTATATCCTTTGAATAAAAATAATTATCCTAGCCAAATTCAGAATTCTACATCTAATGCACTATTTGTTGAAAGTTGCTGGAAAGGTAATGGTAGTACATGGGAATATGCATTTACTTCACCTGGGTTAAAGCATGCAAATGCGCAAAAGCTTTTAGATGCTTTGAGTATTGCCAAGCAAAGAAGTTTACCTATTATCTTCTGGAATAAAGAAGATCCAATGCATTATGATAAGTTTTTGCCGATTGCTGAAAAATGTGACATTATTTTCACCACAGATTCTAATCGTGTACCGGATTATAAACGTGATTTGCCTGGGAAAAAAGTTTACCCATTAGTTTTTGCTGCGAATCCTTTTATTTGTAATCCTATTAATAGAAATCGTTATGAACAAGAAACGATTTGTTTTGCAGGATCTTATTATTCTGTAGGACATGATGATCGTAAAATTCAGATGGATCAGTTGCTCCCTGCTTTATTGGAATTTAATGGGGCAATTTATGATCGCATGTCAAAATTAGACAATGAACGTTATTTCTTTCCTGAACAATATAGACATTTAATTAGAGATGCTGTCGATTTTAAAACAATGTCAGTATTGTATAAACGATTTAAGATTTTCTTAAACGTCAATACAATTACAGACTCACCAACCATGATGTCGCGTCGTGTTTATGAGTTGTTAGCATGTGGAACACCTGTTATCTCGACACCTTCTTTGGCTTTAGAAACACAATTCCCAGGGATTGTACAAATTGCAAAAAATGCTGAAGAAGCAGTAAAAATTGCTAAAGATTTGCTACAAGATGAATGGAAGTATAAGCATTTGGCACATCGCGGTTATCGAGAAGTAATGCAAAAGCATACGTATAATAGTCGTGTAAAAGAAATTTTGTCATCAATTGATATTAATTATGATGATTCTCCTGCAAAAGTTTCTATTTTAATGGCAACAATGCGTGAAAATTATATTGACCGCATTTTAGAAAATTTAGGTCGACAAAATTATTCAAACTTAGAATTATTCCTGATTACACAAGGTTTCTCAAAAGCAGGTGTTCAAAAGCTCAGTGAGGGTATTGAAAAAATTTCTAATATTAAGCATTTTAAAATTTTAGAAATAAATGAAACACTCAGCTTGGGCGAGCGCTTAAATAAAGCAGCATCTTTTGCAACTGGTGAATACTTAGCAAAAATGGATGATGATGATTTCTATTTTGACAATTACCTGACAGATATGGTTTTACCATTTAAGTATGGTAATTTTGGGTTAGTTGGTAAAAAGGAAATCTTTGTTTATTTGGAAGGCTCAAATAAAACCGTTATTCGCTACGCTAATCAATCTCACCGGATCACTGATTTTGTTGCGGGTCCTACACTGGTTATTAAGAGGAAAATTTTTGACCAAGTGGGTGGATTTAATGCACTTAATCGTGGTGAGGATTCCACTTTAATTGAAAAAATTAAAGAGTTGAAGTTACCTGTATATTCTTCTGATGCGTTTAACTTTATCCAATGGCGTAGTAAAGATAGTCAAAATCATACTTGGCAAGTAGGTGATGAATTGTTCTTGAAAGATGCAGAAGTATTTGAAGGTTTTGATACAAGCAAAGTTGTAGTTTAATATTACTTTACTTAAACCAAAATTTCCTAATTATATTCATGAATTAAATGTATTGTATAAAAAGGATAAATTATAATATTTATCCTTTTGGAGTTAAATGTAAATGCCTAATATTCTACCAACTTTTTCATTTAAAAATAAAGTTAGAGAAGCTCTCTATATAAGACGTGATAATTTGAAAAGTAAATTCTCTGATCAAATTTTTGGCTTAGATATAAAATCTGTAGCCTATCCTTTTGTAGAGAAACTTGGAGTAAAAACTCCTTATATATTTTTTAAAAATATGCCTTTAGAAAAAATAAAAAATGAAAATATTAATGATTCATTTGTGCTTAAGCCAGAACAGGCGCATAGTTCATTAGGTGTGTATTTATGCCATTATGATAGAAATAGTGATACATATGAAGAGTTATTAACTACTAAGAAAATGACTAAAAAGGAAATCTTCGAAGAAGCCGAAAAAATTATGTTGGAAAAGAAAATTTCTAATAAATGGATAATTGAACAATTAGTATATCCTGAGGATGGTCAGCTTTATGCGATTGATGATTGGAAGTTTTACTGTTTTTATGGAAAGGTAGGTTTAATTTTGCAAAAACATAAGAGCTTGGATGGAGAAATAAGCTATAAATTATATGATTGCGATATTGTCGAAGCTACAAAAACAGGGAAGTATATTGGTAAAATAGATAATACTCTTCCTATTTCTAAAAATATGCAAGAAATGATAGAAGTAGCCAAATTATTATCATCAAAAATTCCCCTTCCCTTTATCAGAGTGGATTTATTTAGCTCATCTGAGGGTGTGGTATTTGGTGAATTTACACCATTTCCAGGTGGTTTTTCTATGTTTTGGAAAACGTGGGATGCTGTATTAGGAAAAATGTGGGTAGATGCAGAAGCAAGATTAGACAGAGATATTAAAACTGGAAAATTTCAGGAATTATATTCACAAATATAAATATTTGAGACCAGTATTGGGTGGTGTTTCAAAAAGTAT
>NZ_LWRV01000048.1 GCF_009372215.1 Acinetobacter portensis | reverse complement strand
TAGACTTCCGTCATAAATCAAAAAACGTACAATTTATTTGATCTTAAATTAATCAGCAAAATTATTTAATCCAAGGGATAATCCTTGGATGAAATTCAAAGATATTCAAAAATTATCAGACGTTAAGTTTCGTAGGCTTACCGGTGTTAGTTGGGCTACATTTAACCTCATGTTGGCCGAGCTAAATAAGGAGCTACCTTGTCATATTGGTAAAGGACGACCACATAAATTACCGTGGGAAGATCGTTTGCTCTAATGTATAGAATATTGGAGAGAATATCGAACA
>NZ_LWRV01000047.1:94161-95811 GCF_009372215.1 Acinetobacter portensis | reverse complement strand
ACAAGAGCTAAGCGAGAAGTAAATTTGGTTTGGCGATTAAATTTTACTTTCTCGCTATTTTTTTGAACAGAAAATGTCAACAGACCCTAATGAAAATGGTGAAATAAATAGAATTAGAGCTATTCAGGATGCAGCAAAAAGCGGAGTGATCAATGTTTTTGCAGCGGGGAATTACAATCATTATAATGAGCCTGGTGCGTATCAGGGACTACCGATGGTTTATGAGGGACTTCTACCGCATTATCTTACTGTTGCAAATTTAATTTCTGTTCGTAGTGATCAAATCGAAATTCCTGAAGATAGTAAAGTTATTACAACTACGAAAGGATATCAGCTTTTTGAAGTTGAGCATCAAGGTGAAAAATATTTAAGACTAGTTGATTTAGAAGAAGGTGCTATAGATTATTTATATAAAGAAGTAGGTTCGAATATTGAGTTAACCGATATTATCGTGAGTGATAAAGCTACGAAGGAGGTATTGTTTGCTGGTTCATCTCAATGTGGATATACCGCATTATGGTGTGTAGCAGCTCCAGGAACTGGTATTTACAGTTCAACATTTGATAAAAATGTAAATAATGAGCTAGTCGATAATTATGAAAATATGACAGGAACATCAATGGCTGCACCTCATGCTACAGGTGCATTAGCTATTTTGATGGAACGATTCCCATATATGACATCAAGCGATGTTAATAATGTATTAAAAACAACTACTCAAGATATGGATGAACAGGGAGCAGTTAAAGATGGTAGCTCTCGTGTTATTGATCAATATTTTGGTTGGGGTAAAATTGATTTAGAAAAAGCAATTAAAGGACCTGCAATTTTTGCATCATCTGATGATGTGAAAGATATGCTTGCCGATGATGTTAAACAAAATTTAGGAAATGATTTAGATAGGTTGGCAGCTACCTTTGGTAATGGTGATTTTACTGTAAACATGGGTAAAGGTGTTGTTTATGATAAAGGTACACCTAGACAGCGCACATGTGATGCTAAAGAATGTGAATTCGATACGTGGTCAAATGATATTACGGGTAGTGGCGGTTTAATTAAAAACGGCAGTGGTGTTTTACAACTTACCGGTACAAATACCTATAAGGGCGAGACTCATATTAATGAAGGTGGTTTGGATCTTGCAGGTTCTCTGACATCTAATTTAACTATTAATAAAGCTGGTATTCTTTCTGGGCAAGGGCGAGCTGGGAATGTAAATATAAACGACGGAAAATTTATTCCATCTCTTTATAATGCTAATGGACTGAGCACATTTACCATTCATGGTGATATTAAGTTTACTCCAGACTCTACATACACAGTAAAAATTAAAGATGAAAGTCAGCAAGTAGATAAGCTAGTGGTTAAAGGTAAAGCTTATTTGAACAAGGCTAACTTTAATATGTATGAAGAAAAACCTGATAACTTACTCACTAAAAATGATGTGAGTCGTTATCAAGGTAATGAATACACATTAATTGATGCAGAGAAAATAGATCAATCATTTAATGATAATTATATTAAATCTATTACTACAGATGATGTTAAGCCTGAACTTGAAAAAGTAGAACAAGATAAAAAGCTTCAATTGAAATTTAAAGATTTAGCAGCAGATAAAGCAGCAGCGGATAAGGCGGCAGCAGATAAAGC
>NZ_LWRV01000047.1:0-93939 GCF_009372215.1 Acinetobacter portensis | reverse complement strand
CAGCAGCGGATAAAGCGGCGGAAGATAAAGCAGCAGCGGAAAAAGAAGCTAAAGATAAGGCTGAACAAGAAGCAGTAGATAAAGCTAAACCAGTTGATGTTGCAAGAGCTGAAAAAGTTGCAAATATTGCATCAATTCAAGGTGATGTTGTAGCTGAAGAGTTCCACGATTTAGATCGTGGTCGTCAAGTGATCAATAATCGTTTGCGCTATGTGCAACGAAATGATCATAGTAATAATATTTGGGTTGAACTACAGGGCTCTAAAGGTAAATCAAGCTCTAGAGCTTTAAATAACTTCTCGAATATTAAAGCTCATAAGTATGATGTTGATAATCAACGTGTTGCATTTGGTGCCGATACTCTTATTGAAGATTGGACAGTCGGTGTGATGGGTGCGATTAACAATAAAGATATTGATGCAAACAACCATGGTTCAGCAAAAGTTGATAATTATCAATTTGGTATTTATGCAGGTAAAAGTATTGACAACATTAACTTGCGATTCAGCGGTGCGCTAGGTCGTAACGAAGTTGAAACAACTTATTATGATTTAGATGATGGTCGTTATAAAGCGAAATATCATGGTCGTACTTATCAAGTAAATACAGAAGTTGGTTATGCATTCAAACTTGATGATTTGCATTTTGAACCATACGTAGGACTGTCTTACGATTATGTTAAAAATAACAAATTCTCTCAACAAAATGGTCAAGTTTCTTTAGCTGGTGATGAAACAAGTTATGATCGTTTTTCTTCACAACTAGGTTTAGATGTATCTAAAAAATGGAAGTTCAGTGATACAACTAATATTAGTTTGAATGGTGGTTTGGCTTGGCAACATAGCTTTAAAGACATTAATGATGGTGCTAAATTAACATTGATATCTAATAACGGTGCTATTGCTGGTTATGCTGGTTATATAGATGTTCCTTTTAGTAAAGATTCTGCAATTGTGAATATTGGTGTAAGTTCTGATATTAAGAATACACATGAATTCTTTATTAATTATGAAGGTAATTTTGCAGAGAAGTATAGCGAGAATGGTGTAGTGTTTAAGTATAATTACAAGTTCTAATTGACTTAAATAAATTACATTTCATAAAAAGCCGATCTGATGATCGGCTTTTTTATATAAGCGGAATTATCTTCATAGTGAGCGATAAGACTATTATTTAAGTCTCTACTCTATTAAGTCTCTTCCATTTTCTAATTTGCGTTCTAAAGTTGGTGAAAGGAGCAACTGTATTTATATGAATCCACTTGTATATAGGCCATTGTGCCGGTGTTGTTGCCCATTTTCTTTGATTAGGTAGAAAAAGTTCATCATCAGTTAATGTCTGAATCCAATCTATAACTTCCCTTACTTTTTTAGATAATAATTCTTTCTTCTCATCAATAGAATATTGAGAATATGTTTGATAGAAATCTTGATATAGAAGACCTAGATTATTCCATTTAAATCCATCTTTTGGGGTTGTGACCGTAAATCCTGCTTTTTCATTTATTTCCCATTCTAATAATAAGCTAACCCACCCTAATTGATAGGAAATATTTTGAGAAGGGGTTTTATCAATACCTAAAATAGTTTTATTCTTTTCACTTTCTAAAATATCACTAAATTCTAATAAATATTTATTAAATGAGCTGTTAATACTCTCTATAAGTTCTTGTTTAGTTTCATAGCTTTTCATTTATAATTTTTCCTATCATTAACATAATATGCCTTATGTGAGGCTATTTATATTCTCTATAATCATGCTGTTGCATTATTTATTGAAATCTATGTTAGTTAGGTTAGACACACTTACTTAATTTTATTTCATACACTTTATATTTAAGCATTGTTTCATAACCGCTGAGAGTGATTTTTTAGAACTTTAACTAGAAACAAACATGTCTTCTTTGCACGAATCATTATAAAAAACCTCATCTTTCAGGTAATATAAAATCCATTAAAGATTTTAAGTATTTCGGGCTAAACCCTCGAAAACAGCATAAGAAGGATACAGGCATGCAACAAGAAGTAATTATTGTTGGTGGTGGTATGGTAGGGCTGAGTTTATCCCTCATGTTAGCGAAACAAAACATTGCAGTGAAGCTACTAGAAGCCATTAAATATCCAAATTATGATGATGCAAATCTTGCACCATATCACTCAAGTTTCGATGCACGAAACAGCGCTTTATCTCGTCGTAGCGTACAAATTTATCAAGAACTTGGCTTATGGGATTCATTACAAGAACATGCAACACCAATTTTACAAGTTCACATTACAGAACAAGGTAGCTTTGGTAAGGCAAGGCTGACAGCAGAGCAAGAAAAAGTAGAAAGCTTTGGTCAAGTGATTGAAAATGCATGGTTAGGTCGTGTGTTATTAACGCAAGTTTTAAAAGAAAAAAATATTGAACTGATTGATGGTGTAAATGTGACATCACTTACTCAAGATGAAAATTCAGCACATATTGAAGCAGAACGAAATGGCGAAAAATTATCACTGAATGCCAAACTTGTTATTGCTGCTGATGGTCGAGATTCTTTCTGCCGTAAAGCATTAGGTATTGGTGCATCAGTACATGATTATGATCAAGTTGCCATTGTTACAACTGTTCAAACGTCTAAACCTCACACGCATATTGGTTTTGAGCGTTTCAGTGAATTAGGACCATTAGCATTACTTCCTTTACCGGGTGAATACCGCCGTTCAGTGGTTTGGCCTGTGAAAAAAGGTACAGAAGATGAATGGTTAGGCGATGAAAATGATCAACACTTTTTAGATGCCTTACAAGAAACCTATGGTGACCGTGCAGGTAAATTTCAAAAAACAGGTAAACGCTTTTGTTTCCCACTGTCACAAGTCCTTGCAGAAAAACAAGCGGTAGGACGTGTTGTACTTATGGGTAATGCAGCACATACGATACATCCTGTTGCAGGGCAAGGTTTTAACCTATGCATGCGTGATGCTTATGTATTGGTACGCTACTTAAAAGATCAATTGGCTAAATCGGCAGATTTGGGTGAACCATCAATGCTTTTAGACTATGAAAAATCACGCTTAACCGATCAGCAACGTGTGATTAAATTCTGCGATTCTGTGGTGCGTGGTTTTAGTAATCAGAACCCATTCTTAAAATTTATTCGTAACACAGGTTTGGTTGCTTTTGATGTCATTCCTGGAATTAAACCTTTGGTTGCAAACTATGCAATGGGGTTAAAAGCATGAGTCAAAATGAAAAAGTACTCGATGCCGTCATTATTGGCGGTGGCTTGGTGGGTGGTTTAACTGCATTATTACTTGCAAAAGGTGGCGTACAAGCCACAGTTTTAGATGCTGCACCCATCCTCGATTCAGAAAAAACTTTAGCCGTTGCCAATCCACGTGTTTTAGCATTAAGCCAAGCGACGATTCATTTACTTAAAACGGTAGATGTTTGGGATGGACTTGCTCGCCATATGCCTTACAGCGGTATGCAAGTTTGGAATAAAAATGGTTATGGTGAAATCAACTTTGGTGATGTGTCTGAAAGTACACCATCAATTGAACAAGCTTTAGGTTCAATGGTTGAACCAAGTATTTTGAATTTAGCAATTCAACAAAAAATGCTTGAGCAATTAAAAGATTATCGTACTCAAGTCAAGGTTTCACGTGTCGAACAAGGCGTTGGTGTTTGGCATATTCAACTTGCCGATGGAACTCAACTTAAAACTAAACTTCTGATTGGTGCAGATGGCGCAAATTCTTTTGTGCGTGATCAAGCATTTATTGGTTTAGATGTTCTAGATTACAAACAAGCAGGCGTGACTTGTGCAATTCGCACAGCACAGCCACATCAACATATTGCTCGACAAATTTTCTTGGAAACAGGTCCTTTGGCATTTTTGCCAATGGCAAGTTTAAAAGCGGAGCAAGATGGCTATTGGCAATCGATTGTTTGGACATTGCCAGATGATTATGCAGATGAATATTCAGCATTGAGTGATGATGATTTTAAAGCATTGCTCACACGTGAAAGTCATCATATGTTGGGTGAAATTTTAGAGGCGACGCCACGTGCTAAATTTCCACTTAAAGCACGTGCTGCACAGCAATATGTGAAAGAAGGTTTAGCTATCATTGGCGATGCTGCGCATGTGATTCATCCTCTTGCGGGACAGGGTGTGAATATTGGTTGCTTAGATGCTGCGATATTATGTGATGTGTTATTACACGATTATCAACGTGGTGTTTGGGCACATGCACAAACTTTGAAGCGTTATGAACATTTACGCAAAGGTCAAAATGACGCCATGATGCATGGAATGTCTGCGATTGGTTGGTTGGAAACGACGCCATTTTTTCCTGTAGTTTTGGCACGAAACTTTGGTTTGAAGCAGGTCGAAAATCAGCCTGTTTTAAAAGATGCATTTATGGCACAAGCCAATGGTTTACAGCTATTAAAAAGCACACGCTACGCAGTTTAAACTTGAAAGTATATTTTTTGATCGGTTGTTAATATATTCTTACCAATTTGATTAAAAAATAATCCACTTTCCGATATTTGACTCTATGCGAAATGCGAAGAGATTGTTAAATTTCTTCGTAAATCATCACCAATAAAATTGGTTGTGAAGTACACGCAATGTGGGGATATGAAAATGACTGATATGAATGATTATGATGATGATGTAGAAGATTCTACTGTCGATGATGATGAAGCTGATGCTGCCGAAAAAGGCGCAACAGGTGGCGATGAAAAAGCGAATGACATTGATGTTTCAGAAGCAGAAACATTAACTGTAACGGCTAAACTAAAGCAACGTCAGTCTTTGGAAGATGAAGTTGCGGCATTTCTTGCCCGTGGTGGAAAAATTACAGAAGTTCCAGCCGATGAGTCAGCAAAAGACTAAATAAAAACACCACTTATGTGGTGTTTTTTTTAATAGAGATAGTTTTTTATTGAAAAATTAATCTATTAGAAAGAACTTTTCTTTTGGTAAATTAAATAAATAGGGTAGAAAATAAAATGTAATAAAACTAAAAATATGCAATTTACAATGTAGGCTACTATAAAAGGTGGAGCATGCATTGATGCTATAGTTGCGATAAAAAACTGGAAAATTACAATAACACTTTGAAATACATAGGTTAAATAGAAATATTTTTTATCATGGTTTGAAAAGAACATTATGTTGCTTATGAAAAAATATATAGAGAAATAAGCACAGATAAGAGCAATGCCTTCGTTTTTTGCTGTTTGAAGTTCACCAGTTATGTAATGAGGATAGGGTTGTAATCCAAAGTAAATAATATGGATAATTCCAAGTAACCAAATAATATTAAGTATTTGGGTTTTTTTAGGAATTTTAATTTTTATATATTTCATAATTGTTTTAATGTTAATTATTAAGGGTATTTTTAGTTACATTCTTATGAAGTGGCTTAACTCCATAAGAATGTATATTTTCTGTCCTAGTGTTCTACTTGGTTGAGCTCCAAAGCACGTTGATATGCAATTTTCTTCTTAATACCTGTTAAGTCTACGGCTAGTTGAGATGCTGCTTTTACAGATAAGTCTTGTAATAAACGCGTTAAAAGCTGATCGAGCTTTTCTTGCTCCATATCTTTTTCAACACTTGCACCACCAATGACTAAAACAATTTCACCTTTTTGTTGATTTGAATCATTTGCAATAAATTCAACTAATTCACCTAAAGTCATCTTTTTAATGGTTTCAAATGTTTTGGTAATTTCACGTGCAAAGCCAACAGGGCGATCTGCACCAAAAACATCAGCCATATCTTTTACGCACTCTAAAATGCGATGAGGCGCTTCATAAATAATCAGCGTTTGAGTTTCATCTTTTAAACGATTCAAATGCAGTAAACGCTGAGATTGTTTAGATGGTAAGAAGCCTTCAAAACTGAAACGGTCACTTGGTAAGCCAACAGAACTTAATGCAGCAATAGCAGCACAAGCACCTGGCACAGGAATAACTTGAATACCTTTGGCTTGAGCGGCACGAACAAATTTAAAACCTGGGTCACTAATCAGTGGTGTACCGGCATCACTAATGAGCGCCATGTTTTCACCTGCCAATAATCTTTCGATTAAATGATCCGTTTTATTGCTTTCATTGTGATCGTGGCATGCTGTAAGTGGTGTGTTAATACCAAAGTGTTTAAGTAGCTTTGCAGATGTACGTGTGTCTTCGGCAGCAATAAGTTTAACTGATTTTAAAACTTCAATAGCACGATAGGTAATATCATCTAAATTCCCAATTGGTGTGGCTACAACGTATAACTGAGCACTCATATTCAATCTCCAATGGGTGTGCTGATGTCACAATGAATTTATATCATCGTAACGAAGAATCCGCTATTCTACCTGAAATTGCCGTGGCATTGGCGATGCAAAGCAGATCTTCAAGTTTATTGCTTGAATCATAAACATATAAAAACAGCATAAATAAAATGAAAAATACAGATAAAGATAAAGCAACAATGGGAGCTTGGGCAGAGCATCAAGCAGGTTTGTTTTTAACAGCAAATGGTTTTCAAGTGCTTCATAAAAATTATCACTCCAGATTTGGTGAAATAGATTTAATTGCAAGAAATGCTCAAGACTTGATTTTTGTTGAAGTTAAGGCACGTTCACAAACGAAATACGGTCAATCTCATGAAGTGATATCAAATTCGAAACAAAAGAAAATTATAAAAACAGCATTAACATATTTATCTGAATATCCAGATATGAGTGATTTGTATTGTAGATTTGATGTAATTTGTTTTGATTTTCAACAACAATTTGCAAAAACTGTACAGCATGACTTTTCACATTTCACTTATGATCTGAATTGGATAGAAAATGCTTTTACTTTTGATCCAGAGTTTATTAATCTTTGAGCATAAGTTAAATGTATTTAAATGTTTGAATATTAAATAAAGATGAAAAATTGAATAAGGAGTCTGGCCGAGTGATGAATCGTATTGCAATAACTTTACTATGTGTCGCAAGTTTATCTGGCTGCGCAAGTTTTATTTCAGGTGGAACAGGTAGCGCACCTGTAGGTACTGAAAGTGGTGCAAGATCGCTAGGGCAAGTTTTTATTGATAACTCAATTCAGCGCACAGCTAAAATTAATTTATATAAGCTCGATTCTAGATTTAAACAATCACGTGTAAATATTGAAAGTTTTCACAGCAATGTTTTATTGACAGGGCAAGTGCCAGATCAGCATTTAAAACAACTTGCTGAAGACAATGTACGTGCGATGAGCGATGTCAAAACAGTTCATAACTACATTACGGTAGGTAATCAAATTAGTTACTCTACGATTATGCAAGATACTACTGTGACTGCAAATACACGTGGTTTAATGATGAAAGCACCTATAGTGTCTGATAGTAAATTACGCATTCATACAGAAGATGGCGTTTTATATGTTATGGGACGTTTAAATACTGCTGAAACCACAGATTTGAATCAAGTGTTACAGCAAGTGGGTAATGTCACAAAAATTGTCACATTGATTGATAATACAGAAACAGCATCATCAAATAATCAATCATTTGCACAACCTACGGTGCAAACTCCTGTTGCGATAGATCCAAATGCAGCACCTGTAAATGCTCAATAAAGTTGAACCCTTACTGAAAAAGTTAAATACCAAAACTCAAAATTTGAAATATTTGTACGAAGAGTTTCGAATTTATGATTTTGGTAGTTATGCTTTAAATCGGTTAACACCGAAAAAAGGTTATTCGGTGCGTGAAAATGTTGCTTATGGTTTGGCAGCACGTCACCGTTTAGATTTATATCAAACGACATTTCCAAGAGATCATCGCCCACTCATTGTATTTGTACATGGTGGGGCTTGGTCGCATGGCGATAAAAAAGATTATCGCTTTGTGGGTGAGGCTTTTGCAAAAGAAGGTTTTGATGTCGCGGTTATTAACTATACTTTAGCACCGCAACATATTTTTCCTGCTTATGTTGATGATTTGACGCTTGCTTTAAATTATTTAGATGCACATCAATCTAAACTCAATATTTCAACACAACGTGTTGTGTTGTTAGGGCATTCGGCAGGCGCATTTAATGTCATGTCTGCCATTTATCATCCACAAAAATACGAAATAGCATGCAGAGCGAATATTAAGGCTGTGGTTGGATTAGCAGGACCGTATCATTTTGATTATAAAGATGACCCGCTATGTGCCGATGCTTTTGATCAGGAAGAACCTTATCAGAATGTCATGCCTTCTTATTTTGTGGAATCGAACCATATTCAGCATTATTTATTCATTGCTGAAAATGACAAAATTGTGCATTTAAGCAATGCTACTAATTTTGATGAAAAGCTTAAAGAATTTGGCAACCATAGTGAAATGGTGGTGATTCCTAAAACAGGTCATGTCACTTTAATGGGCTCTGTTTCGAGTTTGTTTAGCCGACTTTACAGCACTAAAAAAGAAATTATGCGGGTTCTCGATCAGGCTTTAACTGAAGTTTAAAATTTAGCGATAAGCCTAGATTTAAAATCACTTAAAGCCAAGTTTTAGTGTCATCTGCAACTTTTGAACCTTGTGTTACATGCATAATCATTGCATGAGCGATACTGCCTTTAAATGGAATTTCAGGCAGTTCATTAAATTTGAAAAATTGAGCGTCGCTAATTTCTTCTTCTTGTAATTGAATATCACCCGATTCATATTCTGCTTTAAAAGCAATCATTAAATTACTTGGAAAAGGCCAAGGTTGACTTGCTAAATATTGAATATTCTTTAATTTTAATCCAACTTCTTCTTCAGTTTCGCGACGTACTGCATCTTCAAGCGTTTCACCAACTTCAATAAACCCTGCTATTAAACCGTACATATTGCTTTTATTTTTTGCATTTTTGGCAAGCAGGATTTCATCATTTCCACGTGTAATCACAGTAATCACACAAGGCTGTACACGAGGATATTGATGATAGCGACAAGAAGGGCAAATCATTGCAAATTCAGTGGCATGAGCTTCTGTTTTTTCACCGCAATGACTACAGAATTTATGATTACGACGCCATTCTAAAAGCTGAATTGCTCGGCTGGCTTGTTCGAATTGTTGGGTGTCCCAAAATTGTAGTAATTGACGAATGGGGACGAGTTGTAAGCCATGAGGAATGGTTTCGCTGTTTTGTAAATCACGGGCAATCACTTGATCACCCGTGCTAAAACTTAAATCACTTGCAAGTTTTTCAACTTTGGGAAGTTGGAAGTTTTCATCGACTAAAAGTTGTTGTTGATGGAAAATATACGCAAGTGATAATTCAGTCATTAGGCTACAGATTTCAGTTTTTCGCTACTTGCCAATGCTACATCAAACATAGACTGTAAAACAGGTTGTTTGTTTTTTAAGTTTTCAATCAGCATATCTGCACTTGCAAGCGTATCAAAAACAGAATGAACATGTTCAGTGCTCAGTGGCTTTTCAGCTTGAATTTGTGTTTCTACAAATTGCGCTGCATTTTTCAAAGCGGTTTGTCCTGTAGTAACATTTAAGAATAGCAATGCACCCGCAACCTCTTGTAATTTAGCAGGAATATTAGCAATAGCTGTGACATCTTGATCTTTAAGATGTTGTTCTAAGCTTGTAGTTACCAAATCAATGCTTAATTTAGCTTCATGTAACAAGGTTGCATGTGCTTCATCTAAGCGATCAAGTGCGATATTTCGGTTGTTTACGCGAAGCTGTAAACGACTAGAGGTATGATGGCGCTCTAAAATTCCAATCGCATTCATTGCAGAAAGTAGCTCATTCATTAATTTTTGAGCGAAATTTTCATCTTTTAGAATATCAGTATTATCTAATTCTTTTGCTTGGTTTATTAAAGATGAGTATGCATCATTCAAATTGAGTACTAGGAATATATTGGCAATATCTTTAATTCTTGCTTGTAATTCCTGTGTTTTTTCAGCGCTCATACTTTGATAGTTGTATTCAATATCTACACGTAACTGCGCCATTTCTGTAGATACTAATTCACTAATGGTGTGAATGGTATCGTAATCTGGACCATATAAATGACGACTAAATACTTGCAGTTGTAAGTCGGTTAGCAGTTGATCACCAATATTCAGTTGCTCACGAATATGTTGTGATGTGCTGTTTTCTTGGCGAATAGCTAAACTTAAAATATTCGATAAATGATGTAAATTGGCTTTAAAACGATCAGGTGTTCCAAAGTATTGACGAATATTACTTTCAATTTCAATGAATGTGCGTAAGCGTGGTTCATTAATAATGAGGTGATCAATATTGTCAAAAACGTAATACACCAAATTCCAATATTGTTTACTTGGATGACCCTGTGAAAGATCTGCTAAATATGCACCAATAATTTTAAATGCTTGTAAATCTAAAGCTGTTGCTTCTTGTTTTAATAGTTTGCTTAACGCCAATTTATATAAGCGATGAACATACTGAGATTTTTCCAAAGAAGGTGCTTGAGGCAAATTAAAGTCAGGTGTAAATTCACCTAAAAAAGCATCTACTTGATAACCTTCTTGTGTAACAGGTTTCCCTAAAGCAATTTCTAAACGATTTAATGTATCGAGTAAAAATTGTGGAATTTCAACTTCACGTAAACAAATAAACTCAATATAGCGTTTGAGCATATTTGTGCCTTCACTTAAGGCAATAATTTCTTGTGTGTTGATTTGGCTTGGGTTCCCCATAATTTTGCGCATAAGTTCAGCAGAATATTCAGCTGTTTTCGCAAGATTACTCATCCCAATTAAATTCAATACTTGAGCACATTGTTCTAACTGAACTAAAGCATCATCAATGCCAAAAGGTAGTGTTTGATCTTCCGCTAATGCACTAACTGCCGTTTCAACATGCAAAATGGAGCTATCCACCTCATTTTTTATTATTAGTAATGCCGTTGGGTCAAAGTGTATTGAGGTTTGGTAAGACATTGATCTGCACCTATCCTAAGTTATATCTGTATTTCGGATGCCCAAAAGCGAGCAAAATCTTTATGACTTACTATAACTTAACTGTTCTTAGTTTAAATATAGAAAACAGAAATCTATTCAAATTTTATTTGGTAAAAAGGCAGGCTTCGCCATGTTTTTCCTCAAAATGTTTGACCCAATTCTCATGTGCGGCTAATTCTTCTTCAGATGGTAAAATGGTAGAAAGTTCAATTTGAACATCTCTACGAGTTGCTTCACCTTCTAAAACTTCTGTATTAGAAAGGGCATCGATATCGAAAGATACTTGCCCACCTGTCATTGCTAAATAAACATCAGACAGAATTTCCGCATCGAGTAATGCACCGTGGAAAGTACGATCACGGGCAGGAACTTCATAACGACGTACTAAAGCATCTAGGGAGTTTTTTTGCCCAGGATGCTTACTCTTCGCCATTGCTAGTGTATCGGTAACTTCACAAACTGCTGAAAGTTTGCCTAAACCAGCGCGTTCAAACTCCATGTTTAAGAAGTTCATATCGAAGTTTGCGTTATGGGCAATAATTTCTGCGCCTTTCAGATAGTCATATAAGACATCTGCAATTTCGGCATATTTAGGTTTATCTTTAAGAAAGTCATCTGAAATACCGTGAATGTTTTCAGATTCGCCCACTTCTTTTTCAGGGTTAATATAGATATGAATTGAACCGCCTGTAAGTTTGCGGTTAATCATTTCAACCGCACCCACTTCAATAATACGGTCTGTATCTTGGAAGTAAAAACCTGTGGTTTCCGTATCTAGAATAAGTTGGCGAGGACCTTGGGCATCAATTGTCGCAGGTGTAATCACAATATGTGGATGAATTTTCTTATTGTTTTTTTCTTCAATAATGGTTTCATTCGATTCTTCAGTTGCTTCTATTTCTGTCACGATTTCAGGCTCTTCGACAAGGTCATCTATAGGTTCTTCAGCATCATCTAGCTCATCTTCAGCTAAATCGAAGCCAAAAGGGTCGTCTAGAAGCCAGTCATTTTCAACTTTTTTTTTATCTTGCATAGGGTTTTTCAATTTTTCTTCGGTTTCATCTGCACCTTGGTTTGCAAGCTGATCTGCCATTTCATTTCCTGCATGACCTGCGTGACCTTTAATCCAATTCCATTCAATTTCACGACCCTGACATGTTGCATCAAGTTCTTTCCATAGGTCTGGATTTTTAACATCTTTCCAGTTTTTCTTTTTCCAACCGTGAATCCATTCTGTAATGCCTTGTTTCACGTAGTTGGAATCTGTCCAAATAATTAAATTGGCATCTTTTGAACAGGCACGGATACCTTCTATAGCAGCCGTTAATTCCATTCGGTTATTTGTTGTATGGGCTTCACCACCACAAATCTTACGTTCTTCATTTCCTTCAATAATATATGCACCCCAACCACCTAAGCCAGGATTGCCACGACAAGCGCCATCTACATAAAGTGTGATTGATTGAGACATAAGTCATTTCCAAAATTTGAGTGAAACAAAAACAGTGCTATTGTATATCGCAAATTGATCGATTAAGTGGTTTAAATCTTAATTTTTTAATTTCTTGTAACATTTATACATGAATAGCAGTAAATTATAGCCTTGTGTCGCTGTAATGCTTCATTACAATGTCTATATTAAAAATAATTTATACGATTTGTTTGGATTCCTTATGTATAAACCAACCACGCTAGTGTGGCAACCGACAGTACCATCAATATTTAAAATTACAGCAGTAGGATCTGCACTTGTTGCTTTAGGGCTAATGACAGGATGTGCTTCAAGTCAAAGTGCAAGTGGTTCTTCAAAGTCAAAACAACTAAGTGGTGGCTATTTAGATGCAAACAGTTTGGACTCTTTAGAAGACTTACTTTCTGCAACAGATATGCGTGCCGTAGAGGGTGATCGTTTACTTGTTTTGAAGCATGGTGATGTGTGGAAGCGCATGAGCGTTGGTTTTAAAATGAACACAGATCAGTGGAATCCGCGTATTGATGCACAGCGTAGTTGGTTTATGTCGCGTCAACCGTATATTGATCGTTTGAGCGCACGTGCATCGCGTTATTTATATCACACCGTAAAAGAAGCTGAACGTCGAGGTATTCCGACAGAATTAGCCTTACTTCCAATTATTGAAAGTTCTTATGACCCTGCGGCAACAAGTAGCGCAGCCGCAGCAGGTTTATGGCAGTTTATTCCAAGTACAGGTCGTATTTATGGCTTGAAACAAACCAGTTTGTACGATGGTCGACGTGATGTAGTCGAATCTACTCGTGCTGCCTATGAGTTTTTGGGCGCACTCTATAATCAGTTTGGTTCTTGGGAATTGGCATTGGCTGCCTATAATGCAGGTCCGGGGCGTATTCAACAGGCAATTAATCGCAATAAAGCTGCGGGTTTACCTACCGACTATTGGTCGTTGAAATTACCGCAAGAAACCATGTATTACGTGCCACGTTTTATGGCTGTTGCACAAATTGTAAAAAGTCCGAGCAAGTATGGTGTAAGTTTGCCACCTATTGCGAACCGTCCTCACTTTAGAGAAGTGAACGTTGGAACGGCTAATTTAAGTGATATTGCATCTTTAACAGGGTTAAGTCGTGCTGAATTATATGCTTTAAACCCCGCACATCGTGGTGAACGTATTGATAGCGAAAGCCCAATGCGTATTTTAATTCCTGCCGATGTCAGCCCATCTATAGATGCAAAATTGAAAAAGTTAGGTGGTGCTTCATCATCAAGTTCTTGGTTGGCATCATCAAATAGCACAAGTTCATCGACGACTATTACGCCAAGTAAAACAACGCCACCTGTTTTGCAAACTTCAGTTACGCCAAAGCCTGTAACGACACCAGTTGCAACGGTTAAAACGCCTGTTGCTACAACTGTACCAGTATTAACAGCGAGTGCTAAAACACCCTCACATTTAGCTGTTACGCCTAGAGGCTCAAATGCTTTAGCCTCTTTTGCAAATAGTGCAGATATTCCAAGTGCACCACGTATTCCTGTAGCAGTAACACCTGCAGTAAATGTAAAACAAGTGAGTGTTGAACCCCCAATTTCTGCTGCTGAACGTGAAAAAATTACAGCGGCTTTAAAAGCTGAAGATGCAACCCAAAAGCTAGAAGATGTGCTTAAACCTGTAGCATCTCAAGCTGAACAAGACCAAGTGATTGCAGAGCTTAAACGTCTTGCACCTCAAGGGACTGAAATTGTCGATCCTTATGATGGAAAAATTAAGTTAACTGCAATTCAAACCAGTTTGTCTGTTGCAGAGCAAGAAGGAAAAGAGCTGACAAAAGGCTTCTCGTATCCTAAATCTGTTGCAGATAATACAAAACCAGATTCTGACGAAGCAAAACGTAATGAAGGTAAGAACTTCATTAAGACAGATTCTGAAGTGGTTGTGGTTGCACCAAAAGGTAAGCGTAGTACTTATAATGTAGTTTCAGGTGATACTTTAGCGACTATTGCATTGAAAAATGGTGTGAACTGGCGTGATGTTGCGAAATGGAACCAAATTGATCCAAACGCAATGTTATACGCAGGTACAACCATCTATTTATATGATGCGAAACCTGTAGTAGACGCTAAGCCAAAAACGCAGCCTGAAACATATAATGTTCAGCCAAATGATTCTTTAACAACGGTTGCAGCACAGTTTGGTTTATCTGTTAAGCAATTGGCTGACTTTAATAATTTATCGACCACAAGTAATTTATTGGTAGGGCAAAAGCTTTCGCTTAAAGATAATTCAAGTTCTAAGCGTGATACGTCTACATCGAATAAAACAGTCAAAGTTCAAACCAAAACTTATGTGGTTAAGCGCGGTGAATTTTTAAAACTGATTGCAGATCGTTATGCATTGTCTAATCAAGAATTGGCAGATTTAACCCCTGGATTAAATTCAGGTAGTAACTTGATGGCAGGGCAAAAAATTAATGTGCCTGTAAATGAAGTTTCTGTATCAAATGCAAAAGTGGATGATAAACCGACAAGCACGAAGTCGGACAACGCATCATTTACACCAAGTTATAAAGTTGAAAATTATACGGTTCAACGTGGTGATACGCTTTATAGCATTGCAACACAAGCTAAAATTAGCCTTACAGAGTTAGCAAGTTTAAATAACATTGCAAGCAATAAGGGACTGCAAGCAGGACAAACATTAAAAGTTCCTGCAGGATCGAATGTTCCAGATACTTATACCGTTCAATCGGGTGATTCTTTATCTGTCATTGCGAATAAATATAATTTAGGAATGGATTATATTGCCAATATCAACGGCATTAGTCGTAATACAGGTTTACGTGTAGGACAGAAGTTAAAACTTACTGGTGATGAGCCAAAAGCTACAGCTAAAGTTGAAACTGTTGCAGAGAAAAAGCCAGATGTTCATGTTGTGAAATCGGGTGAAACTTTAAGCAGTGTTGCACGTAAATATGATTTACAAATCAGTCAATTGGCAGATTTTAATGATTTATCTTCTAATGCCAGTTTGCGTGTTGGACAGCGTTTAAAGCTTGAAGGTTCAAGTTCATCTACATCTACAAACTCAGCTTCATCTAAACAAAATGTAGAAACTCCGAAAAAAGGCACTGTTTCAGCTGTATCTGCGAAAAATACAGAGAAGTACAGTGTAAAATCGGGTGAGTCTTTAAATTCTATTGCAAGTCGTGTGGGTATTAGTGTTTCTGAGCTAGCATCTATGAATGATTTGACTGCTAAATCGGGTTTAAGAGTAGGTCAAAGTATTGTGATTCCAAAACTCGTTACATCTTATACGGTTAAGCGTGGTGACACCTTAATTGGTTTAGCAAAACGTTATGGAACAGATACTAAAACACTTGCAGACTTAAATGATATTCAACCGAATACTTCACTTCGTTTAGGGGAAGTTATTAAAGTTCCAAACCTTTAATGATGCATTTGACAAAGGAATGACGTCTTTATGACAGTTCGATGGGTAAAACGCGTTTGTTTTACCACAAGTCTTTTATTTTCAACACAATATGGGTGGTCTGCATTGCAGACCACTTCTTATATTGCCATTCATAACACCCCTAAATATGCAAATTTACCTGCTATGCCGTATGCCAATCCGCATGCGCCTAAAGGTGGTTATCTCAGCATGTCGGGTAAAGAAACGTTTGATAACTTGAATGCCATGAATGGTAAAGGCAGTGCTGTTGAAGGTATCGATTATATTTTCGATTCTTTAATGAAAAGCTCACTCGATGAACCTGGGGTGATGTATCCCTTAATTGCTCAGAAAGTCACTTTTGATCCTGTCAAAACCAAGTTTGTGATTTACCATCTCAATCCAAAGGCTCGTTTTAGTGATGGAACAGCGCTTACAGCAGAAGATGTAAAATTTAGCTTTGATGCTTATCAAACCAAGTCAAATCCGGGTTTGCAGATGTATATTGCAGATTTGGCAAAAACAGAAGTCTTGTCTAAACATCAAGTGAAAATGACCTTTAAGTCTGAAAGTAATTCTGAAATGCCTTTAATTTTGGCAAGCCTGCCTATTTATTCCAAAAAAGATTGGCAAAAGCGTGATTTTACTAAAGTCACCATGCAACCCATTTTAGGTTCAGGCCCATATACCATTGAACGTATAGATGCAGGGCGGAGCATTACTTATAAACGGAATCCAAATTATTGGGCAAAAGATATTCCTTTGAATAAAGGAAAATATAATTTTGATCGCATAAAATATGTGTATTACCGTAATTTAGACGTTGCTTTTGAAGGGTTTAAATCGGGTCAATATACGTATCATGAAGAATATATGGCACGTAAATGGGTGACAGCTTATAAGTTTCCTGCTGTGAATTCGGGTTTAATTGTTCAGCAGAAGTTTCAGCATCATAATCCTGCAACAACGCAAAGTTTTGTTTTTAATACGCGTAAAAAACCATTTAATGATATTCGTTTTCGTCAGGCTTTAAGTTTGGCTTACGATTTTGAATGGCAGAATAAAGCACTGTTTTATAATCAATATCAGCGTTTGCAAAGTTATTTTTCAAATAGTGAGTTAGAAGCGAAAGGTTTGCCGAGTGCAGCTGAAATGCAAATTTTAAATCCACTATTAGTAAAATTGCACCCCATTCAAAAGCAAAGTGTTTTAGGTCCTTTGAAATCACCTGTATCGGATGCGAGTGGTTTTAATCGTCAAAATTTATTAACAGCAAGACAATTATTATTAAAAGCAGGTTATCGGTATAAAAATGGGAAATTATTGGGCTTAGATGGTCAGCCTATTCAATTTGAATTTTTAATTTTTCAAGACAGTTTACAACGTACACTTATGCCGTATGTACGTAATTTAAAACGCTTAGGTATTAATGTAAACGTACGACAAATTGATGTGCCACAATATATTGAGCGCATGCGCCGTGCAGATTTTGATATGACGACGAATGCTTTACCTCAATCTTTAAATCCAGGGAATGAGCAAGCACAATTCTGGGGAAGTGCAGCCGCAGATCAGCAAGGGAATTATAATTATGCGGGTATTAAAAATCCTGCAATTGATCAAGCAATTCAACTTGTGATTCATGCTCCCAACCGTGAACAGCTTATCATTCGAACCAAAGTTTTAGATCGCTTATTGCGTTCAGGTTATTATCAAATTTTGACCTATGGAAAAGGTGAAAATTGGTTGGCATATTGGAATATGTACGAGCAACCAAAAGTGAAGCCAAGGCTTTCAGTTGGTGTCGATTATTGGTGGAGTAATCCTGTAAAAGCCAATAAAGTGACGCAATATTTGCGTAAGCAATAACATGTCATCATTTGGGGATTGAACATGGGCGCCTATATTTTTAAACGATTATTGCTGATTATTCCGACATTATTTTTTATTTTACTAATCAATTTTGTGGTCATTCAAATTGCACCGGGTGGGCCTGTAGAACAAGCCATACAAAAGGCAGAGGCTTTTCAAGGTATTGGACAAACTACATCTGTTGGTGAAACGGCAAATGAATCGAGTAAATACCAAGGTGCCAAAGGTTTAAGCGATGAAATGGTGAAGAAAATTGAAGCGCAATATGGCTTCGATAAACCTGCTTATGAACGCTTTTGGCTGATGTTGAAAAGCTATTTACATTTCGACTTTGGCACAAGTTTTTTTAAAGATAAACCTGTTACCCAACTTCTGTGGGAAAAGCTTCCGGTTTCATTGTCTTTAGGACTTTGGAGCACTTTGCTCATTTACTTCACTTCAATTCCATTAGGGATTAAGAAGGCCAAACAACATGGCATGGCTTTTGATAAAGCAACATCAATGTTGTTAGCCATTGGATATGCCATTCCTGCTTTTGTTTTTGCACTTTTATTGATTGTATTTTTTGCAGGCGGAACGTATTTACAGTGGTTTCCATTGCAAGGTTTAGTATCTGAAAACTTCCAACAATTAAGTTTTTGGGCGCAAATTAAAGATTATTTTTGGCACATGACTTTGCCTTTATTGGCAATGGTGATTGGTGGATTTGCAGGACTGACTTATTTAACCAAATATTCCTTTATGGAAGAATTAAGCAAGCAATATGTACTTGCTGCTCGTGCAAAAGGTTTGAGTGAAAGCCGTGTGTTGTATGGACATGTATTTCGTAATGCAATGCTGATCGTGATTGCAGGTTTACCTGAGGCACTTATTGGCATCTTCTTTGTTGGAAACCTATTTATTGAAATTATTTTTAATTTAGATGGTTTAGGTTTGCTTGGTTTTGAAGCCATTGTTCAACGAGATTATCCTGTTATTTTTGGCACATTATTTTTATTTACGCTGTTAGGTTTGTTGCTTCGGTTATTGAGCGATGTGCTTTATCAAGTGATTGATCCACGAATTAATTTCGATTCGAGAGGTGCAAAATAATGTCACCGATCATGCAGGCTCGAATAGAAAAATTTAAAGCGAATAAACTTGGTTTCGCTTGTTTCATTATTTTTATTGTCATATTTATTTGTTCATTGTGTGCAGAATTCATCGCCAACGATAAACCGCTGTTGGTGAAATACGATGATTCATATTATGTACCTGTATTAAAACGCTATCCTGAAACGACTTTCGGTGGTGTTTTTGAAACCGAAGCAGAATATAAAGACCCTGTGGTTCTTCAGTTAATTAAAGAAAAAGGTTGGGCGATTTGGCCCTTAATCGAATTTTCGTATCAATCGCCAAATTTAGATTTAGCCGTTCCTGTACCATCTGCGCCAACATCTCAAAATTGGTTAGGAACAGATGATCAAGGTCGAGATGTCCTTGCACGTATTTTATATGGTCTTCGATTGTCACTCTTGTTTGGCTTTGCTTTGACGTTGGCTTCTGCATGTATTGGTATTATTGTGGGTGCAATTCAAGGCTATTATGGGGGATGGATAGATCTGATTGGTCAGCGCATTTTAGAAGTGTGGGGCGGTTTGCCTATGCTTTTTATGGTGATGATTTTAGTCAGCATGTTTACGCCAAGTATTTATTGGTTGTTTATCATTATGTTGATCTTTGGTTGGCCGACATTGGTGGGATTGGTTCGTGCAGAATTTTTAAGAGCAAGAAGTTTTGATTATGTTCGAGCGGCAAGAAGCTTAGGTGTAAAAGATAGAATCATTATATTTCGCCATATTTTACCCAATGCGATGAGTTCAACTTTGTCGCAACTTCCATTGATGCTTACAGCAAATATTACAGCATTAACCGCGTTAGATTTCCTAGGATATGGCTTGCCTCCAGGGTCTGCATCTTTGGGTGAATTATTATTACAAGCAAAGAATAATTTAAGCGCACCTTGGCTTGCACTTTCAGGCTTTTTTACCCTAGCTATTGTTTTATCTTTACTCATTTATATTGGGGAGGCGACGCGTGATGCATTCGATCCAAGACGTCAATAATCTTCCAATCGTGTTGGATATTGCACATTTAAATATTCAACATCATGATCAAAACTTGGTTGAAGATTTAAGCTTTCAGCTCCGTGCAGGCGAAACAGTCGCTATTGTGGGAGAAAGTGGTTCGGGTAAATCGATCAGCAGTTTGGCTATTTTAGGTTTATTGCCAAAAAGTTTAGCGGTGCAAGGTAACGTTCAATTTGAAGATCAAGAATTACTATCTTTATCTGAAGCAGAAAAAAGGCAGATTCGTGGTCATAAAATTGCCATGATTTTTCAAGAACCCATGACGGCATTGAATCCACTTCATCGTGTTGAAAAAATCATTGGTGAAACACTTATCTTACAAGGGTTAAGTAAAGAACAAGTCAAAGAGCGTGTTATAGCGTTGTTAAATGATGTGGGTATACCTGAACCCGAGGAAAAGCTAAAACGCTATCCACACGAGCTGTCAGGCGGTCAGAGACAGCGTGTAATGATTGCTATGGCATTGGCTTTAGATCCAACTATTTTAATTGCAGATGAGCCCACAACAGCATTGGACGTTACTTTGCAGGCACAAATTTTAAATCTACTCAAATCATTGCAACGAAAAAGAAATATGGCGATGATTTTAATTAGCCATGATTTAAATTTAGTGCGTAAATATTCAGATCAAGTAATTGTGATGAATAAGGGTAAAGTCGAAGAACAGAGTAGTGTAGATCAAATCTTTAATTGTCCACAGCAAGCGTATACGAAGAATTTACTGAATCACGATTTTGGCAATGCTCTCAAAATACAAACATCTACGCCATTATTAACACTCGAAGATTTATCCGTTCGGTTTCCAATTAAACGTGGATTGTTGAATCGTGTGAAAGATTATGTGACTGCTGTTGAACCTTTGCATTTAGCGCTTCAACATGGGGAATCAATTGGTATTGTCGGTGAGAGTGGTTCAGGTAAAAGTTCACTTGCTTTGGCGGTTGCACGTTTAATTGAAAGTCATGGAAAAATTGCGTTATTAGGACAAGATTTAAATCAGCTTTCTGAAAAAATTCTTCGACCTTTACGCTGTGAATTTCAAATTGTATTCCAAGATCCTTTTAGTAGTCTAAATCCACGGTTAACTGTGGAACAAACTATTGCAGAAGGTTTGAGTCTTAAAAATCTTCCAAAGACCCAAATTTTAAATTTAGTTGATGATGCTTTGCAAAAGGTAGATTTACCGACATCATTTAAAACAAGATATCCGCATGAATTGTCAGGCGGGCAGCGTCAGCGTATTGCTTTGGCTCGTGCTTTGGTCTTAAAGCCTAAACTCATTATTTTAGATGAGCCCACATCAGCCTTAGATAGAACGACTCAACGCTCAATTGTGGCGTTATTACGTCGTTTACAGCGAGAAGATGGTGTGAGTTATTTGTTTATTAGCCATGACTTGCACGTTGTGAGAGCGCTATGCCAAAAAGTCTTGGTTTTACATCATGCGCACGTCATGGAATTTCAGGAAACAGAAGCGCTTTTCAAGCATCCAAAAACTGACTATACACGTGAATTAATTGCAGCTAGCCAATATTAGATTACCAAGATGCTTTCCAATACTCTTGAAAAATAGATGGAGACCACTGTCCTTTTTTTAAGGCTATTTTAAATGAATCGCGATTTTTGATTTTTTCAAGATAAGAACAAATATGAGAGAATTTAAGATCGCTTTGTTGAGCAGACAAATATGCGGAAATCGGAAACCATAATAAAAGATCAGCAATGCTAAAAGAGTTTCCTGCGAAGTATTCATATTGAGCTAAATGTGTGTCAATTTTTTGTATGTGTTGTTCAAGCAATGGGTTTAAATAGGCTTTATCAAAAGCATATTTTATGACTTTGGGGAAAATATGAAGAGGGAAAGGGGATTGAATAATAAGTTGATGAAAAACTTGTTTTAAGATTAGATCTGGAAGAAATGTTGCTTCAGAAAAGTTTTTCCAATAGCAGAAGTTTTTATATTCTTCATTGAAATACTTTGAAGAATCAAGTTTCTTTGTTGAGAAAATCATATATTCCATAATTGCTGCTGTTTCACTCAATATGAAAAATTCATTATTCTGGGTGATTTGAATTGTCGGAAATTTTGCAGATGAATCTAGTGCTTTGAGTTGTTTAAGTCCTGAATCATTGTTTTGCATTGAGCATTGAATAACTTCATATTCTAATTGTAGTTCTTCTAATAGCTAGATAATACGTTGCGATCTAGAATTGGGTAAGTGAAATAGTTTAATTTGCATGGTTTAATTATCTCGGTTTAATTTTATTATCTAGAACAGCTTATTTGTTATAAATCAAAATGTATTCAACATACAAATACAAAAAAGCCCAAGTCATTATGCTTGGGCTTTTTTGTGAGATAATTAAATAAATTTAACATCTCGAATATGGCGTCCCTACGGGGATTCGAACCCCGGTTACCGCCGTGAAAGGGCGATGTCCTAGGCCTCTAGACGATAGGGACAGCTGAAGTAATTATTTGTAAAACCATGTTCTTTCAATTGAAAGTTTGTGGCGTCCCTACGGGGATTCGAACCCCGGTTACCGCCGTGAAAGGGCGATGTCCTAGGCCTCTAGACGATAGGGACTTAATACAAACATTACTTCTGAAATTGGCGTCCCTACGGGGATTCGAACCCCGGTTACCGCCGTGAAAGGGCGATGTCCTAGGCCTCTAGACGATAGGGACGTTTCAGAGGTGGGCGTATATTAGGTTGAAAAGGCTAGGGTGTCAAACGCTTTTCTGCAAAAAAATAACGATATTGATTTGAATGGATGATTTATCAACACAATTGGCGAATTTATTGAAATAATGATGGTAAATGAATCAATTTTATTCATATTTATAGATTAAGTTGCCAATATGAAAATAGATTGCCATTAAAATTTAAGCAAAAAAAAAGAGTAACCGAAGTTACTCTTTTTTAAATTTACATCTTATTCAGATTTATTATGGTAAAGCCCATAATAGCTTGCATAACAAAGACCAATAAATGCTAAACAGCCAAAGAAGCTAATTTGCAATGATGGATCAAAGACCATGCTTACACAGGTAATGAAGCAGAATAAGAAGCCTAGGATTGGCACAATTGGGAAAAGTGGAGCTGCAAAGCCTAACTCTTCTTTTGTACGACCTGACTTATACCATTGGCGTCGGAAATTGAATTGACTTAAGCAAATACTCATCCAAACCACAACCATGGTAAATGCGGCAATACCAAGTAAATTGGTGAAAATTGTTTCTGGTGCAAATTGCTCAGAAAGCAAACCAGGTAAACCACCAATCATCGTTACAATAACAGCGACATATGGAATACCGCGTTTATTCACTCTTGAGAATATAGCAGGTAGTTGTTTCTTATATGAAAGCGACCACATCATACGAGATGCAGCAAATAGCCCTGAGTTTGCAGCAGACAATAATGCAGTGATAATCACGAAGCGAATAATATCTTCAGCGTATGGGATACCAATGTGCTGGAATACTGTTACGAATGGACTGCTACTTACACCTTCAGCAGCAAGACCTGCTTCTTGATGAGGTAAAAGTGAAGTCACAACAATAATGGTGCCTACAAAGAAAATGAGTAAGCGGAAAATAGCGGTATTAATTGCTTTGGGTACATTCTTGGCAGGATCTTGAGTTTCACCTGCTGCTACACCAATAAGCTCTGTACCTGAAAAGGCAAAGTTCACAATCAACATGGTTGTGAAAATAGGGAATAATCCCTCTGGGAACCAACCTTGAGCAGTTAAGTTCGTAAATAATGGTGCAGATTCGAAACCGCGATAACCAAGTACACCAAATATTGCGAGTAAACCTAAAAGAATAAACGCAACAACAGTAATTACTTTAATTAAGGCAAGCCAAAATTCAGATTCGGCAAACCATTTGGTTGAAATCATGTTTAAGGTAAACACGAAAGCACCGAAAATAAGCGTCCACATCCACATTGAGCTGTCTGGTAGCCATTCCTGCATTAATAATGCAGCAGCGGTAAATTCAGTTCCAAGCGTAACTGACCAAGTAAGCCAATATAACCATGTAATGGTATAGCCTGTTCCCGGACCAATATAGCGTTTCGCATAGGCACCGAAAGAACCAGATTCAGGCATGTGTACGGCAAGTTCTCCTAAGCATAGCATTACCATATATGCGATAACGCCGCCTAAGAAATAAGAGATGATGGCACCTACTGGCCCCGTTTGTGCAATGACTTCACCCGACCCTAAAAATAGACCAGTCCCGATTGCGCCACCAAGCGAAATCATGACTAAATGTCGAGTACTCATAGCGCGTTTTAAAGGCGCAGAATTGCCCTGATGCGAAGCATCATTCGGAGATGAGTGCATAGGATTATCAAAAATAAATAATAAATGAAGCCGACCATTGTAGTGAAAAACTACAAATCTGCAATGAAATTATAATGATTTTGTATAACAAGTGATCGCATGGTGCGATATATGGCGTCCCTACGGGGATTCGAACCCCGGTTACCGCCGTGAAAGGGCGATGTCCTAGGCCTCTAGACGATAGGGACGTTTTGAGGTGATGCGTATGTTATTGGGTTTTTATAAAGCTGTCAAACCACAAACTTAGTTTTTTTGATATTAATGCGCTGATTGTTTAATTTTTGGTAAATATTTTAAAAGTGAACTAATTTAGATATTTATTTAGACCATACAATACTTAACTTTTCTTAAAATTTGATGATAAAAAAAGCGCAATCTCAAGATTGCGCTTAATTGTTTAATTCTTCTTATGATAAAGACCATAATAAATTGCGTAACATGCAGTCATAAATAGTAAACAACCAATGAATCCTGAGAGCATTTCAGGATCTGCTGCCATACTTAGTCCTGTTGCTGTACAGCAAAGGAAGCCTAAAATAGGTACGAGTGGGAACCATGGCGTACGGAATTTTAGTTCAGAAACCGAATGTCCTTGTTTTAACCATTGGCGACGGAAGTTAAACTGACTCCAGCAAATACTCATCCAGACAATCACCATAGTAAATGCGGCAACGCCCATTAAGTTTTTAAAGATGACATCTGCACCAAACTGTTCAGACAATAAGCCGGGTAAGCCACCAATCATCGTTACCAAAACAGCTACATATGGAATACCTGTTTTGGATAATTTACCAAAAATTTTGGGTAATTGTTTTTGTGCTGAAAGAGCCCACATCATACGTGAAGCGGCATAAAGCCCTGAATTTGCAGTCGATAATAATGCAGTAATAATAACAAAACGGATAATATCTTCTGCATAAGGAATACCCATTAAATTAAATACAGAAACGAATGGGCTACTGCTTAATCCACCATGTCCACCTACATTTAGACCTGCATCTGTATATGTAAGTAAAGAACTAATAACAATAATGGTTCCTACAAAGAAAATGATTAAACGCCAAACCGCGGCATGAATGGCTTTGGGAATATTTTTTTCAGGATTTTCTGTTTCACCTGCAGCAATACCAATCATTTCCGTACCATTAAAGGCAAAGTTTACAATTAATAAAGTGGTGAAAAGAGGTATAAGTCCATTTGGTAGCCATCCATGTTCAGTTAAATTGTGGAACATTGGTGCAGATTCATAGCCTTGGAATGGAACAAAGCCAAAAATGCAGGCAAAACCAACCATAATAAAAACGAGAACAGTTGCGACTTTAATGAAAGATAACCAAAACTCAGACTCGGCAAATGTACGTGTTGAACTTAAATTGGAAATAAGTACACCAGAGGCAAAGATGAGCGTCCATAACCAAATAGAGGTTTGAGGAAACCATTCTTGCATTAAAATTGCTGCGGCAGTAAATTCTGTTCCAAGTGTTGCTGACCAACCTAGCCAGTACATCCAAGACACCATATAGCCTGTTCCAGGGCCAATATAGTTAGAGGCAAATGCACCAAATGAACCTGAAACGGGTAAATGCACTGCAAGTTCACCCAAGCAAAGCATGACCATATATGCAATTAAACCGCCAATAATATAGGCAAGAACAGCACCTAAAGGTCCCGCTTGTGAAATGACTTGACCAGATCCCATAAAAAGACCTGTACCAATTGCACCGCCTAAAGACAGCATAATTAAGTGACGAGATGTCATTGCGCGCTTAAGCGCAGGAGAGCTTTCGTCAGCAGGCGATTGCTGTGACGGTTTAGAGGGAGATTGCATAATCAAAAAATTTATTGAAAGGTATAATTTAAGTATATTAAGAGTGAATATTCACGTAAATCAGATTTTTCTGATAAGTATTATGAATTTATAGGTTGTTTGGATAAGTTAAGAGCAATATTTGAATGAATAAAAAGGGCCCAATTGAGCCCTTGAATTAAATATTAAAATTTGAAAGTAATATCGGCAATGAATTGTCGTCCAATTTCAGGTTTTGCTATACCTGTATCAAGATATTCATTTTTATGATTGGTGAGGTTATTAATTGTCAAACCTAATATAGTTTGAGTGTTTTTAGTACTTGGAATTGTATAGCTTGTACGCATATCCCAACTAAAAGAAGGTTTTGTTTCATATGGCGTATAGACATCATAGATGCCATCTTCGAGATTAACTTTATATTTTACTCTCATTGCATCGGCTGCTGCTTTATAGCTAAAAAAGTTAGAAATAGTTAAAGGTAAATGATCAAATCCAATGTCCCAACTTAAACGTGCTGTCCAAGGCGTATTGTAGTTTGAGGCAGGAATAAAATCTGAACTGATTTTTTCACCATCATAAATGACTTCAGGTGTATTCGATGAACTACTTGTGTAGTCGGTGAAATTGCGCGTTGTTTTTGTATAATCAAGTGCTAAATTAAAACGATGTGAGCTGTTTGCAATATGTATGGGAGTTATATTGTTGATTGAAAGCGTATAGATATCAGATGTAGATAGACCTGAATTATCGTAGTGGTATGTATTCTTCTGATTAAACTCTGGATCTTTTATTTTTAAGATGGTTTTAATTTGATCTTTATTATCACGTCCAACCCATTTTAAAACGACATTGGTATTTGCAAACTGAGTTTGTACAGCAAATACTGTTTCATCAGAATAAGGTGATTTTAGTTTTGAGCGGTAGTTAATGTTGCCAAAATTAGCATCAGGTTTCCATTCATTCGTCCAATGACCATTTTCAGAAACACGATTTTCATCTTTTTGATATTGATCTAAACGATCAGATAATTCATTTGAAAATGAATTTAAACCATAATAACGGTTCCATCCTGTTGTAAAAGTTAAACGATTATTACCAAAAGGTTTGTAGTTAAAGCTTGTTCGTGGTGCGATATTATTATTTTGAGTTAATGAATCATAATCGAATCGTACGCCAATAGTTGATGACACATAATTTTTATAATGCATTGAATCTTGAATAAATGCATTCCATCTATTTTGTTCGATATTGATATTATGAGCGTAATAAGCTTTACGTTTGTCAAAAACTTGACCTGTAGATGGGTCGCAATCTTCTAGCTCTAATCCATTGTCGATGCAATTTTCTGCTCGTTGAGGTTTATTTAAAGATGCGTAAGAGTAGGTGTTATTTGCTCTAGATGAATTTGCTTCGTAGTGACCTAGTCCAGCACCAACTTTAAAAGTGTGTGTTAAAAAATGAGTTTCAATTGGCGTAAATTCAGCCGTAACATTGTATTCAAGTTTCTTTTCTTCTTGTGCTAAGTCGCCTAAATTTCCTTCTTGTTGAGATGCTTTTTTAGAATTCCAATTTTTTGAATCAGATTTTGCCCATATATATAAGTTGTCAGCAGCTTCTCTCGATGCATTTTGAGATTGATAGTTGAAATGTTGTTTCAGTGTGACAGTATCTAATTTGTTTTTAAGATCAACGTAAATACTCTTACTATCAGAAACATGCGTAGATTCAGAGTTTAGAATATCTTCCTTGAAATAGAGTCCTTTATTTTCAAAGAATTGAGCGCCAACTTTTAACTCAGTTGTATCGGATGGTGTATAAAAAAATTCTAAACCACCATTGTGACTTTCTCGTGTTTGTTCAAAGTTTTTAGGTTCATTTAAATTGGTTTTTAGTGGTATTGCTGAATGTCTATAACTGCCATAGGCATTAAAGCCTAAAGTATCAGTTAAATTTCCATAAATATTTGTACTAAGACCTTGTTTGGTGAAGTAAGGTTGATTTTTTTCACTATTAGAATTTTCGAAATCTTCTAATGAGTCTGAGTCGGGAAAGTTGATTTTAGACCATGAATCGGTTGTGTAGTCATAACTTATGTTGCCGTGGATTTTTCCAACTTCTGTTTTGGGTTTACAGGTTTCTGCACTTACAACACCACCTGTGAACTCTCCATATTCCGCGCTAACGTTACTATCGAGTAAAGTGATATCACAAAGTAAATCTGTATTTACGGCAACGGTTTGTGTCGTTCCCATTAAATTTGTGGGATCGTTAGATTCTTTACTCCCAATTGGGTTGATGTTGTTATTTACACTCATGCCATTAATTAAATATTTATTTTCATAGGGCATACCTCCATTAATACTGATATCAGAAGGTGTGAGTTCTCCTTGTTGTAAACCATTTTTTGCCTTATTGGAAAACTGCACATTCGGATTTACTTTTAAAAAATCAGTAATATTTTTAGAGCTATTTGGTGTTTTTTCAATATCTTCTTTTGTATATACAGTCTGACCAATGTGCTGTTTATCCTCCATTGCTTTTAAAACAAGTGGAGATAATTGCACCGATGATTTCTCGGTATCATTACTTCGTATAGGCGTTTCATCATTTGCATAGATAGATGCACTGATAATCGAAAAAATGGCACAACTAATGTAAGTACGAGCAAATGTCATAAGAGGAGATGTAGATATAAATCTAAAAGAAAGCGATTATCATTTAATAAAACAAGATATTCAATATGAATGAGAATTATTTACATTTAAAATTAGATTGATTGATTATTAAAAATACAAATTGTGTGCTGAGGAGGTGTGATTAGATGTAAAAAAGCACCCTATAAGATGATATTAATCATTAACATTTCATGAAATATTAAAAACGAATATCTAGGGTGCTTTTATCGCACGAACTTATTGTTCAGACGATAGGAGAGTATCTACAAGGTGTGGTGCAAGCTTGTTCAAAATAAAGCAGAAAAGTTCCGCAGTTTTTTGTGTGTCATATAAAGCTGAATGCGCTTCTTTGCCATCAAACTCAATACCCGCTTGAATACAAGATTTAGCAAGTACAGTTTGACCAAACATCACAGCGCTTAAAGTTACTGTATCGAAAACCGAAAAGCTGTGGAATGGATTTTGATTTTTAGTTCCAGTACGTGCAATTGCTGCTTGTACAAAACCTAAATCGAAATGCGCATTATGACCCACCAAAACAGCATGCGTACAATTTTGTTGGCGACGGACATCATTTACAGCTTTAAAAATACGTTTTAACGCAGTTTTTTCATCTTCCGCCATTGCAACGCGCATTGGATTGAATGGATCAATACCAATAAAATCTAAAGATCTGCGGTCTAAATTTGCGCCTTCAAATGGGTTGATATGCGCGTGATACGCTTCGCCCGGAACAAATTGACCTTGCTCATTGTAAATAATAGGAATCGCTGCGATTTCTAATAATGCATCGGTCTGTGAATTGAAACCTGCTGTTTCTACATCAACAACAACAGGTAGGAAGCCACGGAAACGCTGACCAATGATTGGTAGAGTTTCGTCTGTCACAATTTTCTCCATTGGATCGTTTTGCCCGCATAAAGTGGGACAATTTTTTCACCATCCAAGTAGTCTAAACTTTCAGGGATAGTTTGGTCTTCTTTCACCAAAGTAATAGTATTGGTATTACGTGGAAGACCGTAGAAGTCTGCACCGAAATGGCTTGCAAAACCTTCTAGGCGATCAATTTTACCAACTTGATCGAAGGCTTGAGCATATAACTCGATGGCAGTAGGCGCACTATAACATCCAGCACAACCACATGCATTCTCTTTAGCATTTTTAGAGTGCGGTGCGCTGTCTGTTCCTAAGAAAAATTTAGGGTTACCACTTGTTGCAACTTCTAATAATGTTTGCTGATGTGTTTGACGTTTTAAAATTGGCAAACAGTAGAAATGCGGTTTAACACCACCTACCAACATATCATTACGATTAAATAATAAATGTTGAGGTGTGATAGTTGCAGCCACATTGCGATCGTGCTCTAAAACAAAGTTAGCTGCTTCACTTGTTGTAATGTGTTCTAAAACAAGTTTTAAACCTGGAAATTGTTTCATGAGTGGTGAAAGTACTTCATCTAAGAAGCGTTTTTCACGGTCAAAAATATCGACATGATTATGTGTAACTTCACCATGCAACAATAATGGCACTTGATGCTTTTCTAATTGTTCAATAACAGCATAAACTTTACTAATGTCGCTTACGCCATTGTCTGAATTGGTCGTTGCGCCAGCAGGGTAAAGCTTAATTGCATTTACATTTTCAGAATTCTTAATTTTTAAGATTTCTTTTGGAGATGTTTGATCTGTAAAGTAAAGAACCATGCGAGGGTCAAAATGAACACCTTCAGGCACGTGCTCCATAATACGACTACGATATGCTTCTGCTTCTTCCACCGTTTTAACAGGTGGAACTAAGTTCGGCATGCAGATTGCACGAGAAAATTGTTTTGCAAGATCAGGTACTGTACGTTTTAGAGAGAGTCCATCACGTAGGTGAGCATGCCAATCATCGGGTTGAAGCAAGGTTATCGTATTCAAAATAATTCTTACTAAAAAATAAAACAAATGATAATCGAAATGGGGTGAAATTGGTAACCGCAAAAATGAATAAAGAGATAGATTTAAGTAAATATTTGCTATTTTTGTGGATGGAACTTAAGTACTAAAGTTTTGATCTATTTAAAAGTGGAAACTCTTCATTATTAAAGTGAGAAAAACAATTTCAGACTTGGTTTTATCTTCTATTTTAACTTCAAGTCTATAAGCAAAATAAAAGATAGATGCTGGCTTAAATCAAAAAAAATTTAAATATAAGATCTCCTTTATTAATTTTTTTGATCTTAAAAGAGATTTATTTTCTTGGGATAATAAAAAACCGCGCAAAAGCGCGGTTTTTTAAACGCAAACTAAAACTTAGTTTTTGTCTTTTAATTGTGGAACAGCAGAACCTGTACCAACAGCCAATAAACCAGTATTTGTATAAATACCAAGTTTAGCGCGAGTATCTGTAATATCTAGGTTACGCATTGTCAATTGACCAATACGATCCATAGGAGAGAACATTGAATCGCCTTTTTCCATGGTTAAGCGTTCAGCTTCATATGTCAGGTTTTCAGATTCAGTGTTCATGATGGTGTAATCATTACCACGACGAAGTTCTAAAGTCACAGTACCTGTGATTGCTTTAGCTACCCAACGTTGAGCTGTTTCACGAAGCATAAGCGCTTGAGAATCGAACCAACGACCTTGGTAAAGAAGGCGACCCAAACGTAAGCCGTTGATACGGTATTGTTCGATTGTATCTTCGTTATGAATACCTGTTACTAGGCGCTCATAAGCAATATGAAGAAGTGCCATACCTGGAGCTTCGTAAATACCACGAGATTTAGCCTCGATGATACGGTTTTCGATTTGGTCAGACATACCTAGACCATGACGACCACCAATACGGTTTGCTTCTAAGATGAACTCAACTGGATCTTCGATACGTTTGCCGTTTAATGCAACAGGGAAACCTTCTTCAAAAGTAATTGATACTTCTTCAGGAGCAATTTCAACGTCTTCTTTCCAGAAAGCAACGCCCATAATTGGATCAACAATTTTGATACCCGCATTAAGGTATTCAAGATCTTTTGCTTCGTGAGTTGCACCTAACATGTTTGAATCTGTTGAGTATGCTTTTTCTTTTGACATTTTATAGTCAAAGCCGTTATCGATAAGAAATTGTGACATTTCCGCACGACCACCAAGCTCATCAATAAACGTTTGGTCTAACCAAGGTTTATAAATTTTAAGCGCAGGGTTAGTTAACAAACCATAACGGTAGAAACGTTCAATGTCGTTACCTTTATAAGTTGAACCATCACCCCAGATGTTTACGTCATCTTCTTTCATTGCTGTAACAAGCATAGTACCTGTTACTGCACGACCTAAAGGTGTTGTGTTGAAGTAAGGAACGCCACCAGTAGAAATGTGGAAAGCGCCACATTGAACTGCTGCAATACCTTCTAATGTAAGTTGTAAGCGGCAATCAACTAAGCGTGCTTTAACTGCGCCATAAGCTTCAGCTTTCTTAGGAATCGCATCGTAATCATCTTCATCTGGCTGACCTAAGTTTGCAGTGTATGCATAAGGTTCAGCGCCTTTTTGTTTCATCCACAAAAGAGCAGCAGAAGTATCTAGACCACCAGAAAAGGCGATACCAACTTTTTTGCCTACAGGTACATTCTGTAAGATAGTTGCGTTATCAGACATTGTTCATCCTAACGATTTTGAATAATAGGCACCCAAGTGGTGACCTAGGAGAAGATATATGGCTGTTATTGTATCACTTTTAAAAAGAATTTTTTTTCAAAAAATTCGTTAAGCAACAAATTTAATAAATCTCATGAGTGATTTTGACCCTGAAATAAAAGATTGTTTTTTTTTTTAGTCAAATTTTAAGTGTTTAGATGGGGCGCGTATCATTTAGTCCGACAAATTGATTTTCAATAGGTGTGAATATGTGATCATGACGTGCAATTAAATACAGTCCAATATTACGATATTGCTCAGGTATATCCATATAGTATGGAATCTTATATTTTGAAATAAGTGACTTGGCAATCATTGAAATTCCCATGCCTAGCTGAGTAAATTGGATTAGAGCTTCCAAATCATAAATATGCGTTAACTGACCTTTATTCAGTTGATGATCAATATAGAGTTGATCTAATGTTTTGGCATAACAACATTCGGTTGAAGCCAATAAAATATTTTGATGATTAATTCCGTCTCTAAAATCATTTGAGTTAATTAAGTTTTTTCCAATCAAAACCAAGTGGTCATCTGCTTTATGAATGTATTGCAGGTTCTTGTGTTGGGGCTTTCCTAGTATATAGGCAATATCTAAATGCCCTTGTAAGATTTCATCTTCAATGAAACCTGTAGCGCCTGTTTTCATGGTAATCGAAAGGTCTGGATAGGTTTCATAAAGCTGTTGAAAAGCAGGGTAGAAACGCATACCACCTAAACTAGCATTGGTTCCAAAGCGTAAGAATTTTTTTTGTTGATGAATTTTGTTTTCAGTTTCTTCCCAAGTAAACAGCATTTTTTTATATTGGCTATATAAATGTAATCCCGATTCAGTGAGTTCAACACCTTTCGGTTGGCGAATAAAAAGTTGTCGGTCATAGTGATTTTCAATTTTTTTGATTTTAGCCGTCATATTCGATTGTAGGTAGTTCAGCTTATTGGCAGCAGCAGTGATACTTTTTAATTCGGCAACGGTAACAAAAGACTTGATGTCGTTAATGTCGATATTCATGGCGCCCCCTTAAGCAAAATAACATTATGATCGTGATGCATATTCAAGGCATAACATAATCTAGGAATAAATTTTATTTAATGGTATTAAAAAAAATGATGGATATATTAAAACATAACATTATTCGTGATGGTTTATTTTGTTTAAAATAATTTCAAATTAAATCATCAGAGCACAAATAATGAATTTGAGAGTCATGAGCGCAATTGGATTGCTTTGTTTGGTTTGGAGTTCGTTGTGGGGGTTGGTCAAACATAGTTTGCAAATATTCCCTCCATTTTTGTTTATTTCAGTGCGCCTGATCTTGGCTGCTTTCACCTTAATTATCGTTCAATTACTTTTAAAGCGGTCAGTCTTTCCTGCTCGAGAAGAGTGGAAAGGGTTAATTATTTCTAGCATGTTGCTTTGCTTTGGTTTTTATGCAACTCAAACCTTTGCTATGCAGTTTGTCGATTCAGGGCTTTCTGCGATCTTGGTTTTTACTATGCCGATTTTTATTGGGATATTGGCACATTACTTTTTAAATGAACGCTTAACCGCGCAAAAAATTTTAGGATTAGTTCTTGGAACATGTGGTTTGATTTCAATACTTTGGACGCAGTTACATGATATTCATCTGAATTTCTCATTGTTTGGGCAATTATTTCTGATTGTTTCGGGCTTTTTTTGGGCAACGACTACGGTTTATAGCAAAAAATATTTTGCTACATACGACAAAATGAAATTGACCATTTGGCAAATGCTATTAGGTGGTGTCATTTTATTGCTAGCATCACTTTGTTTTGAGCCAGTTAATTCCCATGTTTGGCTTAATCCAGTGAATGATGGATTACTGTTTTATATTGCTGTGATTGGAACAGGATTTGCTTTTGCACTGTGGAATTGGATTGTTAGTCAGGTTGATGCGGTTGTCGCATCCATTTCAATTATGGTTATTCCTATCTTAAGCTTATTTTTTGGATATGCGTTATGGGGGGAGGCACTAACCTTGAACATTATTATTGGAGCGGTATTTATTTGTTTCGGTATCATTTTTAGCTCTGTCAAAATGAAATCAAAAAAACGAGGTGAGAATGTGCTGTGTAATGAGCAGAGATAATTTTCCTTAACATTTAAAGCCATATTGAATTGATGCAATGTGGCTTTTTAATTTTGTGAGATGGCTGTTAAAACCATTAAAAATTGCAATAGAAGCTAAATAAGCAGTTTTGAAAGAGGATAATAAGATTAAAGTTTTAAATGTGCATTTTTAAGAATAAATAAAATAATGATAAATAACGTTTATTAAAGTTTGAAAAGTGATGGGTACTTTGCTTTTTACTCTAGATCTAAACGATCTACAAAAGCCATTATTCACTTATATCGACTAAAGTTGTAAGCAACAGATTTTGTAAAATCATGGATTTTTCATAGTGATTAAAATCAATAACTTACTGATTTTTGAAAAATTAAGTGGTTATGAACAGAACTTTTAAAAGCACAATAATTGGTATGACCAATAATTATATTAATATTTTATATTGATCTTAAAAGAAACAAATCTTAGTATTAAGAAGTAATTTTCGAATAATTTTTTTGCTTAACGCAATATTGGTCATACCAATATAGGTATTTAAGATTACTGTTAAGTAGAAAATAGCATTTCATGGAGAAGAGGATGCTACAAAATTGGCAACAGATTTATGACCCTATGGGCAATATTTGGCTTTCAAGTATTGTTGCACTTATTCCAATTGTATTTTTCTTTTTAGCACTCGCTATTTTTCGTATGAAAGGTAGCGTGGCAGGAACAATAACCGTTGTCCTAGCTTTGCTTGTTTCTTTATTTGCTTACGGTATGCCAACGCAAATGGCATTTGCTTCTTTGGGTTATGGCTTTTTATATGGTTTATGGCCAATCGCATGGATCATCATTGGCGCATTATTTCTATATAAAATTTCTGTAAAAACAGGTCAGTTCGATATTATTCGTTCTTCGATTCTATCTATTACAGAAGATCAACGTTTACAAATGTTATTGGTGGGCTTTGCTTTTGGTACTTTCTTAGAAGGTGCCGCAGGTTTTGGCGCACCTGTTGCAATTACAGCAGCATTACTTGTTGGTTTAGGGTTTAAACCTTTATATGCAGCAGGTTTGTGCTTAATTGTGAATACTGCACCTGTAGCCTTTGGTGCAATGGGTATTCCAATTATTGTTGCTGGTCAGGTTTCTGGCGTAGATACAATGGAAATTAGCCAAATGGTCGGTCGTCAATTACCGTTCATGGTGCCAATTGTTCTTATTTGGATTATGGCGATTATGGATGGTTGGCGTGGTGTGAAAGAAACTTGGCCTGCAATTTTTGTAGGTGGTGGATCTTTCGCATTGGCTCAATACTTAACATCTAACTTTGTTGGTCCTGAATTACCCGATATTACTGCAGCTATTGCAGCGTTAGTGAGCTTAACGGTATTGCTTAAATTTTGGAAACCGAAACATATTTTCCGTTTTCAAGATGAAGAGACAAAAGTGGATGAAGCTGTTGCTGAGGCAGCACGTAAAACATATACCCTAGGTCAAATTGTGAAAGCATGGTCGCCATTTGCGGTATTAACAGCAATGGTTACGCTTTGGAGTATCAAACCATTTAAAGATTTGTTCGTAAAAGGCGGTCCATTAAATGATCTAGTGTTCTCAATTAAAGTGCCATTTCTGCATCAAATGATTCAAAAAATGCCACCTGTAGTTCCTGAAATCACTGATTACGATGCCATTTATAAATTTGATTGGTTATCTGCGACAGGTACTGCAATTATGATTGCTGCCATCATCACCATTATTTATCTAAAAATGAAACCGAAAGATGCCTTGAATGCTTTTGGTGAAACTGTAGGTGAGTTAAAAACACCAATTTATTCAATTGGTATGGTGTTGTCTTTTGCCTTTATTGCGAACTATTCGGGTATGTCTGCAACGCTTGCTTTAGCACTTGCACATACGGGCGGTGCATTTACATTCTTCTCGCCATTTTTAGGTTGGATTGGTGTGTTCTTAACAGGTTCAGATACATCTGCAAATGCGTTGTTCTCTGCACTTCAAGCGACTACAGCACAGCAAATTGGTGTGCCTGAAGTTCTACTTGTTGCTGCCAATACCAGTGGTGGTGTAACAGGTAAAATGATTTCACCTCAATCTATTGCAATTGCATGTGCGGCAGTAGGTCTTGTGGGTAAAGAATCCGACTTATTCCGTTTTACGGTTAAACACAGTATAACGTTCACAGTAATGATCGGTATTATTATTACGCTACAAGCTTATGTGTTCCCGTGGATGATTCCATAACACGCAATAAAGGACAGGATTGAATGAAAGTCTCCGACAAAATTGTACAAAGTCTACGCATATTAATTGAACAGAACAATATGCAAGTCGGAGACCGTTTGCCTGCTGAAAGAAAGCTATGTGAGCAATTGGGTGTATCACGTTCATCTTTACGTGAAGCGATACAGCAATTGATCAGCCAAGGTTTGTTATTAAGCAAAGTTGGTGCTGGAAATTACTTACAACAATTGCCAATTCATTGGTCGCAACAAAGTATTGTGCAACCTTTAAGTAATTTAATTGATGTAGATCCTGAGTATCGTTTTGATGTTCAAGAGTCTCGTTTAATTCTTGAAGGTGGTACAGCTTGGTATGCAGCGCAACGAGCAACAGCCGAAGATATTGTAAAAATTCGCGAATGTTATGACGAAATTGCGCATTACCAAGGTCTTGGTGATGATGATGATGCAGCTCGAGCAGATGCAAAATTTCATCTTGCTATTGCCGAAGCATCTCACAACGTTGTTCTTATTCAGCTGATGCGTAGCTTATTCGATTTACTTCAATTTAACGTGGTTTTGGGTCGACGCAAAGTTTACTCAGAATCACATCGTTTTGATCAATTGCAAGATCAACATTTTAATGTCATGTCTGCAATTGAACGTCAAGATCCAGAAGCTGCACGTCAGGCAGTTTGTGGACATATTGAGTTTGTCATTCAACAAGTACGCTCGATTGATGAGGAAGAAGCTCGTCAACAGCGTGCAAGTCGATTAAACAGGATCTAAATTATGATTATCTCTTCTGCGAACGATTACCGTGAAGCCGCAAAGCGACGTCTTCCGCCATTTTTATTCCACTATATTGATGGTGGAGCTTATGCGGAATATACGCTTAAACGTAATGTAGAAGATTTATCAAAAATTGCACTTAGACAACGTGTCTTAAACGATATGTCTGAACTAAGCCTTGAAACAAAATTGTTTGATGAAACTTTATCGATGCCTGTTGCATTATCACCTGTAGGTTTAACAGGGATGTATGCGCGTCGTGGAGAAGTTCAAGCGGCTGTCGCAGCAGATAAAAAAGGCATTCCATTTACGCTATCTACAGTTTCTGTATGTCCAATTGAAGAAGTTGCGCCTGCAATTAAACGTCCAATGTGGTTTCAACTTTATGTACTGCGTGACCGTGGTTTCATGAAGGATGCATTGGAACGTGCAAAAGCAGCTGGTTGTTCTACATTGGTATTTACCGTGGATATGCCTGTTCCGGGCGCACGTTATCGTGATGCACATTCAGGTATGAGTGGTCCAAATGCAGCAATGCGTCGTTATATGCAATCTTGCTTCCATCCGCATTGGGCTTGGAATGTGGGCATGATGGGGCGTCCGCATGACTTAGGAAATATTTCAAAATACTTAGGTAAACCAACAGGTTTGGAAGATTATATTGGCTGGTTAGGCAATAACTTCGATCCCTCTATTTCATGGAAAGACTTAGAGTGGATTCGTGAATTTTGGGATGGTCCAATGGTCATTAAAGGGATTTTAGACCCTGAAGATGCCAAGGATGCTGTACGTTTTGGTGCAGATGGTATTGTGGTTTCAAACCATGGTGGTCGTCAGTTAGATGGTGTTTTATCTTCAGCTCGTGCCTTGCCACCCATTGCAGATGCTGTAAAAGGCGATATTAAAATTCTTGCAGATTCAGGCATTCGTAACGGTTTAGATGTTGTTCGTATGCTAGCGCTAGGTGCAGATACTTGTATGTTGGGTCGTGCATTTGTTTACGCTTTAGGTGCTGCAGGCGGTGAAGGTGTAAGCAACTTACTCGATTTAATTGATCAAGAAATGCGCGTTGCGATGACTTTAACGGGTGCGAAAACAATTGCAGATATTACATCTGATTGTTTGGTGCGATTGGAAAAAGAATTAGTTAAGTAATCTGCATCATTTATTTGATATCTGATGCGTCACTTACATCATTGAAATTCTATTGAAAATCCCTTCTCTTGTACCATATATGGCTCAGAGAGAAGGTTAGGATGAAGGGTATTTCCCCCAAATTCTTTAAAAGCACCTCTTCCTAACCCTCTCCTTAGAGGAGAGGGAACACATTCACAAATGGATGACTTGACGACCATGCAAACTATTTCATCATCACAGACCGTTCAAAAACTGATAGATGTTGTGGGTAAACAACATGTAATGACTGATGATAGCGATACACGTTTATATCGTCAGGGTAGACGTTATGGTTCAGGAGAAGTTTTTGCAGTTGTTGCACCAGGTTCATTGGTTGAACAATGGAAGGTTTTGCAAATTGCTGTTGAAGCTGATTTTATTGTCATCATGCAGGCGGCAAATACAGGTTTAACAGGTGGTTCTACGCCATTTGGTGAATATGATCGTCCTGTATTGCTTTTAAGTACACGTCGTTTAGCAGGTATTCAAGTCATTCAAGATGGTAAGCAAGTGGTTTGTTTACCGGGTGCAACGCTTGATGCCCTAGAAAAAGAACTTGCAACGTATAACAGAGAACCCCATTCAGTGATTGGTTCATCGTGTATTGGTGCTTCTGTTTTAGGTGGTGTATGTAATAATTCAGGTGGTGCTTTGGTACGTCGTGGACCTGCTTATACTGAACTTGCTTTATATGCCCGTGTAAATGAGCAAGGTAAATTAGAATTAGTGAACCATTTGGGTATTCACTTAGGAAATACGCCTGAGGAAATTCTAGAAAATCTACAAAATAAAAAATATGCATCTTCAGATGTTCTAAAAGAAGAGCATCGCTGTGCATCTGATCAACATTATTCACATGATGTTCGTCAAGTTGATGAAAACACACCTGCACGTTTTAATGCAGACCCGACACGTTTATTTGAAGCATCGGGTTCGGCTGGGAAAGTTTGTGTATTTGCGGTTCGCTTAGATACCTTTGAAAAAATCCCAAGTCAGGTGTTTTATGTAGGTACAAATTCACATGATGATTTGACTGAAATTCGTCGTTTCTTATTGAAAGATTTACCAAATGTGCCAATTGCAGGGGAATACATCCACCGTGTTGCCTACGATATTGGTGCAAAATACGGTAAAGATACTTTTATGTTCATTGAAAAATTTGGTACGGCAAAAGTACCTGCTGCATTTGCAATGAAAGATAAAGTCGATGGCTATTTGCAGAAATTTGGCTTACGAGGTTTAAGCGATAAAGTTCTGCAATTGGTGACTAGATTTTTACCGTCACACTTACCCAAACGCATGAATGAATTTCGTGATTTATATGAGCATCATTTAGTATTGCGTATAGATCATCAAGATGTCGAGCAAGTAAATACATTCTTTAAAGATTACTTTGCGAAGCATGAAACAGGTCATTATTTTAAATGTACAGATGATGAAGGTCGGAAAGCATTTTTACATCGTTTTGCGGTGGCAGGTGCGGCAATTCGTTATCGAGATACGCATTTAAGCGAAGTTGAAGATATTGTTGCGCTTGATATTGCGCTTAGACGTAATGATCGTGAATGGGTTGAAACTTTACCGCAACAGATGGATGAAAAAATCATTCATAAATTGTATTACGGTCATTTCTTATGTCATGTTTTCCATCAAGATTATATTGTAAAAAAGGGTGTTGATCCTTTAGCGATGGAACATGAAATGTGGAAGTTGTTGGATGATCGTGGGGCGGAATATCCTGCTGAACATAATGTTGGGCATTTATATATGGCGAAACCATCTTTGAAAAATCATTACCAAAAACTTGATCCAACTAATAGTTTTAATGTGGGGATTGGTCATACGTCTAAATTGAAAAATTGGAAGTAAGAGTAAAAGTTAAAATAACGATAAAGTGGTGAAGCCCTATCTCAGGCGTAGTGAAAGCTACGTCTTTTTTTATTAGACTATCTACTCCATTGAAGAATTATTGCTAGTAGAAGTAGGAAGCTGAGAATAAATATAGATGTCTTGAGAATATTAAGTTTAGGTGGTTGTGTAGGTGTTTTCGGTTCCTTAAAAGTTTTATAGTATTTTTTTATGTGTTCTTCTTTGTATTGATTGAAGCTAATAATTGCTACATTTATTTCAGCTAAAATATTTTCATTTATTTGTCTAGAATGAAAAATAGACTCACTATAAAGTGGTCGAGATGAATTAATTGCATTAGCGAGGTTATCGAGACTTTTTTTTCCTATAGTTCTATAGTCAGCAAATTCTTCTGAATTTAATTTAATTGTCCAAGAATAATCGCCGTGACCTAAGGTGCAATGTACGTCTAAGTAGAATTCTTGCTGTTGCTCTAATAAATACCATAAACCTCGGCTACAATCTAAAACTTTTATTTTATTCGGAATTTTAGAAATAATTTTATCTGTTTCTTTTAAGAACTCTAAGCAGGCAATATATTCATCTTTAAAGTATAAAACATTCTTATGCTCAGTCCCTCTTTCTATGAGATATAAACACCAATCCTGATTACTATTTGATTTTGATAACAATAAAATTAGATCAGCAGAAAGTCCGTAGCTAATGAAAGAATCACTGGTTGGATAATAAGATACCATTGGATAGAGGATTCTATATAGATCTATTATTTTCATACTTATATCTTAGTTGAGATTCTTTTATACTTTTTAAATTAACACTTTTTAAATTTTAATTCTTCTTGCTATTTCTAAAAATTAACATTGACCGTACATTCACAGATTTGCATAAAAATGTCATAAACAAAAAGATAAAATCAGCTAAAGTATTATGCAACAAGTTGCAAAGCCAAAATTAAAAGGAATTTCACATGACGACTAGCTATGCAAATATTTTAAAACCGCTAGATTTAGGTTTTACCAAAATCAAAAACCGAGTTGTCATGGGTTTAATGCACTTAGGTTTAAAAGATTGATTTAAAAATATATGAAGAAATTAATCAGATCATTTATGAAGCCATAGGCCGTAATGTTAGTTCAGAGTAAATTAGTTTATGAACGTGAAAATCTACTTAATGAAGTAGAGGATTGTAAAAAAAGTGAATGAAGAAAGAAAAATAAAGTTGTATCCGATATTAAAAAAAGCAGCCTAAGCTGCTTTTTTTAAATCACTTCTCTTTCGGTTCAGGCGGTGTTAAACCAAATTGTAAATATGCCATATTGGTTGCAATACGACCACGAGCAGTACGCATCACATAACCTTGCTGAATTAAATAAGGCTCAATCACATCTTCAAGTGTACCTGAATCTTCTGCCATAGCCGCAGCCAAAGCTTCAACACCTCCAGGGCCACCATCAAAACGTTCAAGTAACATACTTAAATAACGACGGTCTAAAGTATCTAAGCCATCTTTATCGACTTTCAACATGTCCAAAGCAAGTTGTGCCATTTCTTGCGTTACTTCACCTGTGCCTTTCACTTGAGCATAATCACGAACACGACGTAATAAACGGTTTGCAATACGCGGAGTACCACGCGCACGACGTGCAATTTCTTTTGCACCATCGTCTGTCATAGGAACATCCATTAATTTTGCAGAACGCGAAACAATGTGTGTTAAATCTTCAACAGAATAAAACTCTAAACGCTGAACAATACCAAAACGGTCACGAAGCGGAGAGGTGAGTAAGCCCGCGCGAGTGGTTGCTGCAACTAAGGTAAATGGTGGTAAATCGAGTTTAATTGAACGTGCTGCAGGACCTTCACCAATCATAATATCGAGTTGGTAATCTTCCATTGCAGGATAAAGAATTTCTTCAATTACAGGCGAAAGACGGTGAATTTCATCAATAAATAAAACATCGCCTTCTTCTAAGTTGGTCAGCATTGCTGCCAAATCGCCTGCACGTTCTAAAACAGGCCCCGAAGTCGATTTTAAATTACCACCCATTTCACGGGCAATAATATTTGCAAGTGTGGTTTTACCTAACCCTGGTGGGCCAAAAATAAGGGTGTGATCGAGTGCTTCGCCACGTCCACGTGCTGCGCCAATGAAGATTTCCATTTGTTCACGCACAACAGGCTGACCAATGTAGTCATCAAGCGAAGTTGGTCGAATGGCACGATCAAAATGATCTTCAGGTTTTTCAGAGCCACTAATTAAACGGTCTTGCATATATTCTGAGTCTTCTCTAATCGGCTAATTATCTATTCATTGACTTTAATGCAGCACGGATAATTTCGCCTGCTTCTGTGTAATCGCCTTTAACTGCATTAATCAGCTTTTGTGCTTCAAGCGGTTTATAACCTAAAGATTGTAAAGCGGCTTCTGCTTCGGCAACAGCAGAATTTCCTGTAAATTGAATTTGTTCAACTGTTGAATTTGTTGGTTGTGTGTGTGTAGACATGGCTTTAAAGCGATCACGTAATTCAATCATCAAACGTTCAGCGGTTTTTTTACCCACGCCCGGAACTTTAACAAGTGTGTTTACATCTTCATTTTCAACAGTGTGAATCAGCATTTCAGTGCTTAATGTAGATAAAATAGCGAGTGCCATTTTAGGTCCAACACCGTTTACTTTAAGTAATGTACGGAAAATAGTTTTTTCACGTGCATCTAAAAAACCATAAAGAAGTTGTGCATCTTCACGAACTGCTAAATGCGTCCAAATTGTGGCTTTTTGACCTTTCTGTAATTGGCAAAATGTAGAAAGTGGCGTGTCAATTTCATAACCAACGCTATTTACATTGAGTAAAACTGTTGGTGCTTCCAATGCTAAAACTTCACCAATTAAACATCCGATCATCTTTTATTTTCACTTATTTGTTAATAGCTCAATAGTAGAGGTGATTGCTTTTAAAGGCAAAAGTTCCTACTTGTTATTTGCAGATATTCTATCCAAACACGTTAAGGTTTAGTTAACTTAATAATTACATTAAACCTGCTTTATTGCCCTGTAATTCTTGCGCCAAGTTATATGCCTGATGATCTGAGAATTTAGAAATCAAATCGAGAACTTGCATAATATTGTCATAGTGATCATTTGAAAAATGAGCACCTGCACGTGTCAAGATTGTAAATAATCGCTGTTCTTTAAAATTCAGGGTTTTATTTGGCGTAGTTAATGGAATAAAAGCATCTAAAATTGTTTGTAAACTTTGATGTGCAATAATCTCTAAACCTGCTTTTTGTGGATGTTCAAAGATTTTATTACGTGCTAAATCTTTTGCTCGGTTAATGCCAAGCTCAATATCGGGTGAGCAATATTGTAATAAGCTTCCTGTAAGTTGACCCGATAAAATCTCGCCATGTTTTCTTGCAAATGCTGTAGTCACTTCATCGACAAGGCGTTTCATAACACGACCACGTAAAGCTGCAATTTTTTGTTGCCAGGTGGTTGTGGTCATTGCGAGTTCTTCAGGAACACCATATTCACCAATTAAGTCTAAGAAAATGGGTTCAACTTCCTCATAGCTTAGCATGTTTAAAATAATGCCATCTTCAAGGTCAATTAAGGCATAGCAAATGTCATCGGCAGCTTCTAATAAATAGGTCAGTGGATGACGGCAATAGTGATATTCGCCCAGTTGAATTAAACCAAGCTGTTCTGCAATTTGCGCCAAAATGTCTTTTTCAGATTGATAGCAACCAAATTTTGCTCGTTTACTTGCAGGAATATTGCCTTGTGAGCTAATGGTTTTAGACAACCAAGGATATTTTAAATAAGCGCCTAAAGTGGCGTAAGTTAAACGCATACCGCCATTATTGGGGTGATAATCGATTTTAGTCAGTAAGCGTAAACCTTGTGCATTGCCTTCAAATTGGCGTACATCGGCTTCTTGTTCTGGGGTTAAGTCTTTTAAAAAGTCTGTATGTGAGGCATCGTCAAACCATTCACGAATGGCATATTCACCCGCATGTCCAAAAGGGGGATTGCCAATATCATGCGCTAAACATGCGGCTTGAATAATAGCACCGACATCGGCAGGAGTAATCCACGGTGGTAATTCATCTTTAATTTTTTCAGCTGCAAGCATGCCCAAAGAGCGTCCAATACAAGACACTTCTAAAGAATGGGTTAGGCGCGTATGGATGCCATCATGTTGCGTTAATGGGTGAACTTGGGTTTTGCGGTTCAGTTGTCTAAAACTTTGTGAAAATATAATGCGGTCATAATCTTTATGGAACGGACTTCTTGCTTGTTCTGTACTTTGTTTTTTACTACCTAAACGAACTGTTGATAGTAATTCTAACCATCTCATTTGAGTCATTTATCGTTATTCGCTAATTTCTTAAACTCATCATGCCAAAAAAGTGGGTAAAGCTCTAGTAGGGAACGACATAGCTTGTCCTATATTTATAATATGTATTGTAAGAGAATTACAAAACCAAACAACGAAATGTGCCAATTGAAATTAAGATAAGCATAAATAAAGCAAAGAGTTTGTAACGATGTTTGTACCTAAAATTTTAACTGCCTGTGTTTTATCTTCAATGTTTGTATTGGGTGGATGTGAAACAATTCAATCGAATAAATTAGAAACGACAGCAGTTTCATCATCAAAAACAATTCAATTAAATTCCGCTGAAATGATGAAGCATTTACAGACTTTTGAAAAAATTGCGAAAGACAATGGCGGAAATCGTGCCGTAGGTACAAAAGGCGGTTTGGCATCGGCTCAATATATTTTAGATGAAGCGAAAAAAGCAGGTTTAACTGCACAAATGCTTCCTTTTGAAAACCGTGAAAAAGTGGTTGGACAAAATATATTTGTTGAAATTGCAGGTCAAACCAATGAATCGGCTGTACTGATTGGTGCGCATTACGACTCTGTAAAAATGGGACCAGGTATTAATGATAATGCTTCAGGCGTGGCATTACTTTTAGATTTAATGCATCAATATACTGCAACTAAAACCAAACCTAAAAATACCATTGTATTAGCCTTTTGGGATTCAGAAGAAACAGGTATTGCAGGTTCGCAAGATTATGCAAAGAAACTAAGTCCTGAACAGCTTAAAGGTATTAAGGCTTATATTAATGTCGATATGGTAGGCACTAAAAATCCGGATGTGATGATTGCCGATGCAAGTAAGTCTTCTGTAGATGATATGGAAAAAATGCTGAAAGAGCGTGGCATGGCAGAAAGTGATTACAAACCGTTATTAGATGGTTTGCGTAGCATTCCAACACATACAGGTGATATTGCTTTAGAAAACTTACTGACAGAATTTTTCAAAGATAAAAAAGTGACCTTGAAAAAGGATGTATCGACTTTAACAGCAAGTGATACTGCACCATTTTTAGGTAAAGTACCTGTGACCTCTATTATTATGTTCAATGAAAAAATGAATGGTGATGAATTAGAGTTTGCACCGTGTTATCACAAAGCGTGTGACACCATTGAGCAAGTCGATCCAAAATCTTTACAACTTGCAGGCGATGCAGTTGTTTATTTATTGAATAACATCCAATAAATTCATTTTTTAAGGGTAAGTTTTATTTGTTGTTGTTTTTATTGCATAGAAAACAAATTTTCACAATAAATTTAATGACAAGTAGAACTTCCTTTAGAATTATTTAGATACAAGCTTTTTGTTGAGTAAAATCAAAGGGCATTCAATTTTTTTATCTGAAAATAAAGAATTTCTTTGAAATTATTGCAAAATTTGACGTGATAAATCTGTATTTTCATCTAGCCGATTTAGCCAATACACAGTAGAATATGCGCTCTCTTCAAGTCACATTGTGGCATGGTTCTTAAGACCAGCCCGTGGAGCCAAAATCAGCATGTTTATCGTGGCCGGTGCATCAGCACACTCTTCTTTCAAGAAAACGCAACTATTAACACGTCTATCTTCAATTAGTTCTGTTCAATCTATAGAAAGCCAATGGGTTTATCTATTTGACCAAGCGCTGAATGAGCAACAGCAACAATCTGCTTTACAGCTACTAAACGATGGTCAATCTTTTGAACTACGCCAAGCTACAAGTGATGAAGTTCAAATATTAGTTACACCACGTGTAGGTACTATTTCTCCGTGGTCTTCTAAAGCGACTGATATTTTTGCCAATTGTAATACCCCGATACACCGCCTTGAACGCGGTGTTTTGTTTACTTTGAAAGGTCTAAAAGACTTATCTAAAGAAGTAATTTTGGCATTGCATGACCGCATGACAGAAAGCGTGTTCAATCAAATTGAAGATGCTGCAGCATTATTCTCTGAAACTGAACCAAAACCTTTAAACTCAATTGATATTTTGGGTGAAGGCAAAGACGCTTTAGTTAAAGCGAACTCTGAATTTGGTTTTGCACTTTCTGATGAAGAAATTGATTATTTAACTGACGCTTTCATTAAAATGGGTCGCAACCCGCATGACATCGAATTGATGATGTTTGCACAAGCGAACTCTGAGCATTGTCGTCATAAAATCTTTGGTTCTGAATGGACAATTGATGGTGAAAAACAACCATTGTCTTTGTTCCAAATGATTAAAAATACCTATAAAGAATCTCCAACAGATGTGTTATCTGCATATAAAGATAACGCTTCTGTGATTGTGGGCTTCGATACTCAGCGTTTTTATCCAAAACAAGATGCTGAAACAGGTCAACATGTTTATAAGTATAAGAGCCAAGCTGCTCATATTCTTATGAAAGTAGAAACACATAACCATCCAACGGCAATTGCACCATTTGCGGGTGCTGCGACAGGTTCAGGCGGTGAAATCCGTGATGAAGGCGCAACAGGTCGTGGTGGTAAGCCTAAAGCAGGTTTAACAGGCTTTACCGTTTCTAACTTAAATATTCCAGGTTTTGAACAACCTTGGGAAGAAAATTACGGTAAACCATCTCGTATGGCTTCTCCACTTCAGATCATGATTGATGGTCCTTTAGGTGGTGCGGCATTTAACAACGAATTTGGTCGTCCTGCTTTAAATGGTTACTTCCGTACTTTCGAACAAAATGTAAATGGCGATGTAAAAGGCTTCCATAAGCCAATTATGATTGCTGGTGGTTACGGTAACATCCGTCCTGATCATGTAGAAAAAGATGCAATTCAACCGGGCGATTTATTAATTGTTCTTGGTGGTCCTGCAATGCTGATTGGTTTAGGCGGTGGTGCAGCATCTTCTGTAGATAGCGGTAAATTGGGCGAAAACCTAGATTTTGCTTCTGTACAACGTGAAAACCCAGAAATGGAACGCCGTTGCCAAGAAGTGATTGATACTTGCTGGCGCATGGAAGATTACAACCCAATCGTATCTGTACATGATGTGGGCGCGGGCGGTGTATCAAATGCAATGCCTGAGCTTGTGAACGATCACGAACTTGGTGCTGTACTTGATCTTCGTAAGATTCCATCTTTAGAGCCGGGCATGTCTCCAATGGAGATTTGGTCGAACGAAGCACAAGAGCGTTATGTCCTTGCAATTCGTCCATCATCACTTGAATTGTTTGAGTCAATTTGTGAACGTGAGCGTTGTCCGTTTGCTGTATTGGGTGAAGCAACTGAAGCACGTCACTTAACTGTTGAAGATCCATTGTTTGAAAACAAAGCTGTGGATATGCCAATGCAAGTGATGCTTGGTGGTACGCCACGCATGAGCCGTTCATACGAAACAATTGAGCGCAAAGGCGATGACTTCACAGCAGAAAAAGTAACTGATCTTAAAGATGCAATTTACCGTGTTATTAAGAATCCAACTGTTGCTTCTAAGTCGTTCTTAATCACCATTGGTGACCGTTCGATTACAGGTATGGTTGCACGTGATCAGTTTGTAGGTCGTTGGCAAGTTCCTGTGGCGGATGCTGCGGTTACAACAACAAGCTTAGTAGGTTACACAGGTGAAGCAATGGCAATGGGCGAACGTCCACCTGTTGCATTGTTAAATCCTGCTGCATCGGCTCGTTTATCGGTTGCTGAATCGATCACCAACATCATGTCTGCAAAAATTGACCAAATTAGCGATATTAAATTATCTGCGAACTGGATGGCTGCGGCAGGTCAACAAGGTGAAGATCAAGCATTATTCGAAGGTGTAAAAGCCATTGGTATGGAAATGTGTCCTGCTTTAGGTATCGCAATTCCTGTAGGTAAAGATTCTTTATCTATGCGTACCACGTGGAATGACGAAGGCGAAGATAAATCTGTAACATCTCCTATGACAGGCGTAATTACAGCATTTGCACCTGTAACAGATGTTCGTAAGACATTAACACCTGAACTAAAAGACATTGAATCTGTACTTGTACGCATTGACTTGTCTAAAGGTCAGTTCCGTTTAGGCGGTTCGATTTTAGCGCAAGTGTATAAAGCGATTGGTTCGGTTACACCTGACGTAGATAGCTTTGACGATTTCAAAGCATTCTTTGCGTTGGTTCAAGACTGGAACAACCGTGGTTTAATTAAAGCGTATCACGACATTGGTGATGGTGGCTTGGTTGCGACTGTTGCGGAAATGATGTTTGCTTCACGCTTAGGTGTAGCACTTGAAGATCAATCTACTGCAAGTTTATTTGCCGAAGAAATTGGTGCCGTGCTTCAAATGAGCAAAGCAGATTGGGCAGTATTAGAAGCTGAAGTAACAGCATCAAGCCTTAAAGATGCGATTGCAGTGATTGGTACGGTAAACAACACAGATACGTTAACCGTAAATGGTTTAGCGCTTGATCGTGCAGATTTACAAGTGGCTTGGACTGAAGTTTCTCATCAAATTCAACGTTTACGTGACAACGTAAAAACAGCGGATGAAGAGTTTGCTTTAATCACAGATAAATCTCATACAGGTATTATTGCAAAACCTACATTCGATTTGAACGAGCCAATTGAAGCGCCATATATCAATGGTCGCCGTCCTAACATGGTGATTTTACGTGAACAAGGCGTAAATGGTCATGTAGAAATGGCTGCTGCATTCGATAAAGTGGGATTCAATACTGTTGACGTTCACATGAGTGACTTACTTGCAGGTCGTATCAGCCTTGATGATTTTGAAGGCTTAGTGGCTTGTGGTGGTTTCTCTTACGGTGACGTATTGGGCGCAGGCGGTGGTTGGGCTAAATCTGTATTGTTCAATCTGAAACTTCGTGATCAATTTGAGAAATTCTTTAACCGTGACGAAACATTCTCTTTAGGTGTTTGTAATGGTTGCCAAATGTTATCTCAACTTGCACCGCTTATTCCGGGTGCGGACAACTGGCCACGTTTCCACCGCAATGAGTCTGAAATGTTCGAAGCACGTGCGGTAAACGTTCGTGTTGAAAAGTCGAATTCAGTATTGTTACAAGGTATGGAAGGTTCGATTTTACCAATCGCAATTGCGCATGGTGAAGGTCGTGTGGTTGCACCTGAATCTAGCATTGCAGCATTGAATGCGGGTAATCAAGTGATCTTGCGTTATGTAGATAGCCAAGGTAACCCAACTCAGCACTATCCATTGAACCCGAACGGTTCACCTGAAGCGATTTCAGGTGTGACATCTACAGATGGTCGTGCAACGATTATGATGCCTCACCCTGAACGTAACTTCCGTGCAGTTCAGCATTCTTGGAAGCCTGAAGATTGGGATCAAGATGGTGCTTGGTTACGTATGTTCCGTAATGCGCGTAAGTTTATTGGCTAATCTTGATTAAGTTTTTTAAAAGCCACCTTCGGGTGGCTTTTTTATTTTGTTTCAATTTAGATTTCTTTTTTTAATTCTCCCACTGGACTTGGTTTAGATTTTGCTTTTATATGGTAGTGAATAAGGTTTTGTGTGTTTTATGCACATTTTAATCGCAATATAAAAGAAAGATGGATAACTAAACAATTTCAGTATCAACACTCAGGTATGAGGTGATGTCATGACGAAAACTTTTAAAATTATGGATAATAAGGCTGAGTTTAAGCAAAAAGGTTGGATGTTATTTGGAGCAGTTTTTGCCTTGCAAGCTTTGGTTTTAGGTGCAGGTTATTTGCTTTATAGCATTTGATTAATTATGTGAAAAAAACCACCGTAAGGTGGTTTTTTGTTATATGAGATATTTGTCTTACTTTTGAGAGGGCAAAAGTAACAAAACCCTTCTGTTAGACTGATGGGACGTCCTTGTCCCACAGTCTAACGTGCGACATCTATGTCGCAAGTCATACAAGTTGATTTAGGTTAAAACTTTACTTTTTCTTTTGTTATCATGTGATTAATGAAATATTTAAATGAGTGTGAAATTGAATAAAAAAGATAATAAATTCAAAGCTAATATAATTGGAGGGTTCTGTGTTGCTATCGTCGGAATCATTGGTGCTTTATGGCTTTTAATTGATCGTGAAGCAATTTCAGGTGCTGAGTTTGTTGCGTTGAGTCTTGGTTTCTCTGTAATCGGTTTGATTATTGCTTTTGCAGCTGAAATTCAAGAATTTTCAATTGCAGGTAATGGTGTAAAATTAAAAGAATTAAGATCAGAAGCAGAAAAAACAATTGAAGAGCTAGAACAAGCTAAAATTGAGATATTTAGATTTTTAGTTCAGAAAAGTACAGGAACTGATGGTGGTTATTATCAAAAGAGTAATAGTATTAAGCGGACAAACTATTTTATTCAGTTATTTGAAAATATGGAGAAATTTAATTGTCTAGAAAAAGTAGATAGTGAAATTAAAGAAGCCTTAAATGTAATAATGGTAGATGAATATAATCAGTTAAAATTAGTACATAATAATGCAATAAATAAGAGTTATATATTTTCAAAAAATGATGCACCTCAAAATTTATATGTAATGACTAATGATCAGGTTATTAAAAGTTATGGAGCGAAAAATTCAATTAGTGAATATAAGGAAGCTAAAAAAGCACTTTTTAATGATTTTGAAAGGTATGCTGAATTATATGCTATCAAAGTTAAATTAGATAATTTAGAAAATAAACATGCTTAAACTTATCTATTACGTTCCTGAATCTCATCTTGAATTAACCAAACTTGCTATTTTTGAAGCAGGGGCAGGAGGCATAGGCAATTACGAACACTGCGCTTGGCAAGTATTGGGTACAGGACAATTCAAACCCGTAAAAGGCGCAAATCCATTTATTGGTGAACTCGACACCTTAGAAAAAATACCTGAATGGCGAGTAGAAACGATTGTGCCTGAAGAAAAAGCATCTGCTGTAGCAAAAGCACTACAAGCAAGCCATCCATACGAAGAACCTGCTTTTGAGTTTTTAAAAATTATAGAAATAAATTAGTTTTATTCAGTATCTACTTTTAGTTTAAATTTCTTTTGAATATAGCCGTATAAAGGTCCAACGGTACTCATCACACCAATCATACGAACTACATGAAAGGCTGTCACCATAGGCACACCCAAATGTAAAATTTTGGCAGTAAGCGTCATTTCTGCAACACCACCTGGCGCTAAACCTAAAATTAAAGTAGGTAATGGAATATCTACAAAAAACAGTAAAATATAAGCACTGACAAAGGCGAATAAAATACTTAAAACATTAGCCAAAGCCACAACAGACATATATCTTGGTGCTGTTTTAAAAAATGTCGGGCTAAATTTATTACCTAAAGACCATCCTAAAAGAACCTGCCCTAAATGCAAAATTGAGGGTGGAATAGAAGATAGATGAATGCTGTTTGCAGTTAAAAGAATAGCAACCAATAAAGGTCCAAAAGTCCAAGGGTTTGGAAGCTTAAATTTTTTAAAAATAAAGCAGCCTAATAAACATAAGGCAAATAAAACAAGAAAATTAGACCAATTAACAGGAATACTTAAAATTGCGGAAGTGTCTGCACCGTGCCATCCCATGAATTTATAAAAGAATGGAATAAACACAGCCACTAAAAGCACACGTAAAGCATGTGCAGAAGCCACTTTATCGACACGGGCTGAATATTGTTCAGCTAAATTAGACATTTCATTTGCACCACCAACCGCAGATGCAAACCAAGCTGTTTTAAAGTCGACATTGCCCCATTTATAAATAATAAAAGCGGTGAGTGCACCTAAACATAAAGCAAAGACTAAACCCGTAATTAAGACCGCCCAATGGCTTAACACCACATGAATCATGTCTGGAGTGAAATATAAACCAAGTGATAAACCAATAATGAGTAAGCCAATTTGACGTGCAGATTTATGGCAGTCGATAGGTGCATTGTTGATTTTTAAAAGTGCAGTAACAAAAAGAGGACCTAATAACCAAGGTATAGGCAAATTAAGTTGCTGCGCAATGAAAGCACCACAAAGGGCAAAGCAAAAACTATAAAGATATTTAAAATAAAGCATGCTGTTTTTATACGCAGTTTAAAGAGGAGTATCAACATCCATTTGATATAAAGAAAATATCTACATCAATTAAAGAACCTGTATTTCTATCTAACAATTAAATCGTATTCTTTTGAAAGTTCACGGAGTTGGTTGGTTTGCTTATAAACGTATTGAGTGAGTTCATCACCTGTCATTGTGAGTGGTAATAAGTCGTATTGCTGACGAATTTGCTGAAACTTACCATCTTTCGCCATGCTATCAAATGATTTTTTCCACCAGTTATAAGCTTCATTACTGACATTTGGACCCATGTAATAACCACGAATAATAGGCCATTCAATATCAAAACCTTGCTCTTTTGCGGTAGGAATAGAGGTTAAATTGCCAGATAAACGCTCTTTAGAAAATACAGCCAATACACGCATTTCCCCAGATTTCATGTGTGGAACAATTTCAGCAACGCCAGCACTAACCACTTGAATATGATTATCTAATACTGCAGTTACAGCTTCACCGCCACCTTCTAAGGCAATATAGGTCATTTTTTTAGGATCAATTCCTGCAACTTTTGCAAGCATTGCAGTTTGCATCCAGTCTTGACCACCAATACTACCACCAGCTGCAAAACTGATTCCTTGAGGATTCTTTTTTAAGGCATTAACCAAATCGTTTAAGTTTTTAAATGGAGAGTCTGCTTTTACTGCAACCATGCCATAATCAGTACCAATGACAGATAACCAACGAACATCTTTTTCGTTATATTTTCCAAATTTGCCTTGTGCAATATTGAGTAAAGAACCTGTAGAGAAAGCAATAATCGCATTATTGTTCGCTGGGTCATTGGCAATAATTTTGTTATATGCGACGGCACCTACACCACCTGGCATATAAGTGACTTGCATGGGTGCTTTTAAAGTGTCTGTCGTTGTTAAAGCATCTTGAGCTAGTTTGCAGGTCAAATCAAAACCACCACCAGGTTTAGCTGGAACAATACATTCTGGGTTATTCGGTTCACCCGATATCCCTTTTTTATTGCAGTCCAATAGTAAGTATTGATCCTGTGATGAGTAATGATTTAATCATCATTTGTTGATGCTCCATTTATTGTAATTTTCCACTAATTATTAAACCATTCTGGTAAAAAGTTTAGAACCTAACATTCACACAATGATGATATCAGTACACTATTTTTTTTTAAGATGCACTTATAAAATTATTATAAATTGTTAATATAAAAGGTTTTGTTAATTTTATGCTTGTTGAAAACGTAGATGTTTATTGAGTTTTAGGCAAATTTTGAAGTGAAAGAGAGAAAAAATAAATTGGGTTTATTTCAACCAAAGTGAAATGGGGAATTATAAGTAACTTTTAAAATATAGATCAGAATGATCATATTTTTGAAATATATAAATGTTAAAAACTTGATAAAGACTATAAATATGTCTGTTAAATGAATTTTTTTAAACCAACTATTTTCCAACCTAGAATTAGTTAGTCTATTTTTTAAATGGATGTTAAGGAATAATAATGCGCAAGAAAAAAATAGCTCAGTTGATAACAGCGGCGACATTAAGTTTATTTACAATACAACTTACCCATGCTGAAACAATTAAAGCTCCTACAATAAAAATTCAGGAACAAATAAATGTCTTAGAAAAAGGTAATTGGGATCAATTTAATCATGCACAGCTCAATCAATTTATCTTAGAAAATGGCAATAAAAGTGCAAAATATAATGCTCAAAAACCGCCATATGTCATTTTTGATTTTGATAACACATCTATTTTCTTAGATATTGAAGAAGCGACACTGATTTATCAACTTGAAAATTTACTGTTCAAGGTTAGTCCTAAAGAACTCAATAAAGTGATTCGTACCAATATTGAAGATACAAACTTTAGTTCAGATTTTAATAATCAAGATGGTCAGCCTGTAAATATCAACACCATTTCGCCTGATATTATTGAAAGTTATACGTGGCTTTATAAAAATTATGTTGGCTTAAAAGGGAAGAAGTCTTTAGATGAGGTGAAACAAAATCCTCATTATGAAAACTTCATTACCAAAATGCGATATTTATACGCAGCCATAGGCGACACTTTTGATCATTCGGTTTCTTATCCTTGGGTGACTTATTTATTTGCAGGTTATGCACCAAATGAAGTGAGCCAACTTGCTAAAGCAACGTACGCTTGGCAACAACAGCAAAAAATTGCACCTGTAACTTGGACATCTCCTCAAGCATTGACTGGTAAAGCAGGTGTCGTTTCTGTGACTTGGGATAATGGCTTAAGACCGTATAAGGATGTTCAAAATTTATATCGGGCTTTGATGCAAAATGGCTTTGATGTTTATGTATGTTCAGCATCATTTATAGATGTGATTAAGGGAATTGCAACAGATCCAAATATTGGATTTAATGTTCCGGCCGATCGTGTGTATGCAATGCAATTACAACATGATAAAAACAATAAAATTATCGCTAAATTTAATGAGGATTATTTCCAAACGCAAGGCAAAGGAAAATCACAAACCATCGAAAAGTTTTTGGTGAGTAAATATGGTTATGGTCCGAGCTTTATAGCAGGAGATAGCGAAGGCGACCAAAACATGATGCAGGATTTTGCAGATACGCAAAAAGTCTTGATTGTGAACCGTTGGAGAAAACCAACAACAGATATTGGTCAGTTTTCAAAAGTTGCTTCTGAAAGTTATGGCACGCAAAACCCGAAATATTTATTACAAGGTCGAGATGCCAATACAGGCTTATTTGTACCATCTACAAAAAGTATTGCTTTTGGTTCAACAGAGGCAAAGGCATTTAAATAAGTTTGAATTAGCTATTTGAAAAAGATCGACCTATATCCAATATTGAATATAGGTCGTTTTTTTATATTTTTTGGATAAATAAACTTCGGTCAAAACGGTATTGTGGGAAGAATACACCATCTTCTGCACGTTCACCTGCGGCAATCACCATCACTGGATATTGCTGATTGTTCAGGTTTAATATTTTAGCCACTAAAGGCTCATCGAAACCTTCCATCATGCAACTGTCAAAACCATAAGCACGTAAAGCTAAAACTAAGTTTTCACATGCAAGAGCAGTGGTTTTACTTGCCCAAAGTTTTGCATCATCTGTACTAAATGCTGTCACAGGCAATTGCTTGTCTAGGGTACGTGCAACTTTGAAAGCTACTTTCTTAAAGTTACCTAGTGAATTAAAGTAACCTGTCTTATAGTTGTATGGAATGAACTTGTAATATTTTTTCACCATTGCAGGAACTTCTGGGAATGGGAACTCATTAATATTACGTTTCGCCATTTCATCAATACGGTCTGTACGTGCAACACAAACTATAAGTTCAGATGCTGTTTTTGCCGCAAGTTGACCTAAACATGCTTTAACCAATCGCTTTTTCTTTGCAGGATTTTGAACAACGTAAAATGTCCAAGGTTGTAAATTCGATGAATTGGGCGCAAGTAAAGCTAAATCTAAACAAGCATCAAGCACATCTTCAGGAATAGCTTTGTCGGTAAATTTACGCACAGAACGACGGCTTTCTACCACTTTACGAAAGTTATCGATATCAATATCTTGTGGTGCAGCTTCGTAATAGCGTTTCTTTTCAGTATTTGACATAAGATTTTAAAATCTCAGAAATGAAAATGCACCTCAAGCATAAACCTTTGGTGCATTAAAAGATTAATTAAATTGTGAAAAATCAGGCTTACGTTTTTGCATAAATGCAGCAACCGCTTCTTTCATTTCTGGTGATGAAACACGTTGCATGAAAATTTCTGCTTCATGGTCAATACAATCGACAATTTCTTCTAGGTTATGTTTCATTAATGCTTTAGTTTGACGCAAAGATGCAAGTGGTAAGGCTGCTAAAGTTTGAGCTTGTTTCTGAGCTGTTGCATAAACATCATCTTCAATACTATTGATAATGCCTGCACTTAACGCTTTTTCACTATTAAATTTTTGCGCCGTAAACAATAATTCAGTGGCTTTATGATAGCCCGCTTGTTGAATGAGTAATTTACTGGAAGCACCTTCAGGTGACAGACCTAAGCTTACAAATGGAATTTGGAATAGGGCAGTATTGTCGCTATAAACAAGGTCTGCATGTAAAAGAATAGTCACGCCAATGCCAATCGCTACACCACGAACTGCTGCAATTAAAGGTTTTGAAAAACGTGCCGCAGATTTTAACACCACAAATGGAGGTGCGTCGCCTGCTTTACCTTGTAAGGGCGATTGAATAAATTTCATAAAGTCTTGCATGTCATTGCCTGCGCTAAAGTCGGCATCTTGACCACGTAAAACCACAACACGAACCGTATTGTCTAAATCTGCTTGATCTAAAGCTTCAGCAATTTTTAAATATAATTCGCCATAAACAGCATTCTTTGCTTCTGGGCGGTTAATGGCTAAAGTCAGTACGCCATTTTCTAAAGTGGCATTTAAATGTTGATGAGGCTGTTGAATACAACTAAGTGTCATCGTACTATCCTTGCTTTAAACTTAATTTAATTTTATGCCCCATTATGTCGTATATTTATTTCAACGCCATAACTCATGAGTCATAAAAAGTCAGATCTGCTATGAATTATAAATTTGATTATCTCGTTTTTATTGGTCGGTTTCAGCCTTTTCATTTGGCACATATGAAAACCATTCAAATTGCTTTGGAGCATAGTCAAAATATTATTTTGGCATTAGGTTCTGCGCAAAATGAACGGAATATTAAAAATCCATTTTTAGCAACTGAACGTGAACACATGATTTTATCTAACTTTTCCAAAGAAGATCAAAATCGCATTAAATTTGTTCATGTAATTGATGTTTATAATGATGAAAAATGGCAAAAACTAGTGAAATCATTAGTTGCAGATGTCATTAATGATTCAGATAAAGTTGGTTTAATTGGTCACTTTAAAGATGATTCATCTTACTATTTAAAATTTTTCCCTGAATGGGAGATGGTTGAGCTTGAGAGTTTAGAAGGTGCAATGTCTGCAACACCAATGCGTGAAGCTTATTATCGGGGTGAAATTTTGCGAGAAGCATTTCCCGAAGGTTCAATTAAGTTTTTAGAACATTTTCAAGAAACTGAAATTTATGAAAAATTAAAGCAAAAATTTAAAGATCAAGACAAAAGTAATATCGAATTTTAAAGATTAATTATTTAAACGAAGCCATCATTTTGATGGCTTTTTTGTGTCTTGAATAAATAACTGTTTTGTTTGGTCTAAAATGACCGAAGTTAATATTTTTAATGGTTCGGACTGCTGTTTCCAATGGTGCCAATACAGTTGGATATCGGTTTGAGCTTCAGGAATGAGAGGAATGAGTTGACCGCTTTCAAGCTCTTTACGAATTTGCATTTCTGGCGCCATACCATAGCCTAAGCCTTGAATAATTGCCTGAGCGAATGATGCAGCAGCAGGAATAAAATGATAGGGATAGCTTTGCATATTTAAGCCAAATAATTCCAATATACAATTTGAGTGAAGCTGATCTTTATCGCCAAAAATAACGGCAGGAGCGCGTCTTAAACTTTCCCGATTTACACCGTATTGAAACCATGTATTTTTAAACTCAGGCGTAGCAACCATTAAATAACGCATTGCTCCTAAGTGATGAGTGACACAGCCTTTTAAATGCACTTGTTCTGAACTAATACAGGCATTTACGATCCCTGTTTCCATAAGTTGATGTGTTTGAGATTGATCATCGATACTTAATTGAAGTGAAATTCGCTCACGAATGAGTGTGGGTTGTAGTGTAGGAAGTAGCCATGTATCTAATGAGTCGGCATTGGTGGCAATATTAAGTTTGAAAAATGAAGATGTATCCGATTTTCCTTTCAACTGCTGTAATAAATTTTGTTCCATCAAACGTTGATGTTGTAGGTGTTCAAGTAGTAATTGACCTGTAGATGTAACTCGACAGGGACGCTCACGAACAATCAATGTATTGCCTAAATCTTTTTCTAAGCTTTGTACACGTAATGTGACCGCAGATGCGGTGATATGTAAGCGAATAGCCGCTTGTTCAAAACTACCCGTTTCTGCGACTGCGAGAAAAGCTTCGCAAGCTTTATGTGGAAGCATAAATTAACCTAAGTATTTTTTAGTTATATTGATATTTTCTTAATATTACTTATTTTTAAAAAAATTACGAGATAATTCGCCACATATTAAAATGACGGTGATTTGAAATGCTACATACAGTACTTCAAGGCTTTTTAGTGAGTATTGGGCTGATTATTGCAATTGGTGCACAAAATGCTTTTGTCTTGAAACAGGGCTTAAAACAAGAACATATTTTTTGGATTTGCTTAATTTGTGCAATGTCAGATGCAATTTTGATTTTTGCAGGTGTTTTTGGTTTTGGGCATGTTGTGCAAAGTCATACAGCTTGGATTGATATTGCCAAATATTTAGGTGCGATGTTTTTATTTTTGTATGGTTTACAGCATTTTTATCAAGCTTGGACAAAGAAACAAAGCTTAGAAGCGAATGGCAAAGATGAAACGAGTTTAGTTAAAGTCTTGCTGATTTGTTTGGCTTTTACTTGGTTAAATCCGCATGTGTATTTAGATACGGTGGTTTTAATTGGTGCTATTTCTACACAAATTACGGGTGATAAAATTCATTTTGCCGTGGGTGCAAGTTTAGCTTCGTTCATTTTCTTTTTCAGCTTGGGTTATGGTGCGAAATATTTACAGCCATTATTTAAAGATTATAGAGCGTGGAAAGTTTTAGATGTAGGTGCTGGTTTCTTGATGTGGGGAATTGCTTATAGCCTGATTTCTTAATAAGCTAGTTTATTAAGAAATGAGAGTATAAAAACTAAAGTGAATAGTCCATTTTATAGATCTATAGTTGTAAGAGAATTGGCTGGAAATAGAGCTTCTGTAACTACATTTGATTTAGAGTTGATTATTCAATTAGAACGAATTGGTTTTAAAGTAGATGAGTATGAGAATTTTAGTCTAGAAATAATTGATGAAAGTCATTGTATTGATATTATTAATACTCTGATTGATTTAGAAGCATTGTTTTCTGTTGGAAGGGATTGGAGTCCAGAAGAGCTAGTGCTTTATTATCGTGAAATAGGTAAAATTGATAGAAGTTTTAAAGTCATTTCTTGGAAAAATAACAACAACTATTCTGTACAAATTCGATAATACTCTTTGGAAGTATTATCGAATCATTTTATTTGGGTAGGAATTAACCCTGAAGTGCTTTTAAGTCTTCTAAAACTTGTTCAGCATGACCTGCCGCTTTTACCTTACGGTATTCTTTAACCAATTGACCGTTATGGAAAATGAAAGTAGAACGCTCAATGCCCATTACTTTTTTGCCATACATATTCTTTTCTTTAATCACATCAAAATGCTGACAAAGCACTTCTTCTTTATCACTAATTAGATCAATCGTTAGGTTTTGCTTTTCAGTAAAGTTTTGATGCGCTTTAACAGAATCACGTGAAATACCTAAAATAGTGGTATTTAAAGCATCAAACTGATCTTTTAAGCAAGAAAAACCAACGGCTTGAGTAGTACAACCAGGTGTAGAATCTTTAGGGTAAAAATAAACAATTAACCATTCAGTTGGAACTTCACTTAAATTGATCTCGCCCGTCGTTGTAGGAAAAACTTGATTAAGCAAACTTAATTGAGCTGACATATGAATACTCTAAAATTCTGAATTATGACTAAGATCATACTGAATGTAGCGCAGAATTGATAAGACTTTTCAGATAATTTTTTAGCTTAAGGTGATTTATAAAAGCTATAAAAAAAGCCACATAACGTGGCTTTTTAAATTAAACAAACTTATTTTTGAAATTTAGCAAGTTTTGTTTCTAATGCTGTACCTAAGCAAGCTTTAACTTTAGGTTGTTCAGACTTACCAAAGCTTTGTAATGCAGTTGCGTATTTTTTCTCATCTTTTGCATTGCGTGCGCTTTGTAATTCCCATTGAAGAGAATTTGTCATGCGGCCTTGAGATTCAACATTACATTTACAAAGTTTATTCACTTCATCTTTTGTTAAAGCTTTTAAAGCACCAGCTTTAGTTTGCTCATCTACACAAACACCAATCAAACCTTGTTTAACATTGCTGCTTTTATAAGCTGCTGCCATTTTTGCTTGCGCATCAGCTGTATTAGCAAAGCTCGCTGCTGAAAAAAGTGTAGAAATAGCAAGAACACTTGAAAGAATAATTTTTGATTTCATAAAGTCAGAATTCCTCTTAAACTGGAATATAACGAGTAGGGTCTTGAATACCTGCTTCCACAAAACCTTGTTTGCGTAAACGGCAGCTATCACATAAACCACATGCTCGCCCTTGGTCATCTGCTTGGTAGCAAGAGACGGTTTGACTATAGTCTACGCCATGCTCTACACCTAAGCGAATAATATTTGCTTTAGATAAATTCAAAAGCGGTGTTTCAAATTTAAGCGGTTTTCCTTCAACACCCACTTTGGTTGCAAGGCGAGCCATCTTTTCAAAAGCATCAATAAATTCTGGGCGACAATCTGGGTAACCCGAATAATCGACAGCGTTAATACCAATAACAATGGCTTCTGCACCAAATACTTCCGCAGCAGCTAAAGCATAAGATAGGAAGATGGTGTTACGAGCAGGTACATAAGTTACAGGAATGCCTTCTTGTTCTTGTTCTGGAACAGAAATGCTGTGATCTGTAAGGGCAGAACCACCTAAATTCCCTAAGTCGATATTAATAGTGCGATGCTCAACACCTGCGCGTTCTGCCAAAGCTTTTGCAGCATCTAACTCTGTCGTTGAGCGTTGACCATACATAAAGCTGAGTGCAATACAATCATAACGAGCTTGAGCCCATGCTAAACACGTTGTTGAGTCTAGGCCACCAGACAACAAAACAATGGCACGAGAACGCATATTAAATCTCCAAAAAAATCATTAAATAGATGTGGATTAACCCTTTAGCGACCAGTTTCATCGTTCCAAAGAAGTTTGTGCAACTGCAATTGGAAACGAACAGGGAGATGATCGTCTAAAATCCATTGTGCTAAATCACGCGCAAGTTGAGGTAAACGAACCGCACCTTTTTCCACTGCAAACGCAGGAGAGAACCAAACCGTGCTTACTTTTTCATTTAATTTGTACTGTTCAACTTGTTGTTTAGACCATTCATAATCTTCACGGTTACAAATCACAAATTTGATTTGATCATGAGATGTTAAATGATCGAAATTAGAAAGCAAATTTCGTGCAACTTCACCAGAAGTTGGCGTTTTTAAATCTAAAACTTTAGATACACGTGAATCGACTTTAGAAACATCTAAAGCACCACTGGTTTCTAAAGAAACTTCACAACCTAAATCTGCTAAACGCTGCATGAGTGGTAATGCATTGGGTTGAGCAAGTGGCTCACCGCCTGTTACGCAAATATAGGGTGTTTTAAAATCTAATGTTGTTTGAATAATGTCATCTAAAGATTGACGTTCGCCACCTTCAAATGAATATGTTGTATCGCAATATGTACAACGTAGCGGACAACCTGTAAGACGAATAAATACAGTCGGTAAGCCTGCTGCATTTGCTTCACCTTGCAATGAATAAAAAATCTCCGTGATGCGTAAACCCGCAGACGGATCAGAAACAGGAATAGCAGAAGATCGGAGAGTACTCATAACAAAATTAACCAAGGAAGATGGAACACTATAAAAACAAAAATCTCTACGACCATGACTGACCGTAGAGACGAGGAACATTTAAAGTTCCGCAATCATTTTAATGAAGAATATTAGTCTTCACGTAATAAATCGTTTAGGCTCGTTTTAGCACGAGTTTTCGCATCTACTTTTTTCACAATAATTGCAGCATAAAGGCTGTAAGTACCGCATTTAGATGGAAGGCTACCAGATACAACAACAGAACCAGCAGGTACACGGCCGTAATGGATTTCGCCAGTTGCACGGTCATAAATCTTAGTCGATTGACCAATGAACACGCCCATTGAAATTACAGAACCTTCTTCAACAATTACGCCTTCAACAATTTCAGAGCGCGCACCGATGAAGCAGTTATCTTCAATAATAGTAGGGTTTGCTTGAAGTGGTTCAAGAACACCACCAATACCAACACCACCAGATAAATGAACGTTTTTACCAATTTGAGCACATGAACCAACAGTTGCCCATGTATCTACCATTGTACCTTCATCAACGTAAGCACCAATGTTTACGTAAGATGGCATTAATACAACGTTTTTCGCTTGGAAAGAACCTTTACGAGCAACAGCAGGTGGTACTACACGTACGCCAGCAGCTTTAAATTGTTCTTCAGTCCAATCGCCAAACTTAGTATCAACTTTGTCATAGAAACGAAGATCACCAGCTTCCATTGGTTTGTTGTCATTTAATTTGAATGATAACAATACAGCTTTTTTAACCCATTGATGAACAATCCATTCGCCATCAATTTTTTCAGCAACACGTAAAGTGCCGTTATCTAAGCCAGCAATAACTTCTTCAACTGCTTGACGGATTTCAGTAGAGCAGTCCGCTGCTGTGAAATTAGCACGGTCTTCAAACGCTTGTTCAATGATTGTTGAAAGCTGAGACATGATCTTCCTTCCAGAAAAAAATTTTCACAGATTTTACACTATATTGACCAAGAAAATGACTTAAAACCGAATTAGCAGTGAATTTATTCTAAAATATTTTGATTTTTTTAATCTTATATAACCGAATGTGATCTAATATTCTAAATTTCTCCATAATTGTACTAAACGTTATAGAAATCACGTAAAACAAAACAAAAAATAAGCAAAATGTGCTTTAAAAAATAGCGATTTTCAATCTATATTAAATTCGTTGGTTATCAATCAAAATTACGATTCAAGGTTTAATTACACTGAATGGAGTATTAAATGAAATATTTAAAAACAGCTTTATTTGCATCAGTTCTAACAACGGCAGCAGGTACTGCAATGGCAGACGGTGCAGTCATTAAAGATGGTTATATTTTTGAACATAATAAATTAATACCAACAGGTGTTCGTGCTGAAGTCGGTACAACGGGTTACGGTGGTGCAATACAATGGACAGCAAGTCCTTATGTTGGTTTGTCACTTGGTTATAACGGTGGCAATATTTCTTGGCGCGATGATTTATCTGTAAACGGCACTAAATATGATGTTGATATGGACAATAATAATGTCTATTTGAATGCAGAAATTCATCCGTGGGGTACAAGCGATAATCGTTGGGCTCAAGGAACATATTTTGCTGCAGGTGTAGCTTATTTAGATAACGATTATGATTTATCGCAACGTTCTAAAGATGGTAATGTGAAACTCAATGGTACGAATTATAGTTACAATGGCGAACTTCGCGGACAAATGAACTATAAAAACAATATTGCACCTTATGTAGGTGTGGGTATTGCGCCTAAGTTTAGTAAAAACTGGGGTGTATTTGGTGAAGTTGGTGCGTATTACACAGGTAATCCAACTGTGAATTTAGATGCAGACGGTACATTTATTAATGCCAATGGTGGCAGTGCAGCTGCTGACTTAAAAGCAGAGCAACAAAAAATTGCCAATGATGATAAATATGCTTGGATGCCAGTGGGTAAAGTTGGTGTGAATTTCTATTGGTAATTTAGAAGTTTGATCATTGAAACATAATAAAAAAGAGGCGAATTCGCCTCTTTTTTATATTTAAAGATTTGTTATTAATCTTCAGGATATGCCATTTTTTTCAGGGCTTTGATGTCTGCATCGGCAGAACATAATGAAATGAATTCATAGCCATAACCACGAAGTAAATGACCTTTACGAACGGCAATCCATGTTGTATTTACGCCAAAAATATCGGTTGGAATTTGTTTTAAACGATGGTCGCGCTCTGGGTCATAAGCGACATCGTTGACAATACCAACGCCCATGCCAAGTTCAACATAAGTCTTAATAACATCGGCATCTAGAGCAGACATCACAATATCAAAATCTGCGCCTGACTCTTCAAATGCTTTATCAATTTTAGAACGACCTGTAAAACCACCGTGATAGGTGATAATTGGGTATTCGGCTAAATCTGGAATTGTAATATTGCTTTTGCTTGCCAGTGGATGACCTTGTGGCGTAATAATACTGTGTTGCCACTCATAAAAAGGAACACTTGCAAGATTACTTTCCGCTGTTAACGATTCTGTTGCAATACCAATATCTGCTTCGCCTTGAAGTAACATTTCTGTAATTTCAACAGGGCTTGCTTGTTGCAAAATCAAATGAACTTTAGGAAATTCTTTTTTGAATTTGTTCACAATAGGCGGTAATACATAACGCGCTTGCGTATGCGTAGTCGCAATTGTAAGCGTACCTTCATCGACTCTATTAAAATCATCTGCAAGACGTTTAATATTGTCTGCATCTACCAACATTCGTTCTACGATACCAAGTAAAGATTGACCGGGTTCTGTTAAGCCAAGTAAGCGTTTACCTTTACGAATAAAAAGTTGTACGCCTAATTCATCTTCTAAATCTTTGATGTGTTTACTTACACCAGATTGTGATGTGTATAACGCAGCAGAAGCCTCAGTAAGATTATAATTTTGTCTTACGGTTTCTCGTATGATACGTAGTTGTTGGAAATTCATGATTCTTGTTCCCTTTTTGTGAAAGGGGCTTTAGCCCCATTCCAACGTCTTAAGCGACTTGATTTTCAAATAAGTGTAATTCAGTCACGCTTAACCAAACAGTTTGGCTTGGACGGAATTGATGTAATTTTGCTTCATCAGGCGTTAATGTAATTTCAATTAAGTTGCCTTGACGATCTTGTAATTCTGCTACTACTTTACCTGCAATCCAGACTTCACGTAAGAAGGTGGCTTGAATGGCATTGTCTTGAGGCTGTGCATGAAGGCGTAACTCATCTGGACGAGCAAAAGCGATGACACTACCTTCAGGCGATTTCTTTAAACTTTCGAGCTGAATACGGTCTTCACCAATTTGAATGACGCCATTTTGATTATGACCTTCAAAACGGTTTGCTTGACCTAAAAAGTCAAATACAAATGGTGTTGCAGGTTTTTCATACACTTCACGTGGCGAACCAATTTGCTCTACATTACCTTTGTTCATAACAATAATTTGGTCTGCAACTTCAAGTGCTTCTTCTTGGTCATGCGTTACGAAAATAGAGGTGATGTGTAATTCATCATGCAAAGTACGCAACCAACGACGTAATTCTTTACGAACTTTGGCATCGAGTGCACCAAATGGTTCGTCAAGTAAAAGTACGCGAGGTTCAACTGCTAGTGCACGAGCAAGTGCAATACGTTGACGTTGACCACCCGAAAGTTGAGCAGGATATCGGTCTGCCAAGAAACCAAGTTGAACTAAGTCTAAAAGACGCGTCACACGTTTTTTAATTTCAGCTTCAGATGGGCGAGTTGAGCGAGGACGCACACGTAAACCAAATGCAATGTTGTCAAATACAGTCATGTGACGGAACAAAGCATAATGTTGAAATACAAAACCAACTTCACGTTCACGTACATGAACATTGGTTGCATCTTCGCCTTCTAAAATAACTTGACCGCCATCTGCAGACTCTAAGCCTGCAATAATGCGAAGTAGCGTTGTTTTACCACAGCCAGATGGACCAAGTAGGGCAACCAATTGACCATCTGGAAAATCTAAAGAGATATTGTTAAGTGCATGGAATGCACCAAAATGTTTTTCAATATTTTTAACTTGAATACTCATGAGGTCATTCCTTAAGCTTGTGCATCTTCATTGCGTTTGTCTTGTTTTTCTTGGCGAATCTCAACCCATGTTTTTAAGATTAGGGTCACAATTGCGAGTAAAGCCAAAAGTGAAGACACAGCAAATGCAGCACTGAATGTATATTCGTTATATAGAATTTCTACGTGTAATGGCAATGTATTGGTTTCACCGCGAATATGTCCTGAAACGACAGAAACCGCACCGAATTCACCCATTGCACGTGCATTACAAAGAATGACACCGTAGATTAAACCCCATTTAATATTGGGTAAGGTTACTTTCCAAAAAGTCTGCCAACCCGAAGCGCCAAGAACAATAGCGGCTTCTTCTTCTTCTGTTCCTTGTGCTTCCATAAGAGGAATTAATTCACGCGCAACAAAAGGTACAGTAATAAATACAGTTGCTAGAACAATGGCAGGAACGGCATATAAAATTTTAATGTCGTTATCCATTAACCAACTTCCCATCCAACCTTGTGTACCAAAAATTAGCACAAGCATTAAGCCTGCAATAACAGGTGATACTGAAAATGGCATATCAATAATGGTGGTTAAGATAGATTTACCACGGAAGTTAAATTTCGCAACACACCATGCCGCTGCAACACCAAATACCACGTTCATAGGTACAGCGATAACAGCTGTAAGAAGTGTTAATTTCACTGCAGATAAAGTATCTGGATGAACCAATGCTTGGAAATAAACGCCTACGCCTTGTTTAAATGCTTCTACGAAAACCAAAATCAAAGGCAATATTAAGCAACTTAAAAAGAAAATAAGCGCAATGGTCAGTAGCGTATAACGAACCCAAGTAGGTTCACGTGTAGCATCACGAGATTGTAATTTTTCTGCTAAAGCAAAGCTGTTCGTATTCATCGAGCAGTTCTCCCAGTACGACGACTCGCCCATGCTTGTAATAAGTTAATTAAAAACAGAATTACAAATGAAAGCACAAGCATCACCACTGCGATTGTTGTCGCACCTGCATAATCATATTCTTCTAAGCGAGAAATAATCATGAGCGGAGCGATTTCAGTTTTGAACGGCATATTGCCTGCAATAAAAATAACCGATCCATATTCACCAACACCACGTGCAAACGCTAAAGCAAAGCCTGTAATAAGTGCAGGGAATAGAATAGGTAAAATTATTTTAGTGATAATTTGGAAACGACTTGCCCCTAAAGCAGATGCTGCTTCTTCAAGTTCAGTTTCTAAATCACTCAGTACAGGTTGAACTGTACGAACCACAAAAGGAATACCAATAAAAATTAGGGCAAGGGTAATACCAATAGGGCTATAAGCTACTTTAATACCCAATGGTTCAAGGTACTGACCAATCCAACCTGTAGGTGCATAAAGCGAAGTTAATGCAATACCTGCAACCGCTGTAGGTAAAGCAAAAGGTAAATCGACTAAAGCATCTACAATGCGTTTGCCTGGGAAGTTGTAACGGACTAAACACCAAGCGAGTAATAAACCAAAAACAACGTTAATAACAGCGGCAATAACGGCTGCACTAAAACTGAGTTGTAATGACTTTAAAATACGTTCAGAAGTTAAAATTTCCCATAAACCATCCCATCCAATACCAAGCGATTTAATAAAAACAGCTGAAAGTGGAATAAGCACAATTAATGACAAATACGCTAGGGTAAAGCCTAGGGAAAGACCAAATCCTGGCAGCACTCGGGATCGCTGCGACATGATTACTCCTCAAAAAGAGAGCACTGACCAAAATAAGTCAGTGAAATAAATAAATTGAAAACAAGCATAGTTTGCAGACGTCAAATAGCAAATTTAAAAAAATACTTGCTTACATCAGAAATATTGATATGTTTCGATGGCTTATCTGAAATTAAATAGTTCGATAACTCAGGAAAAGAACCAAAACCTGATGCAACATTAATATGTCCAACTTGACCTAAGTTGATTGGATCTAATTTCCAAGATTCAGCCAATTGCAATGCATCTTGAAAATCTAACCACGGATCATTTTCGCTAATTATTAAATGTGTTGGCGCATGTATTTCTAGTTGGTGAAAATAAGCGAGATAGTCATTTTGGCTATCTCGAGCAAATCCTGCATCTCCAAAACGAGCAGGGTTTGCAGGTGCAACTAACACTAAATTTTTCACTTTGCTATTTAGCTCAGGATGCTGCGCTAAAGCGGCAACTGTCGTTAAACAACCAAAACTATGAGCAACAATCTGAATATCACCTTGAATAGGTGTCACAGTTTTAACAAATTCAGCAACCCAATCTTTTAAGATGGGTAAGTTCCAATTTTTTTGTTGAACGCGAGAACAAGATGACATGATTTGTCTTTGTAATATAGATTGCCAATGATTGTATTCACTACCACCAACACCCGGAACAATTACGGTATGTGTCATGATCTTGCTCCCTTATTCAGCGCACTATTTAGCGCTATTTGCTTTTACGATTTGGTCAAACACACCACCATTTTCGAAGTGTGCTTTTTGTACTTTGTCCCAACCACCAAATTCTTGATCAATGGTCACAAGTTTGAGCGGTTTAAAGGTGTTTTTGTATTTTGCTAAAGTGGTCGCATTACGTGGACGATAAAAATTACGTGCGGCAATGTCTTGACCTGCAGGTGAGTACAAGTAGTTTAAGTAACCTTTAGCTAAGTTTAAGTTGCCTTTTTTCGCAGCATTTTTATCTACAATGGCAACAGGTGGTTCAGCCAAAATTGAAAGTGATGGCGTTACAATTTCAAACTTACCTGGTTGTTCACGAATCGCTAAATGCGCTTCATTTTCCCAAGCAAGTAATACGTCACCAATACCACGTTCAGCAAATGTTGTTGTTGAACCACGAGCGCCAGAATCTAACACTTTTGTATTTTTATAAACTTTAGCCACGAATTCTTGCGCGGTTTTGTCATTACCACCTGTTTGATGTTTTGCCCAAGCCCAAGCAGCTAAATAGTTCCAACGTGCGCCACCTGAAGTTTTAGGGTTAGGTGTAATAATGCCAACGTTTGGTTTTACTAAATCTCCCCAATCTTTAATGCCTTTAGGGTTGCCTTTACGCACTAAGAAAACAATTGTTGATGTATATGGTGTTGAATTTTGTGGAAGTTTCTTTTGCCAATCTAATGGTAATAATTTTGTTTTTTCAGCAATAACGTCAATGTCAGCAGCAAGAGCAAGCGTAACAACATCAGCATCTAAACCATCAATAACAGCACGAGCTTGTTTACCCGAACCACCGTGAGATTGTTTGAAATTGATTTTTTGACCTGTACGGCTTTCCCAATATTTTCCAAATTGTTTATTTACGTCTTCATATAATTCACGGGTTGGATCATAAGATACGTTTAAGAAATCTTTGGCTACAACTGAAAATGATGTTGCAGAAATTACTGCAGCAAGAAGCCCAAGCTTTAATTTAGATGAAACACTCATGCCAACCTCAATATTATTAATGTTTTGAAACATGTGTGCAGAATAGCGATTTTCTTTATGCAAAAAAAATAATAAAAAATGAATTTTATATGAATAAAAAAGCTAAGATGGTTGTCAAAAAAAATGCACTGGCTTTACGAACAAAACCAATGCATTTGAATTGTTGTTAAAATAATTTATAGCGTTATTTCGAGCTGTTTTCTTTTACGATTTGATCGAATACACCGCCATTATCGAAGTGTGCTTTTTGTACTTTTGTCCAACCGCCAAACTCTTTATCAATGGTCACAAGTTTGAGTGGCTTAAACACATTTGTGTATTTAGCCAAAACAGCTGCATTACGCGGACGATAGAAGTTTTTCGCAGCAACTGTTTGCCCAGCAGGTGAATATAAATAGTTCAAATATGCTTTTGCTAAATTCTCATTACCATCTTTTTTCGCATTTTTGTCGACAATGGCAACAGGTGGTTCAGCTAAAATTGAAAGTGATGGGGTAATGATCTCGAATTTACCTGGTTGTTCGCGTGTTGCTAAATGCGCTTCATTTTCCCATGCAAGTAATACATCACCAATGCCACGTTCAGCAAATGTTGTTGTTGCACCGCGTGCACCAGAATCTAACACTTTTGTATTTTGATAAATTTTACGAACAAATTCTTGAGCTGTTTTGTCGTTACCACCTTTTTGATGTTTTGCCCAAGCCCAAGCCGCTAAATAGTTCCAACGCGCACCACCTGAAGTTTTCGGGTTTGGTGTAATAATAGCAACATCAGGCTTAACTAAATCGCCCCAATCTTTAATGCCTTTTGGGTTGCCTTTGCGTACAAGGAATACAATGGTCGATGTATATGGTGTTGAGTTTTGTGGAAACTTTTTCTGCCAATCTTTTGCAACTAAACCACGTTCAGCAATTTCATCAATATCTGCTGCTAAAGCTAAAGTCACAACATCTGCGTCTAAACCATCAATTACGGCACGAGCTTGTTTGCCTGAACCACCATGCGATTGTTTAAAATTGATATCTTGACCTGTTTGTTTTTTCCAATATGCGCTAAATTCTTTGTTAAAATTATCGTATAACTCACGTGTTGGGTCATAAGATACATTTAGGAAGTCTTTTGCAGATGCACTAAAAGCTGTTGCTGATACAAGTGCAGCAAGAACGCCTAGTTTAAATTTATTTGTAATGCTCATGTTTTCCTCAAATTTATTTGAATATTTTGTAAAGGTTGAGCAAGAATAGCTTTAGTTTTTTTGCAAAAAAAATAATAAAAAAAGAATTTGATGTGAATTAATATGAATAAGAAATGAGTTATTCATTTCTAAACCGTTTAGAAATCCATAGGATATACGCTATATGCAATGTTTTAAAAATGCTGAAGAAATTTTGGATATCTCATTGCTAGATCGCGCATTTCATTATGGGGATGGTTGTTTTAGTACGGGGCGTATTCGAAATAATCGTATAGAACTAGAACATTTACATGTAGAACGTTTAAAACATGCTTGTGAAAAGTTAAATTTAAGTATCGATTTAAGGCTTATTCAAAAAACGATAGATGTACTGAAGCAAGAACATGGCAATTTAAATGGCACAATAAAAATCATTATTAGTCGTGGTGAGGGGCAGCGTGGTTACAGTTTGCCTGAGCATGATGCAGATTTATGGTTTTATTTTTATCCTAAAACAATTGCCGATTTTCAATATGGAATGATTGAGGTTGGTGTTTTAAGTCAAGCTATTGGTTTAAGCATGCCAAATTTGGTCGGGCTTAAAAGCTTAAACCGTTTAGAACAAGTATTATTAAAAAAAGAAGCTGATGAAAAAAACTGGGTAGAAGCCTTAGTTGTCGATATTCAAGGATCTGTGGTTGAGGGGGTTAGTAGTAATTGCTTTGTGCGAATAAACAACACGTGGCTAACACCCGAACTTCGCTATAATGGCGTTCATGGTATTATGCGCACGGAAATTCTTCAGCGCATGCAACAACATGGAATTGCTTGCGAGCAACGTCTTATAGATCAGAATGAAATTAAAAACATTCAAAGTCTGTTTTTTTGCAATGCATTAAGTCCAATGAAAATAGCGACAGAAATTAATTCTGAATGCTTAAATACTCAGGACTGTATTGATTTATTTCACCATCTTAAACTGAATCAGATTCGCTAATATGTCTAGTCCTAAGCCAAAAGCTAAAAAGAAAACGAAAAAGCAGTCATCTACTTTTTCATCTAAAACCATTTTAACGACATTGGTGATTTGTGCCGTTGTTGTGGTGGGTGTGCTGTGGAGTAGTTTATTCAAAAATTATCCTGTAGATGCGCCTAAACAACGACTTGTGATTAGTTCAGGTGATACCTATTCAGGTTATATTGATCGTTTGGCTCAAGAAGGCAAAGTGAGCTTTCCAATTGTGCTGAAGCTTTATCAGAAATTGATGATTCATGACACGTTAAAAGCAGGTGTTTATGAAATTCGCCAAGGCATGAGTGTGCGCCAAGTATTGGATATGATTTCCAATATTGATAATGCTGACATGAATCGAGTTCAAGTTATTGAAGGCACAACATTTAAAGATTTAATTAAATCTTTAAGAAAAAATCCTTTGGTGAAAAAAGATGTCAGTCATTTATCGAATGCTGAAATTTTAAAAGCCTTAGATATTCCGTTTGATCATCCTGAAGGTTTGTTTGCGCCAGATACGTATTTCTATGATAAAGGCGAGTCTGATAAGACTATTTTATTGGATTTGTATAAGCGTCAAATGAAAGCTTTGGATGAGGCTTGGGAACAACGAGATAACGATTTACCTTATAAAGATAAATATGAAGTCTTAATTATGGCTTCAATTATTGAAAAAGAAACCAATGTAGATAGCGAACTTGAACAGGTTTCAGGTGTCTTTGAGCGTCGCTTAAAATTAGGCATGCGTTTACAAACAGATCCGACTGTTATTTATGGTATGGGTGAACGTTATCAAGGGAAAATTACCCGTGATGATTTAAGAACCATGACACCTTACAATACTTATCGAATTAATGGTTTGCCACCAACGCCAATTGCTTTACCAAGTAAGAAAGCCATTGAAGCGGTGTTGCATCCTGATAATTCAAACAATATTTATTTTGTGGCGACAGGAAATGGTGGTCACAAATTCACAAGTAATTTAGACGACCATAATCGTGCGGTTCAAGAATATCTGGCTGTCATCAGATCTAAAAAATAAGGAGTAAAGATGTTTATTAGTTTTGAAGGGACAGAAGGTGTCGGTAAAACGACCTTAATTCGTCGTATTTATGAATATTTAGAACAGCAAAATAAAGATGTGATTCTTACACGTGAACCAGGTGGAACACCAATGGCAGAACAAATTCGTTCGCTATTATTGTCTGTGAATCACGAAGAAAAAATGTGTAATGACACTGAGCTTTTGTTGATGTATGCAGCTCGTGCACAGCATTTAGATTTAGTGGTTATGCCTGCGTTAAATGCAGGAAAAACGGTACTGTGTGATCGCTTTACCGATGCAAGTTTTGCTTATCAATGTGCAGGTCGTGGTTTAAGCCAAGAAAAACTTGCGCTTTTGAATGAAAATTTCGTGACGCGTATGCCTGACTTTACATTTTGGTTAGATGCACCCATTGAAATAGGAATGGCACGTGCTCGTGAACGTGGTGCATTAGATCGTTTTGAACAAGAGAAAGTTACTTTCTTTGAGAAAGTAAGAGCAGGATATGCAACATTAGCAGAACGACATCCTGAACGAATTAAACGTTTAGATGCAACGCAAACACCCGATCAAGTATTTGAACAAGCTTTGGCATATTTAAAATCTGCATAGTCAAATTTTAATATCAATATGTTTCATTAAATCCCTTATAGTAAATGCTCTATAAGGGATTTTTTTATAAAGATGAAAAGTAATAAAACGGAAATTATTGAATTTTTAAAACGCGATTTTCCACAAAGCTTAGAACATTGTGAAATTGAAGATGTTTTTGCCCAAGGCTCAAAATTAATTTATAAGATCGATCATCAACAGCTCAGACCGGGTGGAACGATTTCAGGCCCAACCATGATGACACTTGCAGATTTAGCACTTTATGTCGCAATTTTAGGTGAAATAGGTATTGTTGCCTTAGCGGTAACAACCAATTTAAATATCAATTTTTTACGTAAGCCTGTTGGTGATAAAGACCTAAAAGGTGAGTGTCGTTTAATTAAAGTGGGGCGAAGTTTAATTGTCGGGGAGGTTTGGATTTATTCTGTAGGTATGGATGATCCTGTTGCACATGTAACAGCAACCTATTCCACCCCTAAAAAATAGAATAAAAATTGTTCAAATTAAAAAAGAGTGCTAAGTTGTTTATAAATAAAAATTTCTTTAATAAATAAAATTAAATATAGAAATGGAATAACGATGCAAGCAAACGATCATGAGTTAGTGAAAGCTTTTCAAAATCAGGTGTATCCATTATCTGAAAAGTTAAAGGAAATGCTGAATGAACATTATAGTCATCAAACCGAAAGACGAGGCTGTGGCTATACGCAATCGACACGTTTACTTGCAGAATATATCAATCAACCACGACTGGAAAATGAGTTTATTGACTTAAAACTATTTCATGAATATTCATGGAAAAATATAAAGAAAATTTTAGATCGAAAATCACTTTATCCTGTAGAAATTTCAAGTTGGCGAAATTTAGATATAAACCCAAGTATCAATCATTTTTTAACAAATCATAAAAGTGATGATGATTTTGTTCGAAGTTTAAAAGAAGAAATAGACTTTCAAACTGCGCTAAGAGCAATTACGGATAAAGTCCAGCTTGAAGAAAGTCAGATTCTTTGCCAAATGATCATTGATGTTGTTTTACCTCAAACAGCTGAACAAAATCATATGGTTGAATTAAAAACATTGGCGGAAAAACCTAAAGTAGGTTCTTGCCCAATGGCTGAAAACTTTTTCTTAAAAATTGCACATGGTTCGGTGCTTAGACAGGGTGAAATTAATATTATTGTCGATGAAAAAGAGCAGCCACTTCTCATTGAAAAAATGAATATGGGGGATAATCATTCCTGTATCAGTTTACAAACCTTGCTGATGAATGGTGTACGTGTTCCCGCAGGTTCTTTGTTTTCTCTTGATTATGATATTTCGCAAATTGCAAATAAAAGACCAAATAAACAATTCAAAGGTTATGTTATTCCCTATACAGCGTTGAATGGTTTTTGGTTTTTAAGATTAACCACATTGGCAATTTCACCCGAGAACCGAAAAAGGGCATTTTCAACACATTATAAGCAACAAGTTGCCAATGGTTTGTATAGTCCAGGCACGACCGAACTGACTCAATTATTAAATGTTGCGCAGGCGCAAATATAAGGAGGAGTAACCATGTTACATGTTTGTTATTCACCATTATATGTTGCGAAAACACATACCAATAGCATGGAAAAATTATCTGCGGTTGCAGAAGAACTTTCTAAGTTTGAATATGTGAAACTCCATGAAACCAAGTTAATCGATCAATCCGTATTTTATGAATTACATGATGAAAAATATGTAAATGCCGTTTTAACAGGTGAGCCTGTAAAACTAGCGACCATGGCAGGTTTTAAACCGTGGAATGAGCAATTCAGAGATGCAGTTTTACATATTAATTCGGGGCAAATATTAGCGGCTGAGTTAGCATTCGAGCATGGAATATCGGCAAATATTGCACAAGGTTTTCATCATGCAACTTATGCATATGGTGGTTCATTTTGTACGTTTAATGGTTTGGCATTGGTTGCAAAAAAATATCCGAATAAAAATATTTTTGTGCTCGATTGTGATCAGCATGTAGGGGATGGAACAACAGATTTTGCGGCACAATTTGATAACTTATTTAACTTTTCGATTCATGGTGATCCTTTAGGAATAACAGGAAATTCGCGCTCAGAATCGCGTGTGATTCATAAAAATAAAGGTAACTTTGCTCAATACACCATGGCAATTTATGAAGCCTTTCAAAAAGCTTTAGATTGGAATGCAGATTTAATGATTTATCAAGCGGGTATGGATTGTCATCAAAATGACCCTTTTGGTTCGCCGTGGTTAACAACAGAATCGATTGAAAAACGAGATGAACTGGTTTTTAGTTTGGCAAAAAAACATAAAATTCCATTGTTCTTTGTTTTAGCAGGTGGATATCAAGCCTTACCCGATTTAGTACCGTTGCATCTTAAAACCTTTGAAATGGCGTATATGATTTACTATTAAACGATAGAGATAAATAATGATAGAAATAAAAAAAGGAGCAATATATTTATTGCTCCTTTTGTTTTAAGAAAGAATGTTTTCTTGCTGCGTATTAAAATTAGGTGGGCTAAGAACCGTGCGCTGTAAATCATCCATTTGATCAGGATAATCTAAGGTGTAATGTAAACCTCTAGATTCTTTGCGTTGCATGGCGCATCGAACAATCATTTCTGAAACAAGTACCAAATTACGCAGTTCAATTAAGTTTTTACTGACTTTATAATCTTGGTAATACTCTGAAATTTCATGTTTCAGCATTTCAATACGGTGTAAAGCACGTTCTAAACGCTTGTTGGTACGAACAATGCCCACGTAATTCCACATGGTTTGGCGAAGTTCATCCCAGTTTTGCAAAATAACCACATCTTCATCTGGATGGGTGACTTGTGAATCATCCCAAGCAGGAACAGCAGGCGATTGGTCGTCAGCTTTGAAATTAGCTTGAATGTGTTTGGCTGCACTCATGCCATAAACAAAGCATTCTAAAAGTGAGTTACTTGCCATTCGGTTAGCACCATGTAAACCTGTATATGATGTTTCACCTATTGCATATAAGCCTGAAATATCGGTTTGGCTGTGTTCATCAACCATTACACCACCACAGGTATAATGTGCAGCGGGAACAACAGGGATCATATCTTTGGTGATATCAATGCCAAGTTCTAAAAGACGTTCGTATAAAGTCGGGAAATGTTCTTGAATAAACGCTTTGGGTTTATGCGTAATATCGAGCCAAACATGACGAATACCTAAACGCTTAATTTCATAATCAATGGTTCTTGCGACAATGTCTCGTGGTGCAAGTTCAGCACGATCATCAAAACGTAACATGAAGCGCTCACCATCTGGCAGGCGTAAATATGCACCTTCACCACGCATTGCTTCTGTAATTAAAAATGAACGTGCTTGAGGATGGTATAAACAGGTTGGATGGAATTGATTAAACTCCATATTTGCGACACGACAGCCTGCACGATATGCTATTGCAATACCATCGCCCGTGGCAATGTCTGGGTTAGATGTATGTAAATAAGCGCGCATTGCACCGCCACAAGCGAGTGCGGTAAATGGTGCTAAAAAGGTATGAACAAGATCTGTATTTTCATCTAAGGCATATAAACCCAAAGCTTTATTTGCTTCGTTTGAACCTAATTTTTGTGATGTGATTAAATCAATCGCCACAAAGTTTTCAAATATTTGGATGTTTTGTTTTTCTTTAGTACGTTCAACCAGTGTGGTTGAAATCGCCTTTCCTGTGGCATCGGCAGCATGAATAATCCGACGTTGAGAATGACCGCCTTCACGAGTTAAATGCAGTTGCTCTTGATCATCCAAGGTAAATTGAACACCTTGTTTTAATAGAAAATCGACAGAGGCTTGACCACCTTCAACAGTTTGTTGAACTGCTTCTTTTTCACATAAAAATGAACCTGCAATCATGGTGTCATTGATATGTTGTTCAATAGAATCTGTTTGATCTAATACTGCTGCAACACCACCTTGAGCATAATAGGTGCTTGCATCTGTCAAAGATGATTTTGCTAAAACCGCAATTTTAAAATGTTGTGGCAAAGATAAAGCAAGCGTTAAGCCAGCACCGCCACTCCCCACAATAATCACATCAAATTGATGTAACGTATCTAAATTAGGCATATCCATTAGCTAATTTTGAGAAAAGTCCGAACATCAGAACGCTTTTTATACAAAAATACAAGTGCAATTTAGTTTTAAATTATGAAATAAAATGATGTGTTTTGAAAATTTAAGGAATATTTAAGTTATTGTTTATAAAACATATAAAGAAACATTTTATTACGTAAGAATATATTTCTTTGTGATAATAATTGTCTATAACATCTAAATAACCAGTCGAGTGACCATTTAATATGAAGACGAATGAATTAAAAAAAGGAATCTATGCTGCTGTTTTTACGATGGTAGCAGTACAAACAAATGCAGGAGCACCAGTCGATTTTTCTAATTTGGTGGAAAATGTTAGCCCAGCGGTTGTTAGCGTAAATGTTGTAAAAAAAATGACTCAAGAAGAGCTCATGCAACAACAAGTTCCTGAAATTTTACGTCGATTCTTTGGTAATCAAATTATTATTCCTCAGCAAAAAGCACCACAAGAAAAAACAGGTTTTGGTAGCGCATTTTTTATAGGTAAAGATGGTTATCTACTGACGAATCATCACGTTGTAGAAAATGCATCTAAAGTGACTGTAGTTTTGAATGACCGCCGTGAACTCGATGCGACTGTGGTAGGAAGTGATGAACGTACAGATGTCGCTTTACTGAAAGTATCTGGGAATAATTTCCCTGAACTTAAAACAGGAAATGTTGATACCTTAAGAGTAGGTGAGCCTGTACTTGCCATTGGTTCGCCATTTGGATTTGAGTATTCAGCATCGGCGGGTATTGTGAGTGCAAAAATGCGTAATATGACAGGGGAAACCTCTGTTCCATTTATTCAAACCGATGTGGCTTTAAACCCAGGGAATTCGGGTGGTCCTTTATTTAACCAAAAAGGTGAAGTAGTTGGTGTGAACTCACGTATCTTTAGTGGTACGGGTGGTTATATGGGGCTTTCATTTTCCATTCCAATTGATGTTGCGATGGATGTAGCAGATCAATTAAAGAAAAACGGTAAGGTGACACGTGCTTATTTAGGTTTAAGTTTGCAGGATATTGACCGTGATTTGGCAGAATCTTATAAACTACCAAAACCTGAAGGTTCGCTTATTACACAAATTTCACCGAACTCTCCTGCGGAAAAAGCAGGTTTAAAATCGGGTGATGTGATTTTAAAAATTAATGGCACGCCAATTTTAAGAACAGTTGAATTGTTTAGTTATTTAAACCGACTTGTTCCGGGTCAATCGGTTCAGTTTGAAGTATTACGTGATGACAAACGTCAAAATATTTCAGCACAATTATCAACAGCACCTGATGACACACCTGCTAAAAATAAAGCAGGAAATGCACAAAATAAAGGTCCTGTATTAGGTGTAAGTATTCGTGATTTAACGCCACAAGAGCAAAGCCGTTTAGCCACTAAAGGTGGTGTTTTACTTCAAGATGTATTACGTGGTGGTGCAGCAGCACAAGCACGCTTACTTCCAGGTGATGTAATTGTTCAGGTGAATAGTCGTGATGTAAAAAATGCAGCTGAATTTGTAGAAACTATTGCTCAGTTCAAAAAAAATAATGTTGTACGTATGACTATTATTCGTGATGGACAACGTGCAATTGTGGGTGTTCGTATTCAATAAAATTGTCACTTAATAAAAACCGTTCGATCAGAGCGGTTTTTTGTTTTTAATCTGTGATGATATTTGGTTAGACTTAGGGATATGTTATGGCAATAAAAATTGAAGGAAGATAATGAGTACTATTTTTGATTTAACATTGAAGGTAATGCCAGAACATATTGATATATTAGGTCACGTCAATAATGTGATGTATGTGCAATGGATGCAAGATGTTGCATCGGCACATATCGAAGAATTAGGTTTGGGCTTAAAACAATATATCGAACTCAAACATGCTATGGTCGCAGTTGAACACCATGTGCAATATCGCAAAGCGGCATTTGAAGGGGAAACCATTGTTTTAAGAACGTGGCTCAATGAAATTAATTCTTTATATTTATTTAGACAATATGCTTTTTATCGTCCATCGGACAAGGCTTTGTTGTTTGTAGGGAATACTAAGTGGGCATGTATTGAAATAGAAACGGGCAGACCGAAAAGAATGTCGCCGACATTTACACAAGCATATCAGCCTATCTCTGATGAAAAAGATCCTTTCGATTTTTCTGAATATAATATGAAATAAAATTTTGAATAAAGTATTTAGATATCTGTATTGAAATTTTTGGTGTGTTGAAACAGAATTAATCTCTAGTGAACCTGTATGGAAAGAGTATTTTCATATTCCATACAGGCTTAATTTTATTAAAATGAATAATTAAAAAAGAATTACTTTGGATGTGATGATTTATTCGATTTAATTTGCGCACACTGTTGCCCTACACGAGCGAGTGCTTTTTCTAAACCTTTTACTCTATGTGCATTATTGTGTTTTTTCGCATGAGCAATTTGTTGCTGTAGTTTTTCTTTTTTAATTTGACAAGACTTGTAATCGTGGGCAAATGCCTGAAAAGAAATTAAAGAAAAAGAGAGAATAAATAATGATTTGAACAACATGTTATAACCCTAAAAAACTAAACAAAAGATAAAAAATAAATTTAGGGGAACTTAATAAATGATTGTGTGCATAAAGGGAAGTGTATGTAATATTGTGTAAGTAATCATCACAGTTTGGTTTTTGAAAATTTTGGTATTAACTAAGTACAGATTTTAAATCTTTGTATAAATAATAAGAATGCTATTGAGAGTTAGCTTAATAAGCTGAAAACAAAATTATTATAATGAATACTTTGAAAAAACCATCTGCTATAATCTTTCGCAACTTTATTCTGCTTTTGCTGTGCACTCATTATTGCATGCATAGCGCATTTATTTCCAAGGTAGCCCATGGCGCAAGCTAAAAAATCTGTTGATATAAAAAACATTCGTAACTTTTCGATTATTGCGCATATCGATCACGGAAAGTCGACGCTAGCCGATCGCTTTATTCAAACCTGTGGTGGTTTGCAAGACCGTGAAATGCAAGCTCAAGTTTTAGATTCTATGGAATTAGAACGTGAGCGTGGTATTACGATTAAAGCCGCATCGGTAACTTTGTATTACACACATCCGAATGGTGAAGAATATCAACTTAACTTCATTGACACACCTGGACACGTAGACTTTTCATATGAAGTATCTCGTTCACTTGCTGCCTGTGAAGGTGCATTGCTTGTGGTCGATGCTGCTCAAGGTGTAGAAGCTCAATCTGTTGCAAACTGCTATACCGCAATTGAACAAGGTCTAGAAGTTCTTCCTGTACTCAATAAAATTGATTTACCTCAAGCAGAACCTGAGCGTGTCATTCAAGAAATTGAAGATATTATTGGTATTGAAGCAACTGAAGCACCAACATGCTCTGCTAAAACTGGTTTAGGTATTGAAGGTGTTTTAGAAACACTTGTAAATATTATCCCAGCACCTGTGGGTGATCGTGATGCACCTTTACAGGCATTAATTATTGACTCTTGGTTCGACAACTACTTAGGTGTTGTATCTTTAGTTCGTATTAAGCATGGTCGTGTGCGTAAAGGCGACAAGATGTTGATGAAATCGACAGGTCAAACGCACATTATCACTTCTGTTGGTATTTTTAATCCTAAACATACCGATACAGGTGTATTAGAAGCTGGCGAAGTTGGTTTTGTTATTGCTGGTATTAAAGATATTTTTGGTGCGCCAGTGGGTGATACCATTACTTTGGCAAATACGCCAGAAGTTGAAATTTTACCTGGTTTTAAAAAGGTTAAACCGCAGGTTTATGCAGGTTTATTCCCAATTGATGCAAGTGATTTTGAGCCGTTCCGTGAAGCACTTCATAAGCTTCAAATTAATGACTCAGCATTATTCTTTGAACCAGAAAGCTCAGATGCATTAGGCTTTGGTTTCCGTTGTGGCTTCTTAGGTATGCTACACATGGAAATCGTACAAGAACGTTTAGAGCGCGAATACGATTTAGATCTTATTTCATCTGCTCCGACTGTAATTTATGAAGCAGTGATGAAAAATGGCGAAACCATTTATATCGATAGCCCTTCAAAAATGCCTGATGGTTCAACAGTTGAAGATTTACGTGAACCCATTGCAGAATGTAATATTCTCGTTCCTCAAGAATACTTGGGTAATGTAATGACATTGTGTGTTGAGCGTCGTGGTATCCAAAAAGATATGAAGTTTGTTAGTAATCAAGTTGCGATTACTTTTGAAATTCCTATGGCTGAAGTTGTCATGGATTTCTTTGATAAATTGAAATCTTGTTCGCGTGGTTTTGCATCACTCGATTACAATTTTGTACGATTTGAAAGTTCATCTTTGGTTAAAGTTGACGTGCTAATTAATGGCGATAAAGTGGATGCTTTAGCCATGATTTGTCACCGCCAAGATGCTCGTCATCGTGGTATTGCACTTGTGGAAAAAATGAAAGATTTGATTCCACGTCAAATGTTTGATGTTGCCATTCAAGCCGCAATTGGCGCACAAATTATTGCGCGTTCAACTGTTAAGGCAATGCGTAAAAACGTATTGGCTAAATGTTATGGTGGTGACGTTTCACGTAAGAAGAAACTTCTATCTAAACAGAAAGAAGGTAAGAAACGCATGAAGCAAGTGGGTAGTGTTGAAATCCCACAAGAAGCGTTCCTTGCTGTATTAAAAGTAGAAAGATAAAACAACAGAGGTCATTTAGCTCATGGATTTTGATTTTAATTTAATCCTCGTACCGGCAACACTTATATTCTTTTTTGTGTGGCTATTAGATAAGTTTGTCATTAAACAAAGACAAACTAAAGGGCGTGGAAATGAACATTTCATTATCACATGGGCTTATGATTTTTGGCCAGTTTTAGCAGTCGTTTTAATTTTGCGTTCATTCTTATATGAACCATTTAATATTCCCTCAGATTCTATGGTGCCAACTTTAGAAACAGGTGATTTTATTTTGGTGAATAAGTTTGATTATGGCATTCGTTTACCGGTCATTAATAAGAAAATAATAGACGTTGGTGAGCCTGAACGTGGTGATGTCATCGTATTCCGCTACCCACCGCAACCAACCATTAGTTATATTAAACGTGTTGTTGGTTTACCAGGTGATCATATTGTTTATGATCATGGGCAATTGATTATTAATGGTAAAGAAGTTGCTAAAGTGCCTGTGCAATTTAGCCGCGAAAAAGATGTACAAGATACACCTACATCTATTTATCACAAAGAAACTTTAGGTAGTCATACATTTACAATGCGTGAGCTAGAAGGTGTAAATGTTGCACGCCAAGCACCATTCATAAACTATTTAGAAAACGGTAAATATTCAAATACAAATGGTTTATATTGGGAAGTGAAAGTACCAGAAGGTCATTACTTTGCGATGGGGGATAATCGCGATCAAAGTGCTGATAGTCGTTTCTGGGGCTTTGTGCCAGAAGAAAACTTAACGGGTCGAGCAATCTATAAATGGATGCATAAAGAGCCTGGATTTAAAATTCCATCATTTGGTCGTAACGGGGCAATTGATTAAAAAATAATGGGGAAGTAAGTATGCGTAAATCTCAGTTAGGGGCTTCGTATAGTTCAATCTTATTGGCAGTGATTTGCTTTGCTTTAATTGCAAAATTTGCAATAGCTGTTTGGGGACCTTATTTTGATGATAGAATGATTAATGGAGAAATTTCAGCTTTGTTGAAAAATAGCCCTGAAGATATTTCTCCTGAAAAATTCAATAATCAAATGAGTCAGCGTCTTTCGATGAACAATATTATCAATGTTAAATTTGAAGATATTGCAAAAGTTTCGAAAAATGGTGAACTTATTGTGAAAAAGGATTATGAGGTAAGAAAGCCTTTCTTACTCAATATAGATTTAGTGTTAAAGTTCGAGAAAAATTTTGATCAAAGCTCAGTCAAAGCTAAATGAAAGTCGTTTAGTGAGTCGTATCGGATATCAGTTTAAACAACCTGAATTGTTACAACTGGCATTGACCCACCGATCGGTGAGCCATAAATTAAACTATGAGCGTCTAGAGTATCTAGGCGATTCACTGTTAGGGATGATTATTGCTAATTATCTCTTTCATGCTTATCCGCATGAAAATGAAGGCCGTTTAACGCGTATGCGTGCAACCTTAGTGCGTCAAGAAGCGCTAGGGAAAATTGCCAATGACTTAAAATTAAGCCAACATTTAATTTTAAGTACAGGTGAATTAAAGTCTGGCGGGCATCACCGTGAATCTATTTTGGCAGATACTGTTGAAGCAATTATTGGTGCAATTTATGTCGATTGTAATGATCTGACCATATTGGAACCTATTGTTTTAAAATGGTATGTGCCTTATCTAGATCATATTGAACCCACAGATCAACTGAAAGATCCTAAGTCACGCTTACAAGAGTATTTACAAGCACGTAAAAAACCTCTCCCGGTTTACGAGGTTGTGGATATTCAAGGCGATGCCCCAAATCAACACTTTAAAGTGGAGTGTATTGTTGAGGGCTTGCCTGTGAAGTATGGAGAAGGATCTAGCCGTCGCTTTGCTGAACAAACAGTAGCAGCGGATATTTTAAAATTATTGGAGATCAAGTCTTAATGACTACTCATTCCGATCACATCGATGCTGATCACGAGTCGCAAGAAAGCGACAGTAACGACCTTATTAGTCAATTTTTTAGTGCGCAAGGAACAGACATTCCTGCGGATTATAAAAGTGGTTTTGTTGCGATTGTAGGTCGCCCAAACGTAGGTAAATCTACACTTATGAACCATTTATTGGGTCAAAAGTTATCGATTACTTCACGTAAACCACAAACCACACGCCACAAAATTGTGGGGATTGATACACGTGAGAAATCTCAGGCTGTATTTGTAGATACACCAGGGATGCACAAAAAAGAAGTACGTGCCATCAATAAAATGATGAACCGTGCGGCACATTCTGCATTACGTGATGTGAACCTTGTTCTATTTGTGGTTGATGCGCAAAAGTGGACTCCAAACGATGATTTAGTTTTGGAAAAGCTTCAAAATGCAGAAATGCCAGTCATTCTTGTTATTAATAAACTTGATACTTTTGAAAATAAGAATGAAGCATTACCTTTAATTCAAGAACGTGCAAAGTTGATGAACTTTGCTGAAATTGTTCCTGTTTCTGCATTACGTGGTGCAAATTTAGATCATTTGCGCGATACAATTGAAAAGTATTTACCATTCCAGCCACCGCTTTATTCAATGGATCAAATCACAGACCGTTCAGAGCGTTTCTTAGCATCTGAAACAATTCGTGAAAAAATCATGCGTCAATTGGGTGAAGAGCTTCCGTACGATTTAACCGTTCAAATTGAATCTTTTAAAACAGAAGAAGCAACGGTAAATGAAAAAACAGGTTGTCCGAAAGCAGCTTGCACATATATTGATGCCACAATTTTCGTAGATCGCCCAAGCCAAAAAGCCATTGTGATTGGTGAGCGTGGTGCGAAATTGAAAAAAATTGGTATGGATGCGCGTGTTGATATGGAGCGCATGTTCGAGCAGAAAATCATGCTTACGCTTTGGGTTAAAGTGAAAGGCGGATGGTCTGATGATGAACGTGCATTAAAAAGTTTGGGTTATAGCGATATCTAACTCAAGTTTATAAGCGATCTTTAGGGGAATTGTGATGATGAAAGTTCTAGCGATAGGAATATGTGTTTTATTCCTTCAAGGCTGTATTACTAAAATTGTTACAGTTCCCGTAAAAGTTGCATATAAAGCGACAAAGGGTGTTGTTAAAGGAACAGCATCTGTTGTTGGCGCAGTCATTCCAGGTGGGCATGATGATGCCGATTCAAATGAAGATGATGAAGATAATCAAAAAAAATAAATTAAGGATTAAAAACTGACCTCATGCGCAATGAAATTTTGCATGGTTATTTAATTCATCACAGAAAATATCGTGACCGTAGCCATATTGTGCATTTATTTACGCAAGAGCATGGTCGTGTTGATGGTATTTTAAGGCAAACGCCACCACCGCAATATCAGCCGATATGTTTACAAGCTTCAGGAAAATCTGAGCTTAAAAATTTTAGTAAATTGGAAATTGTGAATCAGCCTATTTTTTTTCATGGTGATGCATTTTTTTCAGGCTTTTATTTAAATGAAGTTCTATTAAGACTTTGTCCACCTGAAGTAGAAATGCCACAGACTTTCATTCAGTATTCAAAAACTTTAGAACAATTACAAAAATTATCTCAACAAGAAGATCAAAACCTATTTTTACGCCAAATTTTGCGTCAGTTTGAACATGAATTATTGGATGATTTAGGCTATGCAATCGATTTTTCAGTCGATTCAAATCAGCAATTAATATCGAATGAAATGAATTACCAATTTCAATTAAATGATGGATTTCTTGCTACTGCTCAAGCTTCTCGATCTGCAATATCGGGCGCTTTAATACAAACAATGATGCAGTATGAAAAAGGTGGGGAATTCAATCTACAACAGTTACAATTGCTCACTAAGCTATATCGACAAGTGATTACTTCACTTTTAGGGGATCGCCCTTTAAAAAGTAGGCAATTGTGGGTTCAAAACGCTCAAACTCATCGTAAGTAGGAAAGTATTATGGCTGCATTATTAGGTGTAAATATTGACCATGTTGCAACTTTGCGACAAGCACGTGGTACCTCTTATCCAGATCCTGTTAATGCTGCATTAATTTGTGAACAAGCGGGTGCGGAAGGTATTACCTTGCATTTGCGTGAAGATCGTCGTCATATTCAAGATGCCGATGTATATCGTATGCGTCCAGCCTTGAAAACACGTATGAATTTGGAAATGGCAGTAACCGATGAAATGGTTGAAATTGCGAAAAAAGTAAAACCACATCATATTTGTTTTGTGCCAGAAAAACGCCAAGAAGTAACAACGGAAGGTGGTTTAGATGTTGTTGGTCATTTTGAAGATGTTAAGAAAGCAACGCAAGAATTAACAGCAATTGGTTGTGATGTTTCATTATTCATTGATGCTGATTTTGCACAAATTGATGCAGCGGTTGCATGTGGTGCACCTACAATTGAATTGCATACAGGTGCTTATGCTGATGCTGAAACACCTGAAAAGCAACAAAACGAGCTTGAACGTATTATAAAAGGTGCTGAATATGCAGCATCAAAAGGTTTGGTGGTTAATGCGGGTCATGGTTTAAATCTTGAAAACGTGACACCTATTGCTAAAATTCCACAAATTTACGAATTAAATATTGGTCATTCACTTATTGCTGATGCTGTTTTTATTGGATTAGCAGATGCTGTGAAAGAAATGAAAGCAGTCATTAAGGCAGCGCGTTTATAAATTATGTCTACAATTAATTATGATGAACTCATGCAACCTGTTATTGGTTTCTTGGGTTGTAAAACTCCTCAGTCTTGGCTTGATGAAGCATTAAATAATCTAGAAATTTTAATGCAAGATCATGCTAATTGTGAAAAAAAAGCGGCAAGTACGGCAATGAACTTGATGTTTCGCTATAACTTTTATGTCGATTTACAAGTGAAATTGGCACAGCTTGTACGTGAAGAAATGTTGCATTATGAGCAAGTTCTTTCACTAATGAATAAGCGTGGACAAGCTTGGCAAAGTTTAAGTGCAGGGCGTTATGCAGGTGGTTTGCGTAAGGAAATTCGTACTTATGAACCTGAAGCATTAATTGATGTATTGGTGATTGGTGCATTTGTAGAAGCACGCTCGTGTGAGCGTTTTTATTCGCTTGCACCGCTTGTAGATGAAGAATTAGGGCGTTATTACCGTTACTTATTAAAGTCTGAATCTCGCCATTATGAAGATTATTTGGCGCTTGCTTTAGATGTTGCAACAACTGCGAAATTGAAAAATCCTGAAGAGGATATTCAACAGCGTATTGAGCATATACGTAAAGTTGAAGCGGAATTAATTTCAACACCAGATGAGCTTTTCCGTTTCCATAGTGGTGTACCTGTTAAAGCGGCTTAATTCGTTTTAATCATTGTAAGAATCCCTCTATATGAGGGATTTCTTATTTAAGTCTATAACTGGTTTTAATTTCTTGAACTACTTGTTGTAAATATTGATTGTTAATAGAGGATGTTTCCTCATTTGAAGTAATAAGGGGGAATTCTAAGCTTGATGGTAATTTAGTTATATTAGTTTAATGTTTTGACATGGAAATCAATACAGTCAGATATATACGATTCATCTAATTCGTCGTTAGATTGTATTTCATTGATCAATATTTCTAGTTTGGGTGAAAAATTCATGAATTAAATTGAGTTTTAAAGCTTATATATTTTAAATATTATAAGTATAAAAAAAGCCCACTTCATAATGAGTGGGCTTTTTAGTATTTGGCTCTCCAACCTGGGCTCGAACCAGGGACCTGCGGATTAACAGTCCGTCGCTCTACCGACTGAGCTATTGGAGAATCTGCATGCGATTATAAGGACATTTGAAAGAGGGTCAAGGAAAAACTGTCATCTTTCTTACATTTTTCATCTGTATGCTTTTTATTTGAACAAAATTGAAAAAAATGAAGAAATATCTCATGAAGTGCTTGCAAAGAAAAAAATCAGTTGGTAGTCTGATATTAACAACAGAGCGTTTGAGCGAAAGCTTAGACAGTGTGGATTTAAACCCAACTTGCCAGCACTAAAATGGCTAAATAGGAGACAGCGAATGAATACGCTCACTATCCCTCAAATTTTTGCAAACTTTTCTTTTTACAAAGAAAATTACCTTTCAATTATCAAAAATGCTGACCAATACTATGTGCCTGTGGAAGGTGCTGAAGTACAAGTTTGGCCTTTGGCTTCGCATCAACTTTTTTTAGGCGATTTATTGCAACTTTGGTTTGCAGATAAATGGACTGTAGATGTGAATAAAAGCGAACTAATCAACACAATTTTAAGAGATAAAACGCTGAATCAATCGGAGCAAGATTTATTTGTATATGAGCTCAATGGGAGTTCAGTTACAGAGCAAGATACTTCTAAAGCATGGTCACTTCGTGAAAATAAATCGGTTGATATTTCAGTCGGCACAATCTTTCAATTTTATTGTGTTTTCAAAGGTCTTTCACGACCTATTCAAAATTTACAGCAAACAACTCAATTAAAATCTGCTATTTAATATAAATGAATAAAGAGCGCAAATTGAATGCATTTCGCGCTCTAAAATGATTTGGTTATTGAATATTATGGGCGAATAATCATGCAAGTTGCGGTTGCATGCGCATAAAGTTTACCATCTTTATCTACAATTTTTCCTTCAGCAATACCCAAACTTCTGCTGATATTAATGATGTCACCATAAGCAGTCAGTTCTTGGTTGATTGGAATCGGGCGACACATTTTTACATTTAAGTCGATGGTGCCATAACCAATACCTGCTTCAAGCATTGAAAATACGGCACAACCTGTAACAGAATCTAGAACAGTTGCGGCAAAACCGCCATGAACGCCACCCAATGGATTGATATGTCGTTCATCTGCTTTAGCTGTAAATATTACATGACCTTTTGTGACCTGTCCTGCTGTCATTGGAATAGTTAAACTCATTGATGGTGGCGGAATAACACCATCACACATCGCCTGCATAATTTGTAAACCTGACATTTCCTTAATATTCATTTCTATTTCCTTGGTTTTTTATTCTAAGTTCCAAAAGAAACTTGTTTATTAGAATAGGAAAATAAGAAGCTCAAGGTCAATCAGTTAATGTGAGCGTTACAGTCTAGACATATAGGTCTTATCAAATGTATCGAATTTATTTAATATTTTAAGTGAAATTTCTTCACCTGTTGCTGATGTCGCAGATGTGTGTTGGCAATTTACATTAATGATATCAATGTTTAAGCAGAAGGTTCTTTGGCTTTCAATGACAATAAATTGAGGAGAGTGTTTTTTCAAACATTTGGCAATATATCTTTTTAAGTCTTCAGTTTGATAGACATCAATAATTTGGTAACGCATGGGAGAGGCTTTACGATCAATTAGATATCTATTTTAGAGTGTGAATAATCAACTATCTATAGTTCTAAAGTATCAATATGTACAAAGCTTATATTTAATCGTTATAACTTGGTTTTAATTTTCAAATCTTATTTCAGAGATTCTTAGAATCATTGCTTTATATATTGGGTATTTCAGTACTTCACTCCTAAGTTGAGCTAATAATTTAAAATCGCATATAGACTTCTTTCGTAAAAATTTCTCCCTTGCGGAGCGAACTTCTCATTTTTTATAAGAGAGGGAGTATTCGTTGTGAGTTTATTAATTACTCAAAAAATATTTTATGAAAGAAGTCTGAATGAGTGTTAAGGAATTTTGTTCGCATCTAGGTGGCGAGCACCTTCTAGTATCATGCGAATCATAATCATTGTTTGTTCGGCTGTTTCTTTGCGCTGTTCCACTGGAATTTCAATGACTTTTGCACCCATATTAAATACTAATTGTGTGATGGCTTTAGACACAATGTCGGGGTGTGCGAGTTTACTGCCATTGGTTTGTTCTAAGCGAATTAGGTCTTCTTGTAGTTCTTGCTGAAAGTAATTAAGTTGATGTTCAACAGCTAACTTATAAGAATGTGAGCCTGTATAGCCTTCACGTAATAAAAGGCTTAAATTGCCTTCATCTGCATTGAGCTGTTCAATAAAGACTTCAACAGAAGTACGAATAATACTGCTTTGCTTTGAAGCTTTTAAACGGGCTTGATGTAAAATTTTACGTAACACACCACCAGAGCGCTCAATCAGTTCAATAGCTAATTCATCAATATCTTTAAAATGGCGATAAAAACTATTTGGAGCGATACCTGCTTCACGTGCAACTTCACGCAAACTTAATGATGCAATGCTTTTTTGTGGACCAATTAAATTGAGTGCTGCTTGAAAAAGTTCTTCTTTTGTAATTGTTGCTTTACGACCAACCGTACGCGCAGGAACAGTTTCCTGTATGTTTTTAGCTTCCTGTAAAGTAGTGATATTGCTTATTTTCATTGATGGTTCAGTCATAGGTACAGTTGTAAATTAGCTTTAAATCATTATAACCATTACGTCTACACTTTGAAATGATTGGATACAATACAACTGTATATACAAATATATATACATGTGTATAATAATTAAAAGTTCAAAGGCGTGGTGTATAAACTATGCATACAATCGAAAAAACGAAATCTCCTTTATCTGCATTGGTGGATGTGGTGATTGATCCATATTCAGCAAATTTCTGGCTTCAAAAATTGAACCCACTTTGGTCTGTAAATCAGGCTTTGGGTTCTATTGTTAAAAAAGAAATTATTGCGAATGATACTGTTGCATTGACGATTGAATTCAATCGTAAATTCAGTGTGGGTGAAGCAGGACAGCATCATCCAGTATTTGTCGTTGTAAATGGAATTCGTTACGAACGTACGTATAGTTTGACTCAAGTAAATGCTAAAAAAGTGTTGCTTGTTGCTAAAAAAGTTGAAAATGGTGTTGCAAGTTCTTGGTTGTTAGAGCAATCGAAAGTAGGTGATATTTTAGAATTTGGTCGTCCTTATGGCGATATGCAACTTCCAGAAAATACGCAACCTTTAATTCTACTTGCTGCGGGTAGTGGTATTACGCCAATGCATAGCTTAATTCAAGCTTTGGTTGTATCAAACAAAATTAATGAAATGCCTGTAACGCTTATGTATTGGGTGAAAACTCAAGCAGATGCAGCATTTAAAGCAGAGTTTGAACAATTAGCTACACAATATGAAAATTTCAAAGTTGAATTTTTCTATACGCAAGATGCAGAACATCCCGCTTCACGTTTAAATGAATTTCATGTAAAAGCACTTCAAAATATTGAGCAAAGTACAGTATATGCATGTGGCCCATCAGGGTTTACAGCAAATGTTGAAGCTTTATTTGCTGCTGCTCATTGCATTAAAACAGAAGCATTTAGTATGAGCCCTGTTTTACATGATGAAATTGGTTTTGTGAATGTGACTTTAACTCAGTCAAATAAAGTGGTTGCGATTCCGAAAGGTCAGCCGATTTTATTGGGTTTAGAGCAACAAAATATTAAACCAAAGCACGGTTGCCGTATGGGTATTTGCAATAAGTGTGCATGCAACAAAGCTGAAGGTTCAACTAAAAATTTAGTGAATGGTTCACAAAACAATGAACCTGGTAACTTACTTAAAATTTGTGTTAACTCAGCACAAACCGATTTAGTCATAGATTTATAAGAGGTTTATTAATATGAATATGCCAGTAAAACTTGAATATTTTAAAAACCCAAAAAATCGTGAACTCACTCAAATTGAGCAAGATGAGTTAGCACGTGAATTAGACGCAATTCGCCAAGAAGTTTTAGATGACTTAGGTGAAAAAGATGCAAAATATATTAATCGTGTGTATTCCACTGTTAAGTATTCAGAAATTATTGGTCGTGCATTGTTATTTGCAGGATGGTTTCCACCAGCTTGGATATTAGGAACAGGCTTACTTGGTTTTTCTAAAATCATGGAAAACATGGAGTTAGGTCATAATGTCATTCATGGTCAATATGATTGGATGAATGATCCTAAACTCAATGGTACAAAATACGAATGGGATATTGTGGGTACAGCAGACGATTGGCGTCAAACACATAATTATAAACATCATACCTATACCAATATTAAAGGTATGGATGATGATATCGGTTATGGCGTATTACGTTTATTCCCAGAACAACGTTGGAAAAAAGGTTACTTATTGCAACCTTTGTATAGCATTCCATTCTGCTTACTTTTCCAATGGGGCGTCGCAATTCAAAACCTTGAAATTGGTAAATACCTAAAAGGGCGTATGACCAAAGAAGAGTTTAAATCACGATTTGCACCAATGAAAAAGAAAATCACCAAACAATTGGTGAAAGACTATGTGTTTTTCCCTGTAATTGCAGGTCCAGCTGCTTTACCTGTATTGGCTGGTAACTGTGTTGCTAATGGTATTCGTAACATTTGGACATTCAGTATTATTTTCTGCGGTCACTTCACTAAAGATGTTGAAGTGTTTTCAAAAGAAGTTTTACAAAATGAAAGTCGTGGTCATTGGTATATGCGTCAAATTCGTGGTTCTTCCAACTTAACAGGTTCAGAAGCGTTCCATATTTTGACAGGTCATTTAAGCCATCAAATCGAACATCATTTATACCCTGATATTCCTGCGCGTCGTTACCGTAAAATGGCACCTAAAGTTCAAGCAGTCTGTGAAAAGTATGGTTTAAATTATAATAATGCAAGTTTAGTAAAGCAGTACGGTAGTGTAATTAAACGTATTGTGAAATATGCATTTCCATTCAAAAAATAATCAAATGACAGATTTAAAAGCCACCTTTAATAGGTGGTTTTTTTATGCATGATCATAAAATTTGATAAAGGATTTCCATCTGTATATGAGGAATTTATATGTGAAAAATATAGTAATTACACCGTGGGTGATTAAATAATTTTTTACTAAAAGAGTAATTTTGTATAAATTATTTAGACTTTTTTTATATTGAAAGCTCATTTAATATACATATGTTAGTTAATTTAAATAATGATTTAGCTTGTTCTTGATCTGTTTTTTATAGAAATGATAAATAGTTTGCAAATATTTAATAAAATGCAATAAGAATAAACTTAATGGAAAAGTGTGTTAATAATGTCAATATATTTTTGCCTAAATTATAGGCATAGTTAAGTGAATCTGGATAATTGTTATGAAAAAAATAAGTTTAGCGTATTGGGGGCTTGCGATTGCCGCGACTTTAGCAACAGCTAATACATCTGCAGGGCTTTGTTGCACAAACC
>NZ_LWRV01000046.1 GCF_009372215.1 Acinetobacter portensis | reverse complement strand
TAGACTTCCGTCATAAATCAAAAAACGTACAATTTATTTGATCTTAAATTAATCAGCAAAATTATTTAATTCAAGGGATAATCCTTGGATGAAATTCAAAGATATTCAAAAATTATCAGACGTTAAGTTTCGTAGGCTTACCGGTGTTAGTTGGGCTACATTTAACCTCATGTTGGCCGAGCTAAATAAGGAGTTACCTTGTCATATTGGTAAAGGACGACCACATAAATTACCGTTGAAAGATCTTTTGCTCTTATGTATAGAATATTGTATTGAATATCGAACTTTTTTATA
>NZ_LWRV01000045.1 GCF_009372215.1 Acinetobacter portensis | reverse complement strand
TTCTAGGTGGAATCACCGCATACGCTTGCCGATCTGCAATGACCTGACGGCATTGCTTGGTGTCATAAGCTCCATCGGTATAAACAGAGTCAATCCGCTCATCTTGTGGAATCTGATTAAGTAAATCACCAAGCACCTGTGAATCACTGACATTATTGGTTGTAAGCTGAACTGCTCGTATTTGTAGGGTTTTATCATCTATACCAATATGAAGTTTACGCCATTGGCGACGATATTCAGCCCCATGTTTCTTACACTTCCATTCACCTTCACCTAGAAACTTCAAACCAGTAGAGTCCACGAGTAGATGGAGACCATCACTACTTTTTTGACAGCTAATCGCAATATCAATATGCTTTTGTCTTCTACAAAGTGTAGTGTAATCTGGAGCTGTCCAATCTAAGCTACAAAGCTTAATCAGACTTTGGACAAAACCTGTCACCATACGTAAAGAGAGTCGAAATAGTGACTTGATCATTAAACAGCATTGAATCGCTGTATCGGAGTAGGTTTGATTTCGCCCTTGTTTACCGATGGACGGAGCATACCATTGCGTAGCAGGATCAAACCAAATGGCAATATTTCCGCGACTCATGAGTGCTCGGTTATATGCGGGCCAATTGGTTGTGCGGTAGATTTTGTGTGCAGGCTTCTTCATTTGAAAATTATATCGCTGAAAAACCCTTTACAGATAGGTTTGTGCAACAAAGC
>NZ_LWRV01000044.1 GCF_009372215.1 Acinetobacter portensis | reverse complement strand
TCTTTGTTGCACAAACCTAGCCTAGAAGGTTTATTCAGCCCTATAATTTCAATATGAATAAACCTACGCCTAAAATCTATCGTACAACTAACTGGTCTTCCTACAATCGTGCCCTCATTAACCGGGGTAATATTTCCATTTGGTTTGATCCAAACACTCAGTGGTATGCACAATCACAAGGCAAGCAAGGTCGAAATCAAACTTACTCTGATACCGCTATTCAATGCTGTTTAATGATCAAATCTTTATTCAGACTTTCTTTACGCATGGTCACAGGTTTTGTTCAAAGCCTCATTAAACTGTGTGGATTAAATTGGACTGCACCAGATTACAGTACGCTTTGTCGAAGACAAAAATATATTGATATTGCGATTAGCTATCAAAAAAGTAACGATGGGCTACATCTACTCGTAGACTCAACTGGCTTAAAGTTTTTAGGTGAAGGTGAATGGAAACGTAAGAAACATGGACATGAATATCGTCGCCAATGGCGTAAGCTTCATATTGGGATCGATGCTGAAACCCTTCAAATACGTGCAGTACAACTTACTACAAATAATGTGAGTGATTCGCAAGTTCTCGGTGATTTACTTGCTCAAATTCCTTTAGATGAACGAATTGATTCGGTCTATACCGACGGTGCTTATGATACGAAGCACTGTAGACAAGTCATTTTAGATCGAGATGCACATGCAGTCATTCCGCCAAGAAAAAATGCAAAGCCATGGAAAGATCAGAAATTAAGATCTTTAGAGCGGAATGAATTATTAAAGACAGTCAAACGTTTAGGAAGAAAGCTTTGGAAAAAATGGTCTGGTTATCACCGTCGAAGTTTGGTAGAAACTAAGATGCATTGCATCAAATTATTAGGTGATAAATTAACGGCAAGGAGTTTTTCTAGTCAGGTAAATGAAATCCATGCACGCATAGCCGTATTGAATAAATTTACCGAATTAGGTCGTC
>NZ_LWRV01000043.1 GCF_009372215.1 Acinetobacter portensis | reverse complement strand
AAATGTCAACAGACCCTAGTATTTTGGCTCAAAAATGGGTGCAAATTTATACATTTGAAAATGGTTTAATTACACGTATGGAAGAGTTTGCAAGCTCTGCTGCCGATGAAGAATACATTGTAATTTCTTAATTTTTCTCAAAATAAAAAAGCGCATTAATTTGCGCTTTTTTATTGAGTTTTATTCACTTTTTAGCATCAGTTGCATTAAGACCAAATCTCGCCATTTACCAAATTTTTGTCCTACTTGAGGCATATAGCCGGTTTGCACAAAACCCAATTTTTTATGGAGTTCAATTGACCCAATATTTTCATGATCAATGCCTGCAATCATCACATGCATATTATTGAGTTTTGCATGTTCAATAAGATGATGCATAAGGCGTTTGCCTAAACCTTGTTTTGCATATTTAGGTGAAATATAAACTGAATGTTCAACGCTGTATTTATAGCCCGAAAAATTTCTAAAAGATGCATAATCTGCGTAGCCTGCAACTTTATTTTGAATTGAATCTTCAACAACAAAGACAGGAAAATTTTGTTGTTCTAACTGTTTAAGCCATTTTTGGAAATGTTCAATGTCGTATGGTTGTTCATTCCAAGTTGCCAAGCCATTTAAAATTTCAGCATTATAAATATTGAGAATTTCAGGTAAATCTTGCTCTGTCGCAAGGCGAATAATAAAAGACATAAACATCATGAAATATGGAAACTATAAATTGAATCATGCATGTTTAGGCATAAAAAAAGCAAGGCTTAAGCCTTGCTTTTTTGGACTTCAAATCAATTAGAAGTGGTACTTAATTAAAGCACTTACGTCATGTTGATCTAAACCTTTAATACCGTATTTGTTGTTCCACACAGAGTGTTCAACACCTAGGTATAAACGTGTATCTGGAGAAATATGTTTACCTACATTCCATTTCCACTGAGTCGTCCAGTTCAATTCACTTGCATGGTCTTTTTCAGCAGTTGACCAGTCAAGGAAACCATCTACAAGAAAGTCTTCAGCACCTACTTTAAACGGAACGCCATAAGTAAATGTCATTTGATAATCATCTGCATTCAAATCATTATCAGCTCTGTAGAAGTTCAATTGAGCATATTGGAAGTAAGGAATTGCTAAGTCAAAACCAATACCATAAAGATAGTTGTTAAAGTCAGTACCTGGAGCATTTGAGCTGTTGCGTTCCCAAGTTGTTGCAATTAACACATCTTTAATTGGACCAAGTTCAAGTTTTTTACCTGTTACAGCACCAAGGCTTAAACGAGGTGAAATCTCGAAATAAGTACTATTTTCAAAGTCATTGTGTGCACGGTCTGCAAAAGCAAAGAAGTCACCATAAGTTAACTTTGCTGCATATTCTGCAGTAATCGTTGTTTGTTGGTTGTTGTCTTTACCATTTACAGGGTGTGCATAGTTTTCGCCATACAAACCAGTAAGGCTAAAGTTTTGCCACACAGGAGCTGCTTGAGTGAAAGCCGCAGTTGTTGCAAGAACAGTTGCAGCAGCAATTTGATTAAAGTTCATGAAAGTTCATCTTCCCCAAGAAAACGTGTAAAGAATACAGGTTATTAAGCAAAAATAAAGCCAAAAAAGATGATTGGTCTGCGCTTTAAAAGAGTAATTTATCTTTTGTTATAAAAGTAAAAGCCTAAAAGATTTGATTCCTAAAGAAATATATCGATATAAATATCTAATTGAGTATTAAAGAACATTTAATTTATTTTCTATTATTTTTTATCAAAAGGTTTAAAAATAACCATTATTTTAAAAAGCCAAATTGCTTACTAAATCTTCATCAAATTATGACTCATCCATTTTAGGTGTGAGCATTAATTTAGATGACATTTTTTAGTTAAAACTTCAGATTGTCATAAAACATTATACTTTTGCTATTTTTGCAAATATCACTTGCAATATTTCGAGTTAGGCCCGATATTCGAAGTATAAGGACACGGTTCTGCAGACCTCATTAGTGTTCATCATTCAACGTGGAGGATCTATTCCAAAATAGTTTGAAGGTGTTCTAGTACTGCTTATAGCAGTAGGTTAATAACGTGCCAAGATAATAATTTTGTGCAAAAAGATACAAATAAAGAAGAGGATGGAATTGTATGAATATTGAACTACGTACAGACAAAAACATTCAAAATAGTGACAGACTCATTACCTATGTGCGTGAAGAGCTACATCAAGAATTCCAACGTCACAGCGAAAAAATAACACATTTTTCAGTTCATTTAAGCGATGAAAATGGTCCTAAAGGCGGTGAAGCCGACATTAAATGTATGATCGAAGCACGTCCTGCAGGTTTAAAACCAGTGGTTGTGAACCATAAAGGTCATAATGTTGATACTGCAATTCATGGTGCAATTGATCGTTTAAAAAGAAGTCTTGAACATACATTTGAAAAAAATGAAAAACCTCGTAGTGCTCAACCTGCTTTTGTTGATGCCGATGAAGGTGTTGTCGATGAAGATTTAGATGACGAATAATTGTTATTCATTTCGTCTCAAAAAGCCCTTCGGGGCTTTTTTTATCGTCTTTTTGAGGAATTAAAAATGTTGTTTGCACATTTAATTTAAACAAATGTGTAAATATTCTGCATAATACAGATAAATTAAATTGATGAGAGCTTTCTCTATGTTAACAGCGCAGCAACAACTCTTGGTGCAAGCATTAGAAGAATCAAACCTTGCGCAAGTGAAAAGCCTTTTAGCAGATGGTCTCGATCCAAATTTCATTGATGGCGAAAAAGGTCCTGCAATTTCTGTATGGTCTGATGGCTTATTCAAATGGTGGGAAGAAATTTGTGAAGCGCATGAGGCAGGTCAGCCTTTAAGCACAGAACAAAAACAAGCAAATTTAGCAGTACATTTAGAAATTCTAGAAGCTTTAATTCAAGCGAAAGTAAACGTTCACTTGTGGGATTCAGAAGAAGTTTATGGTCCACTTTGGGATGCTGCGAGTTCTGCATGCGTACCTGCTGTAAAACGTTTATTAGAAGAGAAAGTTAATCCAAATACAAAAGATGAAGAAGATTTAACAATTCTTTCTTCAATTAGTGATTTATTCTTCGATTGTGATTTCGATGAAATTAATTGGTCAGAAGCATTGGAAGAAGAAAAGCAGACTTTGGAACTTCTACGTGCTCATGGCGCAAAAATGACAAAAGAATTGGTTTAATTACTTGAGATAAAAACGATGTCAGCATTAAAAACTTTAGGGTTCACTTTATTGGCAGGTTTAAGTGCAAATGCAGTTGCGGCTGAATTTTCATTTGACCACACGGGTTCTGGGATAGGAACAGGTATTACACCTGTAGGCAAACTTGCTTGGGAGCAATCTTTACCTAGCTATAGTTATACTGAATCCAAATCGGAAGATGGTAAGCAAAAAAAATCGACATATAGTGCCGATGTATTATTACGTACAGGTTTAGCTGAAGGTCTAGAATTACAATTAGGTTGGGATGGTCCACAGTGGACACAATCTAAAATTGGCAAAACTAAAGAATCTACACATGGTTTAGGCGATGTGAGCATTGGTTTGAAAAAAGCCATTGAGCTAGATGATGACAAAATGTCGATGGCAGTTTTGGCACAAGCTGTGATTGCAACAGGGAATAAAGATTTTAGTAATGATAAAGATATTTATAGCTTAGGCTCAGTTGTTGCTTACGATTATAACGATCAGCTGACAACATCTATTTCTATGATCTATGAATTACAAGATAGTCATTGGGCTGTTACTGCTGTTCCAACAGTTGAATATCTCATTGCGGGTAACTGGTCAGGTTTTTCTGAGTTGGTTTATCGTAAGCAAGAAGGTCAAGACGTTGAATATAACTTAGGTTCGGGTGTAATTTATGCCATTAGTGAACGTGCCCAAGTTGATGCAACAGTTGGTTTAGACCTAAATGGAAAAGATAAAGGTTATCAAGCAGGATTTGGGGTTTCTTACCTATTCTAATTTGAAGAATCTATGACAAAGCATCTTCTAGAAAATAAGTTGAGTTTGAATATCATTTTGAAGTGGATGTTGAGCGGATTTTTATTACTTCTCTCAACCCTTTTATATGCTCAAACTTCCTTACGTTCAGCAGAAGATGCTTTTGCATTTTCAGTTGAATCTATAAATTCAAAACAAGTCCAATTAAATTGGGAAATTCCTGAAAATTACTATCTGTATCAACATAAATTTGAAGTTAAAAATAATTCAAAAATACTTCCTTTAAATTTACCTAAAGCTGAAAATTTACATGATGAGAACTACGGTAAAACCCAAGTTTATTATCAAAATGTTCAGTTCAATATTCCTGTAGAAGCCTCAAAAAAATATCAAGTGACTTGGCAGGGGTGTGCCAAAGATCGAATTTGTTATCCATCACAACATATTGAGTTTGAAACGGATGTTGATGGATTGGTTGCACTAAAAAATCAAGCATCAGCGTCAAAAAGCTTTTTAGATTTAGCAAAAACTGCTCAAAATACTGAGAATGCAGATAAGACAAATTTAAATACAATTCAACAAGATGTTTCATCAAATAGCGAATCTGCCAAAGACCAAATGTGGTCGGAAAAACTTGCAGATAGTTCATTTATTTATGGATTATTACTGTTCTTTGGTTTGGGTATTTTACTTGCTTTTACGCCATGCTCATTACCGATGATTCCAATTTTAACCTCACTTATTGTTCGTAATAATAAAGGGTTAAAAGCATGGATGATTGCTTTGGTATTCGTTTCTAGTATGGCGACTGTTTATGCCATTTTAGGGCTAATTGCATCATCGGCAGGATTGAACTTTCAAAGATGGTTGCAACAACCATCTACATTAATCGCTTTTAGCTTATTGTTTGTGGTCTTCGCTTTAAATTTATTTGGCGCATTTGAGCTTAAATTGCCTCAAACTGTAGTGAATAAACTTGATCATGCACAAACCATGCAACAGGGGGGGAGCCTTGTTGGTGCAGCGGTTATGGGAATGATTTCAGCCTTGTTGGTTGGTCCTTGTATGACTGCACCATTGGCAGGTGCGTTACTTTTTATTTCACAAACCCAAAGTCAGTGGCATGGAGCAGTGCTACTATTTACTTTAGGTTTTGGTATGGGAACGCCACTTCTTATTGCCAGTATTTTAGGTTCCAAAATTTTGCCTAAAGTGGGCACGTGGATGAATCAAATAAAAGTGATATTTGCTTTTATTATGTTGGGTTTGGCACTGTATTTTGTTAGACCGTTACTGTCTGAAACTTGGCTGCAATGTTTAAGTCTTGTTTTAGGGATAAGCTTTATTGCTTATGTTCTTTTTCGCTTTATGTGGAATAGAACCAAATGGAAATGGGTCTATATTGTCATCCTAATTTTGACTGCGCCATATATGGTTTATAGCCAATATCAACAAAGCCAAAGATTTTTTATTTCAAATAGCAACTCATCTTCAGAAGTGCTTTGGCACATTGCTCATACAGCAGCTGAATTTAATCAAATATTGTCACAAGCACCGAAAAATCAAGCCATTATTGTTGATGTATATGCAGATTGGTGTGTGGCATGTCAGCCAATTGAACATCGTATTTTAAAATCTAACCACGTAAAAAATGCGTTAAAAGATTTCTATTTAATTAAGCTTGATTTAAGTGAGTACGATGCAGGTCATCAAGCATTATTAAATGAACGAGATATTTTAGGGCCACCAACCTATTTGTTCTTAAATAATCAGCAACAAGAAATTCGAAGTTTGCGTTTAACAGGTGCATTTTCAGAACAAGAATTGCTCACTCAAATTGAAAAATTTAAACAACACTTGGGAGATTAACTATGATGCAACTTTATATTGCCAACAAAAATTATTCGAGTTGGTCGATGCGTCCATGGTTGGTGCTCAAGGCGTTTAATATTCCGTTTGAAGAAGTAATGATTCCTTTTGCAAAAGAGCGGAATACAGGCACATTTAAGCAAGATGTTTTGGCAGTTAATCCAAATGGAAAAGTTCCTGCACTTGTAAATAATGATCTTTTGGTTTGGGATTCTTTAGCAATTTGTGAATATTTGGCAGAACAATATCCTGAAAAATCTTTATGGCCCATCGACGTGAAATTACGTGTTAGAGCACGTTGTATTTCAGCGGAAATGCATAGTGGTTTTCCAAATATTCGTAACCTTTATGGCATGAATATTCGAGCAAATTTAGCCGAAAAAGGTGCTGAACTTTGGCAAGAGCATGAAGCTTTGCGTGCGGATGTTGCACGTATTGAGCAAATTTGGTCAGAACGTCCACATGTCGATGGTTTTTTATGTGGTGATTTTTCTATTGCAGATGCCTTTTATGCACCTGTGGTGACACGTTTAAAAACCTATGCGTTGCCTGTAAGTGAAAAGACGCAAATTTATATGAATACCATGCTTCAACATCCAGCTTTAAAAGAATGGATTAATGGTGCTTTATTAGAAGATGCGTGGGTAAATTATTTAGAGCCCTATCAGACAGAGAAATAGAATTGAAAAAAAGAAGATATATATCTTCTTTTTTTATCGTTTAATCTTTATCTTGTTCATGTGCAAATTCAGCTAAATCTGCCAAGGCTTTTTTGCCTTCTTCAAACCAAGAATGAAACATTTGAAAGTTGTGCCACATGCCTGTGTAAATTTTAAATGTAACATCTACACCTGCTTCTTCGGCTTTTTCTTTAAAACGATTAGCATCATCTAATAAAAGCTCTTTTGAACCAACTTGAACCAAGGTGGGTGGTAAATCGTGTAGGTCATCAAAAATAGGGGAAACTCGAGGATCACCGACATCTACATCATTAGGTAAGTAATGTTTAATGCCTGTTTGAATGGTTTCGACAGAAAGCAAAGCATCATGTTTTTGATTAAAGCGAATTGATTCACTAGTAAGTGTTAAATCTAAGAATGGTGAAAGTAGCATTAGACCGCTTGCTTGAGGCAGTTTTTCATTTCGAATTTTTAAGGCAAGAGCTAAAGCTAAATTTGCACCGCAAGAATCTCCTGACAGAATAATATCTTTGGCTTGAATACCTTGTGTAAGTAATTCTTGATAGACATCAAATAATGCATTTAAAGCAGTAGGAAAGCGATGTTCAGGAGAAAGAGGATAATCGACATGAATCACTTGCATTTGCGTGCGAGCCACAACATGTGTGAGAAATGCACGATGTGTGTTGAGTGAACCTAAAAAGAATGCGCCACCATGTATGTGAAAAATCAGTTGCGTGGCTTCATCTTGCGGTTTTATTTCTTCAGCTTTTAATCCTGCTAAAGATATTTTACGAATGTTTACGCTTGAATCTTTAGGGAAAAGTTTGCACATTTGTTCAAGTGAAAAACGAGTCGAACCAATAGGAATGTTAAATTTGCTTGGAGCTTTAATTGCAGTCCTAAGAAACTGCTCTGTTAATAATTGTTTCCACATTGGCAGTCTGTCCATATATACTCTATATTGATTGTTATTTAGACACTTTTTATTAAGTTCAACAATATAAATTACAAAGTTACACCAAATGGTCACATTCATAAATTGCTTTATTTTAGCGATTTTTTGATACTAGGCTTGTAATATTAAAGATACATCAGGGATATGAAAAATGAAAAAAATTGCAATGGTATTTGGTATGTTGAGTCTTGCTGGATTAGCTCATGCAGCAGACCCACTAAATGGTACAGTTTGGAAAACAATTGATGATAAAACTCAACAGCCAAAAGCGGTTGTTAAGTTCACAGAGCAAACAAACGGTACTTTGACTGCATCAATTCAAAGCGTTTTGACGCCAGGTGAAGAAAACTCTTGTACAAAATGTGAAGGTACATACAAGAATAAATCACTTAAAGGTGTGACAATTGTACGTAACCTTAAAAATGTAGGTGGTACAAGCTACGACAACGGCACAATTCTTGATCCGAAAAACGGCAAATCTTATAGCCTAAAAGGTAAGTTAGCTGATGGCGGTAAGAAACTTGAGCTTCGTGGCTATATTGGTGTTGCAGTATTAGGTCGTAACCAAACTTGGATTCGCGCTAACTAAGTTTGATGAATTTAAAGTTATAAAAAAGCCTGACATTTGTCAGGCTTTTTTATGTTTGGAGATATTTATTTTAATGTACGAATGGCATCTTCATCAAAACCCACAATAAAGCCATGACCTAAGTCGATGATTGGACGTTTGATCATACTGGTGTGTGTGGTAAGTGTTTCAATGATATTTGCTTCACTAGCAAGCGCATGCTGCTGTTCTTCTTCGCTGAGTTTTTTCCAAGTTGTGCCTTTTTTATTGAGCACAATATCTTGCCCAATTTTGTCTAGCCAAATTTTTACAGTTTCAGCATCAATTGCTTGTTTTTTATAATCGTGGAATTCATATGACAAACCAAGTTCGGTTAATAAATCGAATGCTTTTTTCATCGAATTACAATTTTTAATACCATAAACCTTGAGCATGATGACGCCTTAATGAATCTAAATTTTATATAGATTAGCTTAAAATAAAACAAAGCTCTATGCGAATTCAAAAAATGGATATTTCACATGATTGATACGAAATCTTCATATTTTTGTCATAAAAATAATTGAGAATAAGAGGTATAGATAAGACGAATAAAAACTGAATAATAAAAAATGATGACCTAGAAAAGAGAAAACCCACATTTAATCATCCTGATCATGTGGGTCTCGCTACAACGTCCAATGTCTTACATCCTTGAGAACAAAATTAATTGTTCCTGCTTCATCCTACGGCTTCCAATCCTTTTGTTGTCATCCTGACAGTGTCCCTTTGCCGTGGAGCCATAATGCGCTGAATCGATGTGGAGATAAATACGCAAATACGACATGTCGTGTAGGATAATAAACCACATTCAGTGAGCAAATGTAAACTGAAAATTCTTTCAGATTTTATAGTCAATGATTACAGGGGCATGGTCGCTGAACCATTCTTCTTTATACACCCATGCATTCACAGTACGTTCTTTCCAATCTGGTGAGCATGCTTGGTAATCGATACGCCAACCTACGTTTTTCGCACGTGCTTGCCCACGATTAGACCACCAAGAATACACTTCGGCTTCTTTACGCACTTCACGGAAAGTATCGACATAGCCTAAATCATCGTAAATATGATCGAGCCAAGCGCGTTCATGTGGTAAACAGCCCGAAGCTTTTTGGTTGCCCGACCAGTTTTTAATATCAATGCGTTTATGTACGATATTGTAGTCACCACAAACAATGATTGATTTATTTTCATCGCGCCATTGTTTTAGAATTTTTTTGTATTCATCTAAAAAGTGGTCTTTACGCGCTTGAGCTTCATCGCCAGATGAACCAGATGGAAGATATAATGAGCAAATATGCGCAGTTTGATCTAATCCAAGATCAAATTCGGCTGAAATAAAACGACCTTGTGAATCGGCAAGTTCAAAGCCTAAGCCATCGGTAACCGATACAAAGGGTAAGCGACTGTAAATTGCTGTACCTGCATAGCCCGATTTTTCCGCAGGGAAAAGATGAGTATGCCATCCTTCAGGTTTGAATTTGTCTGTCCATTGTTCGTGAGTAATGCGTGATTCTTGCATGCAAATGACGTCAGCATCGGATGTTGCCATCCAATCGAAAATGCCTTTTTTTTCAGCTGCACGTAAACCGTTTACGTTTATTGACACTACTCGTAAAATTTTTTGATCACTTGGATAGCTACTCTTTGGTATCATGCGCAGTCATAACCTTTCTTTATGAATTTTGGAGCACCTCATGACATCGCCAGCTCAGTTTAACCCTCAAGCTTTTATCGAACTTGCATTATCACGTGGTGTGCTTAAATTTGGTGAGTTTACTTTAAAATCGGGTCGTGTGAGTCCTTATTTTTTCAATGCAGGCTTATTAAACGACGGTGAAGCTTTAACCGTATTAGCTTCTGGCTACGCAGATAAATTAACACAATGTGAAAATGTTGATGTAGTTTTTGGCCCTGCGTACAAAGGTATTCCTTTTGTTGCTGCAACGGCTGTGGCGTTGTCGCAAAATCATGGTGTGAGTGTGCCTTGGGGCTTTAACCGTAAAGAAGCGAAAGATCACGGGGAAGGTGGTGTTTTAGTTGGCGCTTCTGTTGAAGGTAAAAAAGTTTGGATTATTGATGATGTGATTACTGCGGGTACGGCTATTCGTGAAGTGGTGACTATTCTTAAAAATGCAGGCGCTCAAATTGCGGGTGTTTTGGTTGCGCTTGACCGTCAAGAAAAAGGTCAGGGTGAACTTTCTGCCATTCAAGAAGTTCAAAAAGAGTTAGAAATTCCTGTTCATGCTTTAATTACAATGAAAGATTTGATGGATTATTTAGATGCGAAAGGCGAGAAAGGAGCTTTAGCGAAAATGGAAGCATACCGCGTTAAATATGGTATCTAAGATTTTTAGAGATGTAAAAAAGGAAGCTGATGCTTCCTTTTTTGAATTGATTAAATATGAACTTAGTTAAGTTTGGAGGGCAGGTTGTGGCTATTCATGAGCTTTGGAGGAGGGCGTATAGGAAGAATAGATATATGCAGTTTCTATCAAAAAAAGACCTTGAGGAGCGCACTCAACATATTTTTTCAAATATAACGGTGCTTTCGAATGAAGGGAAAATTAGTTTACCCGAAGTAAATGATACAGGTTTATATTGGTTGGAAGTGTGGACTCACATTCTGGAGGAGTTTGTTTTAAGATTTGGACCTTATCCAGCGGGTTTTACAAATGGTTTTATCAAACAAGCAGAAGTAGTTACTCCTTCGTATCCAGAAAAACCTAAAGCGGTCACAGCTATTGATACTATTGGAGGGGCTAAAAATAGTTCACTATATAAATTTGGAAAATATAAATATTTAAAATCAATGTATGAGAAAGGTGAGGCAGAGTAAAACTTGAAGTGCGACATAAACCACCTAATTAATTTAAAGGGTTTATGGAGTATATAAAATTGTCATACCATCATCTTAACTTTGAAGATCGTACTGCATTAATGCTTGAGTCAAGAAAAGAAGGCTTTTCACCCAGAAAATTTGCTGAACTCATTAAAAGACATCCTAGGGCGTGTCATCAAT
>NZ_LWRV01000042.1 GCF_009372215.1 Acinetobacter portensis | reverse complement strand
CGATTAAATTTTACTTTCTCGCTATTTTTTTGAACAGAAAATGTCAACAGACCCTATTATCTTCTACCTTAATAAATTTTTCTTTACCCGTCACAATAATGGTATTTCCCTGTTGAAAGGTACTTAAAATATCAAAATATTCAACTTTTAAAGTGGTAAAGTTTGCTTGGAAAAACTGTTTTACACCTTCTTTTTCTTCAAAGCGTAATGAAGGTAATTTTTGCGTTCCATGATGAATCCAAACCGAATCATCGGATACGGTTGCTACCGCTTCTTCTACATTTTGTGAACCAAATGCTGCATACATTTTATCGAGTGTTACTTGTTCTGCTGTTTTAGTCATTTTATTTACCTAAATTTTGTTTTTTGATGTTGAAATGAGCATAGACCTTTTCCACATTAACAATCACTATCATGTGTGATAGTTTTAATTTTTGATGATATTTAACTTTGTATTTTCACCATTATTTTTTCTAAAAATTGGATGCCTAAATGAATAATAAAATGATTTGTGCTGCTGTTTTACTTGGCTTAAATTCTTATGCTTATGCAGATCTAACGACTAATGAAGAAATTCAGGATGGTTGTTCTAAGGTGAAGCAATATGCACAATTAGGTAAAAAACATTACGATCAAAAACAATATTCAAAAGCCTTAAATCAGTTTAAAGACCAAGCTGCATGGACTTCATTTTGTTTATTGAATGATGAAGTGAGTGGAATTAAGCTTTCTGAACGAGATATTGAAATTGCAAATAATAATGTGGGTTTAAGCTATGCAAAATTAAATAAACCACAATGGGCAAAGGCATGGTTTTTACGTGATGAAGATACTAAATCGAGCCAATTTAATTTAAGTAAGTTACCCGTACCTAAAGCATCGAATGATTTATCTGGTACTTATGTAAGCCGAAGTGGTTTTGGTCAATGGGATACGATTCACGTTAAGAAAAATAAAAACAAATATGAAATTGATTATGAAGGCTATTATTTTGGTGTTTATGGCTTAATTTATGGCCCTAATATGGGTGAGTTTGGAACTTCAATGTCTTCATCTGCTAAAAAAGCAACTTATGTTTATGAGGATTGTAAAATTAACCTAAATTTTGCATTTAATACGAAGCTTGGACAACACATTCAAGTTTCTGAAAACACTGGTGAAGGTGGCTGTGGTTTTGGACGCAATGTTTCTGCAGGTGGAACGTATATAAAAGTTGAAACACTCAAATAGACTTTATAAAACTACTTTCCCGCTATCGATACTTAAATAATAAACTCTTTCATAAATTATTTTTTAGTTCTATCAAAGTCATAATAGAAGTTCCCTCTCCTTATAGGAGAGGGCTAGGGAGAGGTTTTTATAACAAAAGCCCTCATCCTCTTACGGAATATATTCCTCATCCAAAGGGATGAAAAAATAGCCCTTAATCAAAGAACAAATATTGAAAAATGACTATGAGTGAAAACCACAAAATAAAAAAGCCCATGATTTACATGGGCTTTTCTTTCATCGATTTTATACAACCAAATCGGCTAAATTACCTTTTTGCTCAAGCCAATCTTTACGGTCACCTGAACGTTTTTTCGCAAGTAATTTATCCAACAACCCTGCTGTAAATTGCATATCGTCTAAATCAAGCTGAACTAAACGACGTGTATCTGGATCTAAAGTTGTTTCACGAAGCTGACTTGCGTTCATCTCACCCAAACCTTTAAATCGAGTGATTTGAGGATTCTTGGTTTTACACTTCTTCAAAATACCTTCAAGTTCAGCATCATCTAAAGCGTAATGAACTTCTTTTGCATCATCAATTCGGTATAACGGTGGCATTGCAACAAATAAATGCCCTTCTTCCACCAACGTTGTAAAATGCTTCACAAACAAAGCACATAACAATGTCGCAATGTGTAGACCATCCGAATCGGCATCGGCAAGAATACAAATTTTACCGTAACGAAGTTCTGAAAGATCATCACTGCCTGGGTCTACACCAATGGCAATCGCAATATTATGAACCTCTTGAGATGCCAAAACTTCATCTGATGAAACTTCCCAAGTATTTAGAATTTTGCCTCGAATTGGCATAATTGCTTGGAAGTTTTTATCACGTGCTTGTTTAGCCGAACCACCCGCAGAATCACCTTCCACAATAAAAAGTTCAGATTCTTCCAAAGTATGTCCCACACAATCTGACAATTTACCCGGAAGTGTTGGACCAGAAACAATCTTCTTACGTTCTACTTTTTTCGCTGCTTTTAAACGACGACCTGCTTTGCTAATCATCATTTCAGCCAATTGCATCGCAACGTCTGAATTTTGATTAAGCCACAATGCAAAAGCATCTTTCGCAATATTTTGAACAATGCCTGAAGCTTCACGACTTGAAAGACGTTCTTTGGTTTGCCCTGAAAATTGTGGTTCTTGAAATTTTAACGACAAAATGTAGTTCACACTGTCCCAAACATCTTCTGCAGAGAGTTTGAGGTTTCGTGGCAATAAATTACGTAACTCACAAAATTCACGCATTGCATCGGTTACACCTGAACGAAGTCCGTTCACGTGTGTACCGCCTTGCGCTGTTGGAATTAAGTTCACATAACTTTCTTGAATGCTTTCTCCACCTTCAACATTCCAACAAATAGCAAATTCAGCACTTGCACGATCTGCTTCGCCCATAGTCACAAATGCAGGATGTGGAACAATCTCACGATCTTCCAATTCATCCATCAAATAATCGACTAAACCATTTTCAAACTGCCAAACAATTTTTTCATCGTTAATTTGGTCTACATAGGTAATTTGCAAACCTGCAGCCAATACCGCTTTTGCTTTTAAATTATGTTTAAGCGCTTTTAATGCAAATTTTGGTGAATCGAAATATTTAACTTCAGGCCAAAAATGAACGGTTGTTCCGCTTGCACGTTTTGGTGCTTTGCCTTCTAAAACTTCAAGTGGCGCAACAGGTTCACCCTGTTCAAACGCCATTTTATAAAGGTTACCTTGGCGTTTTACTTCAACTTCTACACGTGTAGATAAGGCGTTTACCACCGAAATACCGACACCATGTAAACCACCTGAAAATTGGTAGTTATCTGTACTGAATTTACCGCCTGCATGAAGCTTAGTCAGAATAATTTCAATACCGCTTTGTCCATATTCAGGATGAATATCGACAGGCATACCACGACCATTATCATCTACAGACAATGAACCATCTTTATAGACAGTTACCGTAATTTGATTGGCATGACCTGCAAGTGCCTCATCGACAGCATTATCAATAACCTCTTGCGCCAAATGGTTTGGACGAGTGGTATCTGTATACATGCCGGGACGACGGCGTACTGGATCTAAACCAGATAGAACTTCAAGTGATTGAGCCGTATATTGAGACACGTTGTACTATTTCCTTTATTTTATGCTGTCCGATAAAAACCGCAGTGCCATTGGGATTTTAGTTTTAAAATCATCCATTGCATGATTTCCATTGGATTCGCTAATGAGCAAAGACCGCTTATAATAGCGTTCTGCTTCACGATAATCCAAAACTTCATCGCCTTGTTGTAATAACACCATTATTTTGTCTGCATCTTGCACAAACGGTACAGCAAGTTGTTCTAAATCGTTCAATTGAGCATGATCTAAAGTCCATGTATCACAAACTTTGTACGGAATCTGCTCATCCCCAAATAAGTCTTTAAACAATTGCCATGGTCGCATAGCTGGGTTAATCAAAACAGCAGGCACTGCAAACTTTGCGACCAACTGCGTCGCGTAGAATCCACCTAAGCTACTTCCAACCAATGCAACATGATCTAATTTTTTGATTAAATTTTCCATATCTCTCATGACATCCAACGGTGGCATGTTTAAATCTGGAAGATGCATCTTAATATTCTGTTGTTGTTCTACATAATCTTTTAACCACTGTCCTTTCATTGACATTGGCGCACTTTGAAAACCATGTAAGTAAATAAGATTCATCAATTTTTTGCTTGTTTCATAAAATCAATTTAAACTATTTTAGGTGATATTGATCACCAATGTTTAAATTTGTATTTTAAATATAATTGTCAGACAAAATAGCTAAAAAATAGCGATCTCGCCCTGTATTTTTAAAGTTGTTCTTCATCAGCAACTTCACGAATTGTACAAATTTATACCGCGATCACGATTAAAAATAAAGAGTTAATAAAATGATCACCTCAAGAGGTGCAAAAGTATGACAAGTTTAACACCGCTACATGAAACATATTGTAAATGGGATCGTACGCCTCCAAGTCAAGCAGATGTACTAGAAGGTCTTGCTCAAGTAGTAAGTACGCCCTTTAACAATGTTGCTCGTGAACTGATTCAAACTATTCAACACGAAGTTATTTCCAGTGTTTTTGGAATAAGTCGTAAAAAATCGACAAAACTGAAAAACAATTCAAATATTCAAAAATTTTATCAATATTCTTTCGACACTATTCAAAATTACGGCAGTCAATTTGTTGCGCCTGGTTTACGTCAAATTATTACCAAATTTCCAAATTTGCATGCATCTCCTCTCACACCTAAACAACATTATTTTGTGGGTGCTTTAAATGGCGTGTGTGGAGATTATTTGTTAAAGCAACACAACCCAATTGGCTTGCCCATGGTCATTTATGATCATTATGGAAGCGTGCAAAAAGGTGAATTGAATGGACATGTCGTTTTGTTTATTCATGGCTTATGCATGAACCATTTAGATTGGTCGAATCATCAATTTGGTGGAATTGGTGAAAAGCTTCTAGCCCAACGTGATCACAACACCATGTTGTATTTAAATTACAACACAGGTCGTCGTATTTCATCGAACGGACGTAGCTTAGCAAATACCCTTGAGGACTTAATTAAGCGCAACCCTAAAATTACCAGCCTAAGTTTAATTGGACATAGTATGGGTGGATTAGTCGCACGTAGCGCTCTTTTTTACGCAAAGCAAAATTTATATCAATGGTTACATTTGACTGAAAATTTAGTGTGTATTGCTTCACCGCACCACGGCGCTGCATTGGAGCGTTTTAGCTTTAACATACAAAATAAACTCGGCAGATTTCCTGTCGCAAAGCTTTTCGGTCATTTATTTAATATTCGTAGCAATGGCATTTTAGATTTGCGTCATGGCAGCATTCGAGATGATGACTGGGAATATAACGATGCTCGAGTTGGCTTTGTAGATGATCATCGAAAACCTGCACCACTACCTTCTCATATTCACGCCTATTTAATTGCAGGTTCAATTGAACGTGAGAAAAAAAACAAAAACTCGCGTCATCTTTTTGGTGATTATTTGGTGAGTATACAAAGTGCTTTAGGTGAGCATCCTAACTCTCGTTCACAATTGAATGTGCCAGATTCTCATAAAGCCATTTTCTATGGTTTAAGCCATTTTAGAATTCATCATAATTCGAGTGTTGCTGAACAAATTGCGCTTTGGTTTTATCCATTTAACCAAGATGTTTCAGATGAACAGGTACATGAATATTTTATTCATCTAGATCATTATGATGGCATTGCACTTACTTAAATTTGCTTATCTAAAATAACGAAACAAAAAAAAGCCAGTTCAAACTGGCTTTTTTTATTTTAAATGAGCATCTTAAATTTTAAGTTTACGCAGGATATTTTCTAAATAACTGCCACAAACTAATTAGCGCTAAAACAGCAAAGAAAGTCAGCGACCATACAGGTAAAGACTGCCCTAATAATGTCCAATCGATAGCTGCACACTCACCAGAACCACTTAAAACTTGTTCTAAAACAGATTTTAATGGCAAAACATCTACTAGGTAGTCTAAACCTGGTCCGCAACTTGGTACTTGATCGGGGGGTAAATTTTGTAGCCACACATGACGTGTAGCAACACCTGCCGACCACAAAATACCAATCGTTCCAAGTAATGCATAAACACGCTTCATGATATTTGAAGCAGGATTATGAATAAACGCAATAAGTGAAACCAAACCTAAAGCTATTAAGCCTACGCGCTGAAATACGCATAATGGGCAAGGTTCAAGCCCTTGCACATGTTCTAAATACAAAGCGAATGCCATACCAATGACACTTGCTAAAAATAAAAAACCACTCACGAAGCGATAACGACTCCAATTCATGGTAAACCCTCTTTAATTTTTATCGGAATTGAGCAAGATATTCTGCAAAAGTTTGCGTAGTCTCTTGTTCAAGTTGCTCTTGCTTTTCCAAAGATGCTTTTGCAACGTCTTCAAAATAAGCTGTTCTTTCTTTACTTAGCTGATGCTTTTCATAAGCTTCTGCATGTTGTAATGCTAGGTAGCTACCAAAACTCCAAGTTCCACCTTGTGCTACAGTATCTGCAATCATTTTAGAAGATAATGTTTCATCTACTTCATCTATTCGAGTTTTCATTAGATTTAAAGCTTCTGAATAGATTTCGGTTTGATAACTATCATCTAATAATTCAGCTAAAGGTTGCATACCGTTTAAATATTTACGGCTCCAATCTTCAATGAAATACGCCTGTCCATTTTCCCAAATTGTAGCATTTGGTGCACGACCACGATTCACCACTTCCGCTTGGTTTTTTTCAATCACATCTTGTTCTTGTTCAAGTAATTCTGGGCTGTCTGTTAACAAACAATGCAACGCCAATACTTCTAAGAAACCTGCTGTGTTTTCATCAACACCAATTGGACTGTATGGGTTCACATCTACTGCACGCAATTCAACATAAGCAATACCACGGTTTGCCAATGCCTCAGATGGTGTTTCGCCATCTTTAGGAACTTGTTTAGGGCGAACCAAACTGTAGTATTCATTTTCAATTTGAAGCACATGATCATTAATTTGTAGCGGTTCACCATCGGCATCATTTAAACCTAAACGGCTAAATGGTTCATATGATGTTTTCACAGCTTTTTGTAAACCATTTAAATAATCTGGCAAATTGTTGTAGTGAATACCCAACTGTTTTTGCGCAGAATTTTGATAGCCAAAACGTCCCATGCGTAATGCAGTTGCAAATGGCAAATACAGCGTACCTTTCAATAAGGGTAACAATTGATGTTCACGCCCAGTCATAAAACACTTACAAACCGATGGACTCGCCCCAACCAAGAACATAACTAAAGGTGTTAAACGAATAAAATTACGAATTAAACCCAAATAACGATGACTACGATAATCTTGCGCACTTAATGCTTTTAGTTTTTCATCTGTTTCATGATTTTGCAGTGCTTCAAACAACTGATCTGGAAATGAAAGATTATAGTGAACACCCGAGATGGTCTGCATACGACGACCATAACGTACACCTAAACCACGACGATATAAGGTTTTAAACAAACCAATATTTGATGTTCCGTATTGCGCCAAACGAATGTTTTCATCGGCATCATCTAACATACATGGCATTGAAAGTGGCCAAAGCTTTTCATCATTTTCTAAATGACGATGTGCAACCGCGTGAATATCTCTTAAATAATCTAATGTTTCTTGAATGCTTTCTTTTGGAGGCGTAATAAACTCCATTAAAGCTTCAGAGTAATCTGTCGTAATATGCGGATGCGTCAATGCAGAACCCAACGCTTTAGGATGTGATCCTTGGGAGAGGAATCCGTTACTTTGCATACGTAAAGTTTCACGTTCTATGCCACGTAACATTCCTTTGAACAGCGAAGAATCCACCCAAGTCGGTAATTGTTCTTGAGAGGTCGATTCAGGTTGACTCATTTCTATCTCGCTTTTGGAAGAAACTACATAAATAAAATCATAAGTTTATATCAATATACTAGGTTTGAGTTACTGCTCCACACAAGCTGTCTAGTTTTTACTCGAAACGGATTATATATTTTGGGCAAATTTTTATCACAAACTTAGCCTTTTAGACATAGAAAAATTGTGTTTCTATAAACAAATAAACGATAAAGAGATATAAAAGTAATGAATTATCAAGAGATTCTAAATTTTTGGTTTAGTGAAAAAACACAACCGCTATGGTTTGCAAAAAGTGATGAATTTGATCAGTTGATACTCAAAAACTTTAAAAGCATTCATCAACAAGCGGCTCAAGCAGAATTATGGCAATGGCGTGAAACGGCAGAAGGTCGTTTAGCTGAAATTATTGTACTTGACCAATTTTCACGAAATTTATTTAGAGATTTACCACAAGCCTTTGCGCAAGATTCATTAGCCTTAGCATTGGCTCAAGAAGCAATTCATTTAGGTTTAGACCAAAAATTACCTGAAGATTATCGTAAATTTTTATACATGCCATTCATGCACAGCGAATCAAAAATCATACATGAACAAGCATTAAAACTCTTTCAAGATTTAGGAAATCCGATTAATTTAGACTTTGAAACTAAACATAAAGTGATTATCGATCAATTTAGACGTTATCCGCATCGCAACGCCATTTTAGGTCGTGAATCTACTGCAGAAGAAATTGAGTTTTTAACACAACCCAATAGCAGTTTTTAATACTCTCCCCTTGCTATCTAGCTACACTCTTAGGAGGTTTAGCATGAAGAAAATACTCACGGGCTTAGCAATGGCTGCTACGCTTACCATGACGGGTTGTGCAACATTACCAAGCAAACCACGTACGTTTGATCAATTAGGTCAATTTAGCCAAACGCCACTTAATGCAAAAACCTATCGCATTAGTTTCGTTGCCGACACAAATATGAGCTATGGCACAGCCGAAGAAATTACTTTAGTCAAAGCAGCACAAACCACGCTTAAAAATGGTTTCCGCTTCTTTAAAGTGATGGATGATCCAAGTAACCGTTCGCAAAAACCACCTCGTCAAGCCGTGGTTTATCCAACACCGCCAATGTACGGTCCATATGGTTATTACCGTCGTCATCCTGCTTTTTGGCCTGACCCATTCTATGACACGCCACAAGTGGTGAATGTAGAACCAGCTCAAGTTTCTTATACAATTGAATGCTTTAAAGATCAAAAATCTGCCCCTCAAGATGCTTTTGATGCTACTTTGATTCTAAAATCTTTAGGCAATAAATACGGCTTGAGTGCAACAGGTGAAGTATTACAACCGCAAGCTGCAACCACGCCTAGCAAATAAATAACGGAAACTTTATGGCAGAACCAAACAGCGAAATATCGCCAAACTTACAACGTAGTAAACGTTTTGCAGCTCTGGCACTTGTTATTGCTGTGCTAATTTGGCTTGCATTAATGGTTGCCGCAAAACTTCTGCCTGAATATGTTTGGCTCATTCATATTCTGATGCTTTCGGCAGAAGCAGGCGTTGTGGGTGGATTAGCCGATTGGTATGCCATTACCGTTTTGTTTCGTAATCCTTTTGGGAAAATGCCCATTCCTAAATTTTTACGTGACCACACAGAAATTATTCCTCGAAATAAAGCCCGTATTGCAGAATCTATGGGACGCTTTGTTCAGGAAAACTTTTTATCGCCTCAAGTGGTAGAAAAAAGTTTAGCGAATACAGACCTTTCTTTAGCATTTGGGCAATGGCTTGCAACCCCTCAAAACAACTTACAAATCACGCAACTTATTCAACAATCTGCACCCAAAATTTTTGAGTTTATTGGGCAAGATCAAATTGGGAAGTTCATTCAAACCAACAGCGTTCAATGGGTGAAAAATACCGAAATTAATCATCTTGCAAGTGAAATGCTTCGTGCAGTTTTGGAAAATGATTTCCATCAAGATGTTTTACAACGCGGTTTAGATGTTGCTCACGAATGGATGCTGAAAAATCCTGAAAAAATACAGGAAATAAGCAAACGATTATTTAAGGAAATGGGGGTTTGGAAACTCGCTAAAGGTGCAAGTTGGATTGGCATCGATGTTCAACAGCGTTCAATCGATTCACTTATAGAACGAATTGAGGCAATGCTATCGGACCCTGAACACCCTTGGCGCAACCATATAGAAGAGTTTGGTCAACAGCTGATGCTTGAGCTTGCAGATAAAAATAGTCATGCGAGCACCAAACTAAACGACACTAAAAATGCATTATTAGAAAGCCCTCAAGTTCTTAATTTTATAAGTGGTGCCGTGGTTATTTTATGTAATGCAATTAAAGATGACTTAGAAAAACCAAATTCGGGCATTGCACAAAATATTCGTATTGCTATTCAGCAAGTGGGTGAAAGTATCATTTCAAACCAAGCTGTTCGTGAACTTTTAAATGACAAAATGAGTTCCGTTGCCATTAATTTATCTGATCAATATAGTGAAAAAGTCATTCGTTTTATTAGTGAAAAAATTCACGAATGGGACTCTAGTGAAATGATCGATAAAATTGAAAATGAAGTCGGTGGCGATTTACACATGATTCGTGTGAATGGCGTGGTCGTTGGTGCTTTTATTGGTTTGGGTTTAGGTTTAATTCGAGCTTTTGTTGATTATGCATTTTAATGTCAAATGAATGCTGATCTGATCAGCATTTTAGAATAAGAAATTCAATTGATCATGCTATGTTAAGAACTCTAGTTAATTTAAACATTTAGTGCGGTCATGATCGAAATCCAATCCAAACTTCCCTCTCAAGGCGTCACTATTTTTAGCGTGATGTCGGCTTTGGCACAACGCTTAAATGCTTTAAACCTATCTCAAGGATTTCCTGATTTTCCCGCACCATCTGCGTTATTAGAAGAATTAAGCAAAGCCACGTTAGATGGTTTTAATCAATATTCACCAGGCGATGGTCTACTCAATTTACGTGAACAATTGGTTCAACAATTTTTAAAACGAGATGATGTCCATCTTGATCCGATCACTGAAATGACGATTACACCTGGAGCAACCATTGGCATTTTCAGTGCTATTCAAGCGCTTGTTCATGCAGGTGATGAAGTCATTATTTTTGACCCAAGTTATGACAGTTATGCACCAAGTATTCAGCTTGTAGGTGCGACGCCTATTCATATTTCACTCACAGCACCCCACTTTTCAGTCGATTGGAATAAAGTGAAAGATGCTATTTCAGCTAAAACTAAAATGGTGATTGTAAATACGCCACATAACCCAACAGGCGCAATTTGGAGTAAACAAGATTGGCTCAATTTAATCGCGCTTATTCAAGATAAAAATATTATTGTGCTGTCAGATGAAGTGTATGAACACCTTATTTACGATGGTCAAAAACACTATTCAGCACTTTCATTTCCTGAATTGCGTCATCGTAGTTTTGTAGTCGGTTCATTTGGTAAAACCTTTCATGTTACAGGTTGGAAAACAGGTTATTGCGTTGCTGCACCTGAACTGATGACCGTTTTCCGTCAGGTTTACCAATTTGCCAATTTTTGTGGGGTAACACCTGTTCAAGTTGCACTTACCAACTTTATGCAAAAATATCCTGAGCATATTGAACAACTTGCAAGTTTCTACCAAGCAAAACGCGATTTATTCAATTCAGGTTTAAAGCATTCACGTTTTAAATTTACAGCGTCTTCTGGAACATACTTTCAAAACTTAGATTACAGCGATATTCGTCCAGATTTAACCGATGTTGAAATGTGCCAATATCTTGCTGAAAAACACGGTATTGTTGCCATACCTGTGTCTGTATTTTATAAAAATGCACCCAAAGATTTAAAGATGATTCGTTTCTGTTTTGCCAAAAAAGACGAAACGCTTATTCAAGCAGCACAAATATTATCTCAGGTATAAAAATAAGTACTTTAAATGCCTTTGTTACTGAATAACTAAGGCATTTTTTAATGCATTCATGTAGTCTAAAATATATTGAAAATCATAAAAATACAGTGAAACGGACGCATACATGTCGCAACATCAGCAATCATTAGTCACGCAACAAAATTTATGGAAAACCTTTTTGGTTTTCCTTTTGCCCTTAATTGCGACTAATATTTTGCAAAACCTTTCAGGCACCATTAACACCATTTTTGTGGGTCAAATGCTTGGGGTTCATGCCATTGCGGCTGTGTCGGTTTTCTTTCCTATCCTATTTTGTTTAATGGCTTTTGTTATTGGGCTTTCCGCAGGTGCAACGGTTTTAGTTGGACAAGCTTGGGGTGCGCAAAATTTAGAGAAAGTACGCTGTGTCGTGGGTTCAACGCTATTTATGACCCTTATTGGTGGCTCGCTGATTGCTATTTTTGGCGTGTTATATGCAAAACACATCTTAATGGCTTTGGGTATAGATGATGAAGTCATGCATCTATCTCTGCCTTATGTGCAATGGATGCTTGCAGGTAGCCCACTGTTATTTATCTATATTATTTACACTTCAATTTTACGTGGTGTAGGCGATAGTCGAACGCCACTTCTAGCATCGACCATGTCTATTGGTGTTGGAGTGATTACAACACCTGTATTAATTGCAGGATATTTTGGCTTTCCAAAACTTGGCATTATTGCCCCTGCCATTGCGACAAGCTTGGGGATGTTAACGGTATTAATCTTTTTAACCGTCTATTTAAATAAAAAAGATCACCCTTTAAAGCCCGATTGGCAACTGATTAAAAGCATTCGTCATCAACCGAAACTGAGCAAAATTATTTTACGTTTAGGCATTCCAACAGGTGTACAGATGGTTACAACCTCTGTAGCAGGTTTGGTGATTGTAGGTTTAGTCAATCGACATGGTGCAGATGCAACCGCTGCCTATGGTGCAGTCAATCAGGTATTGAATTACATTCAATTCCCTGCACTTTCTATTGCCATTGCTGCTTCTATTTTTGCAGCTCAAGCCATTGGTGCAGGTAAGTCAGACTTACTCGCGAAAGTGACACGTACAGCCCTTGGAATGAATATCATATTCACGGGAACATTGGTCATTTCAGCCTACCTATTTTCTAAATATTTAATGGCTTTATTTATTACAGATCCAAATGTTGTTGCCTTAGGTCAACAGCTTTTATTTATTGTTTTATGGTCAATTTTATTCTTTGGTGCGAGTGCTATTTTTGCTTCAATTATGCGAGCAAGTGGAACTGTGACTATTCCAATGATTATTAATGTTCTCGCAATTGTTTGTATTGAAGTTCCTGCTGCTTATACCTTTAGTAATTGGTGGGGATTAGAAGGCATTTGGTATGGCTATGCACTCGCATTCGTTTGCTTATGCATTATGCAAGGTTTGTATTACCAATTTGTTTGGAAGAAAAAAACGGTCAAAGTTTTAATTTAATAACCGTTAAAACATAGATAAAGATCACAATTCCATATTTTGTATAAGGTATTATTTTTATCTTATTTTTCATCCATTTCTTGAGTTGTTATAACGCTATACATAAATTAAAAAATGTATAGGCTGTTCTCATGGCACAACGACAAATAAAACTTGGCGCATTCATTCCAACAACATCGCAACATGCAGCAGGATGGCGCCATCCTGAATCGCGCCCACAAGATCATCTAAGTATCGACTACGCTATTGAACTCGCTAAAACCGCAGAAAAAGGCTTATTTGATGCCTATTTTCTTGCCGATGGACTTTCAGTAAGTTGGAGTCATGGTGCAAGCAAAGATTCTCATACGCTTGGTTATACAGATAAAGCCGTTGGTTTTGAACCTGTGACTTTATTTGCTGCAATTTCAGCAGTCACAAAAAATATTGGTTTCATTGCGACAGCATCAACCACTTATGAAGATCCATACTTACTTGCTCGAAAATTTGCATCTTTAGATCATATTAGCAAAGGTCGTGCAGCATGGAATGTTGTGACAACAAGTGCAGCATCAACAGCACGAAATTTCAGTTTACAACAACATCCAGACCCTGCTTTACGCTATGAACGTGCCGATGAATTTATTGAAGTTGTTCAAAAACTTTGGGATTCTTGGGAAGATGATGCATTTAAATATGACAAAGAAACAGGTCAATTCTTTGAGGTTTCAAAAAGCCATGAACCACTTCATAGCGGTAAATATTTTAACGTACAAGGTGCTTTAAACGTTCCTCGTCCACCACAAGGCTATCCTGTTATTGTGCAAGCGGGACAATCTGAAGATGGTCGTGAACTTGCAGCAAAACATGCTGAGGTTATTTTTACGTCGCAACAAAGTTTAGCTGATGCTCAAGGCTTTTATCGTGATGTAAAAAGTCGCTTAGTAAAATATGGTCGCCATGCAGATGACTTAAGAATTATGCCAGGTGTTTCAATTTTTGTTGCTCAAACTGAAGAAGAAGCCAAAGCCAAATATGACTTACTCAATAGCTTGATTCTTCCTGACGTAGGACGCGGTTTACTTGCAGGTTTAGCAGGTGGAATTGACTTATCTAAATATGATTTAGATAAGTCAATTCCAAAAATTAGCGATGCAGATTTGACCTTCTCAAGTCGTCAACAACTTATGATTGATATTGCCAAAGAGCATAATTTTACCATTCGTCAGCTTTACGAATATATTGCTTCAGCGCGTGGACATTGGACGCTTATTGGCACACCTGAACAAGTTGTCGATCAACTACAAGAATGGTTTGAAAATGAAGCGGCTGATGGTTTCAATGTGCTTCCTCCATCCACACCTACAGGTTTAAACGATTTTATCGAGTTTATTGTGCCTGAATTACAACGTCGAGGCTTGTTCCGAACAGAATACGAAGGAACAACTTTACGTGAAAACTTAGGTCTTAAACGACCTGAAAATCAATACGTTCTTACGGAACGAAACAAAGCGGCTGAAGCATCTTAATCATCTTTAAAAAATAAAAAGCCTGCATTGCAGGCTTTTTATACTTCAATTTTAGCTATTTTTTAGGCTTACCCGATTTGCTCGCAAAGGCAATGACTTTTTGATAGCCAGCAGGGAGTAAACGCTGTAAAAGATCTAAAGCTTTGGCATCATTACCAATTAATAAACGTCGCTTATCTTTTTTCACTGCTTCTAAAATTTGACGAGCAGCTTCTTCAGGTGGACAACGTAAAAATTTATTAAACGATTTTGCCGATTTTTCAGGATTTATCCCTAAGCTTTTTAAGCTTTCATTGGTTCTTGCAGCATTTGCGATATTAGTACGAATACCACCGGGGTGTACACATAACGCACTCACGCCACAATTTTCCATATCCAATTCTTGACGAAGTGATTCTGTAAAACCACGTACCGCAAATTTAGTGGCGTTATATGCAGATTGCGTTGGCTGTGCGGTTAATCCAAACAAACTAGAAATATTTACGATGTGGCCATCGCCTGTTTGCTTAATGAGTGGTAAGAATTCTTTGGTGCCGTAAACAACGCCCCAAAAGTTAATATTGACAATCCATTCAAGTTCTTCATAAGAAGCACCTTCAACAGTAGATGCCAAAGCTACGCCTGCATTATTAAAAATCATGTTTACAGAACCATGATCTTTTACAGTTTCTTCTGCCCATTCTTGAACAGCAAAACGGTCTGACACATCTAGTTTTTTGATGGTAACGCGCACATCGGTTTCTTTCAGTTTTTCAACAGTTTCAATTAATCCTTGCTCATTCACATCACTTAAAGATAAATGACATCCCTCTTTGGCAAGTAAAACTGCAAGTTGTTGACCTATACCTGAGCCTGCACCTGTAATTGCTGCAACTTTATTTTGAAAATTATTCATCGTTTTCCCTTTTCCAACACTGTCGCAATACAGACTTCATTTTGAATCTTGATTAAACTTTAAAATAGCACGTATTGAATCATAGTTAATATTCAATCTATTACTCTAATGTTTAAATAGAAACACTCTTAAATAAAAAAGAGGAAACTCACTTGGAATTTCCTCTTCATTTATTCACTAAAAATTTCAGTCATTAAAAGTTATAACGAACACCAAGATTTGCATGAATAGGTGTTTCAACTTTAGAACCTTTTACATAATTCATTTCTGAAAAGGCGCTAAAGGTTTTATTGATCTGAGCATTTAAACCTAGACCAAGTTTTGCTACGTCACCAGAAAAATTCGTTTCAAACTTATTGGTATCGTTCACCCATACATTATTGTTATCCATAAATTCATGGCTCCAAGCCGCTTTAATATATGGCGATAATGTACTGTTATTCGCTACAGTAAAATCTTTACCTAAATGAATACCAACTTCAGATGCTAAAGATTTTTGTGCGCCAATATCAGCTTTCATATCATTGTTTAAGTTCAGTGTTTTCGCTTGAGTTTGAACATATGAAAGACGAACAAACGGTTCTACCCATGTATTATGTTTAAGGCGAGTATTAAAACCACCTTCTACCGCACCACCCCAAGCATTTTGGTTGTAGTCACCTGTAATAGATTGACCATTTGTTGAATGCGCACTTAAATCATTCGCGAAGCGGTTATATTTCAAAGTACCATCTAAATATAAGCCTGAATCATGGAAATACGTTCCATATACACCAAAACTATAGCTATCGATGTTACTAGTACCACCGCGGTCATGTTTTACATCTGCTTTACCATAGCTTGCAAAACCACCCACAAATGCAACACCGTCTTTGTTTACAGCAATTTGCTTATCGATACCAACTTCTGTACCTATTTGTTCTAAATCAAAATGCGTATTACCTGTTGCTACATTTGTTTTTGAACCTGTTGCGCGTGTCCAAACACCTGCAGCGCCTTCATTGTTTTTTAACGTACCTTTACGAAAGCGTAAATTATTAAGTTCATTGTTAAATGCAAAAATAGCCGCACTACCTAAACTTAAAACAGCATCTACACCTGGTGTTGTAATTTCATTGCCATTTTCATCTTGCTTTGTGGTTAAGTACCAAGTTTGACCATTGGCATCTTCACGGTTTTTTAGTTCGTACATGTAAGTACCACCATCTACCGCATTAATATTTAGACCACTAATATTGGCAAGTTCAAATTCAGAACCTTTGCTTACATCTGTAATTAAGTCTAAATTTTTATCAAAAGGAGATGTAATTTCCGCGCCTGAATCTGCTACAGAAACTTGATGCTGACCACTACCTTTTTGAATTGTTAAGTAATCACCACGACCATCTTGAATAGATGTGTTGAAATGGAAATGTTGATTTCCTGAAAGCTCATCAATGTTCAGATGAGCATATGTAGCTTCACCCGTTGTTTCGTTTGTACCTGTTTTAAATACAATACGACCATTACCATCTAGCTGACCAATGTGAGACCCCAAATCATCTTGTTTACCCGCTAAAATAAATACACTCGATGAAGCATCATTTAAAGTAACCGATTCGACAACAGCTTCTTTACCCGATGCTGCGGCAACAATTTGTAGCTGACCTTGATCATAAATTTGAGTTGAACCTAATAACTTACCTTCTGCTGCAATCCATGAAATTGCATGATCATGAATTTCAACATCTTTCGCAGTTGCATTTGCTCGAATGTTTTGAACACCGTTATTATATAATTTAACGCCCGTTGCTGTACCCGTCGCTAAAACATCTTGAACACCACCATTTACAATAGTGTTATTTGCCTGACCATTATCCCAAATAGATTGATTACCACTATTGATAATTGTTCCATTTGCGATAGACCCTTCAAGAACATATTGCTCACCACTATTAATTACAGTGTCATTAGCCGTTGATGCAGACATCACATTTTGTCGACCACCATTAATCACTGAGCCGAAAGATTGACCTCTCGATTGTAGGTATTCAGCACCACCTTTATTGATGATAGTCCCATAAGATTGAGCATCAAGATAAACGAATAATTTGCCGTCAGCATTTACAGTGTTATTTAAAGATTGACTTGGATCTTCTGGGTGTTTATCTGAGTTAACATAAACTGTTCCCCCATTAATATGAGAATTTTCTAATGTTCCGCCAGCATGTACACGGATTAATGCACCCTCATTAACCGTTATATTTGAACCTATAGCAGGGATTGATTCATTATATGAACCTGTTGCAATTTGAGGAAGCTTACCGATTGTCACCTCAGAACCACTATTCATTGTTGAATCTTGGAAGTACCCTAAAATACTTAATTGAGAACCACTGTCTAAAACTAAATTTGTAGCTGTTCCAGCATAAGGGTTTGTTCCACCACTAGCACCAATCTCAATACAATCCTGTTCATCTAATGTACGATCTTCTAGCGTTCCCCCTCCCCAATAAGACGCGGTCACACCAGCCTGACAAAATGCAGCTGCTGAAGTTGACATTGAAGTTGTAATTGCTAAAGAAGATAGGATCGACAAAGTCAGAATGTTAATTTTTGCTTTCACAATATTTTCCAAATGGTAAAAAATTAAGCAAACACTAAACTTGACAATTCTTTACTTCAACTTAATAAATGATTCAAAATCAATCCGACAAACAACATTGACTTAATAAAAAAAAGGATAAAAGCACTCAATCATAGTGTTACAACACCTTAATCACATACAAAATATATGTATTTAATACTTTATTAAAAACAATTACTAAACAATCATTAACAATCTAGTTACACCGAGGTTGCATTATGTGTGCATTATGAATTCACACTTTTATTTTTAAATTGCTAAATATTTAACAAATGGTAAAACTTTACATTACAATCTTTTAATATTATTTTATTTATATTGACTATTTTTAAGACAAAATCGCATGTAATTTCAGCTCAATATTTAAGCTATTTTTCTAATATTATGGCAAAACGAAGTTCGTAATTTTTATGATCATGAACTCAGTATTTTTTATATGACAAACCTTATTTTTATTGATGCACAACTTATGACAGAACAAAAAACTGCAAAAGAAAGACAATTTAAGGGCGTATCTCTTTCAGAACGCAAAGCAATTCGGTTGGAAAAACTTATAGCAGCAGGAATTCAAGTTTACGGAACACGTGGGTTTTTCGCTGCAACGGTAAAAGATATTTGTTTGGAAGCAAAATTAACCGAACGTTATTTTTATGAATCTTTTAAAAAAAGTGAGCAACTATTTCAAACTATTTTTTTAAAATTGGTAGAAGAATTACGCCAAAATGTATTAGAAGCTACAGAGCAAAATGCTGAAAATCCTAAAAAAATGATTGAAGCAGGCTTAATGGCTTTACTCAATACTTTGCATGAAAATCCGAAGATGGCACGTATTATTTATATCGATGGACTGCTCGTTCAAGAATTAAATAACCAAGCTACTCTTCAAGAAACTTTGGCACGATTCGATCGTATGATTCATCATATTCTCATGATTGCAAAACCAAATAGTCACCGAACAGAATATGAAATTTCATTGGTTGCTTCAGGTTTAAATGGTTATGTGACTCAAATTGCAATTCGTTGGGTAATGAACAATTTCCAACAATCCAAAGAAGACGTTTTATCTGCATGTTACTGGCCATTTTTAGCATTATTCAATCAAGATCCAGATGAAAAATAGTTTTTCCAATATTTTGTAACTTTAATTTTTATAAACTTAATATCTCGCCAAATGCTGAACTGATACCAACTTGAGGTCTAAAAACTGTCATAAAATCATCAAGAGAATGTCACAATTTGGTTTTAGAATTGTCATAATTTCCATTTTGCAATGATACTGTCATAATTAATCTTTGTAATAAGCCTGTCATAAATACAAAAACGGACAACCGTTTATATTAATAGGGTATTGCGCTGTGAAAGATGACTACATTTTAATTGTTGATGATGAGCTCCCAATTCGGGAAATGATCCATACCGCTTTAGATATGGCAGGTTTTAATTGTTTACAAGCTGAAGATGCGCGCCAAGCACATCAAATGATTGTCGATCAACGTCCTTCTTTGGTCTTATTGGATTGGATGATGCCTGGTGGCGTAAGCGGCGTCGATTTATGCCGTCGCTTGAAAAAAGATGAAAACTTATCTGAAATTCCAGTCATTATGCTTACTGCGCGCGGAGAAGAAGACCATAAAGTTCAAGGTCTAGATGCTGGTGCAGATGATTACATGACTAAACCCTTTTCTACACGTGAATTGGTTTCTCGTATAAAAGCAGTTTTGCGTCGTTCAAATGCTTTAAGCGGTGAAAAATCAATTGATGCAAATGGTTTATTATTAGATCCAGTCAGTCAACGTGTCAGCTTTGGTGCTAACATTTTAGAAATGGGACCTACTGAATACCGTTTATTGGCATTTTTCATGACCCATCCTGAACGTGCATATACACGTGCACAATTACTTGACCAAGTATGGGGTGGAAACGTATATATTGAAGACCGTACAATTGACGTTCATATTCGTCGATTACGCAAAGTTTTAGAACCTTTTGGTGCAGATCGTTATGTCCAAACTGTTCGTGGAACTGGCTACCGTTTTTCTACTCGAGCAGATGTTGCATTAGGTTAATTAGCATTTATGTATGAACCATACCCCGTTCCTGAGCTTGCAAGAGAACATAAAAAGTTTCGCTATAGCAGCTTATGGGCCTTTTCCAAGCAAGACTTAAGACTCCTCACATTTTTGATTGTGATTGCGGCATTTATTGGATTAGGCGTTGGGTATTTTTGGAGTTGCATCCTCTGTGCATTTGCCATTTTCTGCATCATACAATTACGTTCACTTTATTTAGTCAACGATTGGATTTCCAACCGACCTTATGATGTTCCGCCTAATTTAGGGGGAATTTGGGGTGCTTTACTCTTTAATGTTTACAGAGCACAACGCCAAGAACGAATTGTTCAAGCAGAAATGGTTGGACTCATTGATCGAGCACAATCATCGCTTGTTGCCTTAGCAGAAGCCGTTGTTCTTATTGATGATAACAATCAAATTGAATGGTGGAATCCTGCTGCTGAACATCTTCTAGGCTTTCAGACACATGATCGTGGTCGTAATATTTTAAGTATTTTACGTCAGCCAAATTTCATTGAATATTTCAACCATATAGATGAATCACCTGATGGTTTGAAAATGAAATCTACGGTCTATGAAGAACATTATGTTCAAGTCAAAATGACGCGTTTTGGTGGTGAAAGCCGTCTTTTAGTTGCCTATGACGTAACGCGCATGCATAACTTAGAACAAATGCGTAAAGACTTTGTAGATAACATTTCACATGAACTCCGCACACCATTAACCGTGCTCAGTGGTTACATTGAAACGTTTACAGATCAAGAAGATATTAACCCTCGTTGGAAACGTGCATTCGATCAAATGCAATCGCAAACACGTCGCATGAATGCTTTGGTCAATGATTTGCTTTTATTGTCACGCTTAGAAAATGAAAAAAGTATCGCCAAAAATCAAATCATTGAAATGCCGAGTTTAATGAATCAATTGTTTGATGATGCACAAGCTTACAATGTCGATTATGGTCACACGCTGAATTTAGATATCGACAGCCACTGCGAAATTATTGGTTCAGATATGGAACTTGCGAGTGCTTTTAGTAACCTGATTACCAATGCCATTAAATACACACCAAAAGGTGGAACCATTACCATTGGTTGGCATGATGATGGCACGCACGGCTACTTCACTGTAGAAGATACAGGGATTGGTATTGACCCGAAACACTTGCCACGCTTAACCGAACGTTTTTACCGTGTAGACAGTGCACGTAGCCGAGCAACAGGCGGAACAGGCTTGGGCTTAGCCATTGTGAAGCACGTTCTTATGCAACATAACGCATATTTAGATGTTGAATCTAAAGAAAATCAGGGCTCAATTTTTAAGGCGGTTTTCCCTAAAGAACGTTTATACCATTCAAGTTAATATATAAAAAAAGCACCGAAAGGTGCTTTTTTAGTTTCATCATTCAAAATAAAACTTACAGGGTATGACCCAAAGCTTTACCCATTTCAACAGCAGAGTTTGCTTTAAACTCGGCATCCCACTGCATTTTATTTTCTTCAAATAAAACCACAGCAGTTGAACCTAAATAGAAACGACCTAATTCTGCACCCTTTTCCAAGAACAGATTATGTTGATTCACTTCTAAACGACCTGATGGTTTTACTTTTCCTGTCGCCACAATTTCAATGCCAGCAACAATCATCGCACCAACAAGAACAACCGCCATACGACCAAGTTCAGTATCAAATAAGCACACCATACGTTCGTTACGTGCAAATAAACCTGGAATATTTTCCGCAGTCGTTTGGTTTACAGAGAACAATTCACCCGGAACATACAAAGTTTCAGTTAATGTACCTGCAAAAGGCATATGTACACGGTGATAATCTTTTGGTGAAAGATAAACTGTTGCAAACTGACCATTTTTAAATGGTTCTGCAAGTAATGGATCTGCAATTAAGTTTTCAGTTGTAAAACTTTGACCTTTGGCTTGAAAAATCTCACCCGCTTCAATTTTGCCTAATTGTGAAATTGCACCGTCAGCAGGTGAAACAATACTCGTTGCATCATTGTCAATTTCACGTACGCCATCTTTTAAAGAACGTGTGAAAAACTCATTAAATGATTTAAATTTCAATGCATTTTGTTGCTCTGCAATCGACATATCAATGCCATATTGCGCTTTAAAAGCACTAATAACAGTGTTTTTAATAATAGGCGTTTCACTTGCCGCAAGTTTACCTACAACACGAGATAATTGGTGCTGTGGCACAACACGTTGTGCTTGAATGAAAAGTTGTTTTTTTAAACGTGATGTGAGGCTCAAGACGGCGACTCTCCAGTAATAATAGGACTAGCGAGGCAGTTGCCCCATTCACTCCACGCCCCATCATACGCTTGAACTTTCCAACCCAATAAACGGCTTAAAATATATGCCAGACCTGAACGGTGATGCGATTGGCAATACACCACGACAGGTTCATTTAAATTGAAGCCTAACTGTTCCAAACGTTGTTGCGTGTTTTGTAATGGACGCAATTTTAAATGATTTTCACGGTTTAGGGCAGTACTCCATTCAAAATGTCTTGCTCCTGGAATGTGACCGCCACGTCGTGCAGCTAATCTGAGGCCTGTATATTCATCTTCTGTACGGCAATCCCAAACCTGAATCTCTTTGTTTTTCACCTTTTCAAGCAATTCATCATATTGAATACGATATGTTTCATCTAATTTAACTTGGACTAAATTTGTTACAGTTTCAAAGCTTTCTACTTCTGCTGAAGTGGGTAAACCCGCACCCAACCATGCATGAATACCACCATTTAACAGGCTTGTATTATGAAAACCTAAACAATGTAAGTTCCAAATTAAACGCCCTGCCCATGCACCACCTTCATCATCATAAGCAACTACATGATGATCGGGTGAAATATTCAAATATTCAATGAGCTCTTCTAAGCCTTCCACTTCTGGCAATAAACCTGATGTATTGTCTTCTTGACGTACTAAAAGCTTTGGTTTCAAATGAATTGCATGCGGAATATGTAATTGTTCATAAACCGAACTTCGGCTTAAATCGACAATACGTAAATTGGTATTTCCTAGATGAGGAACCAAGTCCTCAACTTCAATTAATAGTTTGAAATCAAAGTTAAATTTAGCCATCTTTTGCATTTTATATTTAGTCCAATATCTTAAATATTAGCATACTTACTTTTTAGTAATCTGTGGATTTATAGTATTCATTTAGCATAATTTTAGATAAGTAAACTCATTTTTTAATCAAAAAAAATGCCAAACATCATGTTCAGCATTTTCTAAATTTAGTTCAATTCTATGCTTCGGTAATATCAAAAACTTGACGTAAATATGCCAAGAAAGTGTCATTATCCGTCATAGTTTTGCCCGGACTATCCGAAATTTTTGCTACAGATTGTCCATTACATTCCACAAGTTTCAACACGATATTTAAAGGTGTTTGTCCCATATCGTTTGTTAAATTTGTGCCAATCCCAAAGCTCACTTGGAAGCGATCTTTAAAGTAGTTATGCAATGACCATGCTTTTTCTAAATTCAAACCATCACTAAACGTGAGCATTTTGGTTTTACTATCAATTTTTAAATTTTTATAGTGTTCATAAGCTTTGTCACCCCATTCATACGGGTCGCCACTGTCATGACGTAAACCATCAAACAGTTTTGCAAAGTACAAATCAAAATCTTGTAAGAAAGCATCCATTCCCACAACATCTGTCAGTGCGATTCCTAAATCGCCACGGTATTCTTGCACCCAAGTTTCCAGCGCAGATTTTTGGAAATTACGTAAACGAACATCTAAAGCTTGAAAGGCTTGTAGGAATTCATGCGCCATTGTACCAATAGGTGTGATGTTCAAATCCTTTGCAATTAATACATTACTTGTACCACGGAAAATGTAGGGTGCAGCTTTGTGGAATTCTTCAATAACGTGTTTTTGCCATTCAAAGCTATATCTTCGACGTGTGCCAAAATCTGAAACTAAAAATGGTGGATCATTTGGATTTTGTTCTGCTTCATATTTTTTAAGTAATTCAACTTTCGCTAAAAGACGACGTTCACCTTCGGCAAGAACTTCATCTGAACGAATACGTTTGAAGTAAAGCTCATTGACTATAGCAAGAACGAAAATTTCAAACATCATCGCTTGAACCATTGGGCCTTCTACCCAAATATCCAAACGCCCTTCTTCGTCTATTCCCGCTTTAATAAAACGGCGTTTTAATTGGAAGAGTTCTAAATAATCGACAAAGTCACTTTTTATAAAACGTAAACTTCTTAAATACAGAAGCTCATCTTCTTTAAATTTTAATTGGCAAAGATGATCTAATTGTTCATTCAAATCATCTAAAATTTCCGTTAATGGATATTCCGTATCTTGCAAATTACGGCATCGGAAATGATAGACACTATGCGTCTGTGGGAATTTATGCAGAACCACTTGAAGCATTGTAAATTTGTACAAATCTGTATCAAGCAAAGATTGAATGATTGGAGCCATATCTTTATGTATTTCGCTGTGCTTATTGCATTAAAGCATATTTTTTAAATAAAAATTGAAAGTTTTAAGAAGAGTTGAATGGTTTTAGACAAAATAAAAAGACCCAATATAGATTGAGTCTTTATTATTCATTCATTTTATATAACTTTGTTAGATAAAAATGAGCAATAGATTCTGAATCAAAGGCTTCATTTAATCCTTAAGTTGCTTAAATTTTTTATCTTGTCCAATCACTTTGGCAAATTCTTCAACGGTTTTTTGACCTGTTTTTTTTGCATTCACATCGCAATCTGTTTTACGAAGTTGTTTCACAATCGACCATTCTAGTTTGAACATTGCACCCATTAATGCAGTATTACCTTTATTATCACGTGCGCAACGATCTGCACCATGCGCAATTAATGTCGTAACAATATTTTGATGACCATAATATGCAGCCATCATTAACGGTGTATAACCATCTGCATTACGCGTATCTACAGGAAAACCATATTTTTAAAACTCGTTGATGACGTCTTCATTACCCGTTCTTGCAGCAGCAAAGAAAAGAGCTATCAATTCCTGTTGTGAGTTCATCTGATCGTTTGCAACAGTTTTAACGGGGGAGATATTCTTCGCGACAGTCACGTTTGCGAATGCGGAACCAAGCACGAGAATACTAGCTAAAACGATATGTTGCATAACTTTCATGATGAACTCCAACAGAAATCGAACTTACTTCATAATATGAAAATTTGATATTGGTAAAAAAGAGTGCCTGTAAAACTCCCCTAGGGTGCAGGAAAGGAATTGAGTTCTACAGGACTTTCTTGAGGTGACTTCCTACGCCCTAGTCACCAATTCAGCCGATCAATCTATATTGACCATTTAAAAGACTTAGTCTTTTAATTTCGCTGCTTTCGCTTTAACAGTTGCCAAGTTACCGTTCACCGCTTTAGTCATACGCGTACCGTAGTCCGCATCTGCTTTGTAGAAGTAAGACAACATGATGTGCTTAGTTTCTGAATCTTTCACATTGCCAAGATCAGCAGCTAAGTTCATGATTAAATCGTCTTTTTCTTTCGCAGTGTATGAACGGTAAAGATCACCAGCTTGCTTGAAGTTTTGCTCTTTCACGCCAACTTGTTGAACTGTACCTGAAAGTGGAGTTTGAACTGCACGTGCTTTTTCAGTTGCAGCTTTAGGCTCTTTACGACTTGGTTCATAGTTAACATCAGAATCGCGTTCGCTAACGTTCATGTAGCCATCTTGGTTGTTGTTGTTTACATTCACAACTGGACGGTTTACAGGAATTTGCTGATGATTCGCACCTAAACGATACATTTGCGTATCCGAGTAAGAGAACACACGACCTTGTAATAAACGGTCTTCAGATGGCTCGATACCTGGTACTAAATTACCTGGAGCAAAAGCTGATTGCTCAGTTTCATTAAAGAAGTTTTTAGGCATACGGTTAAGTGTTAACGTACCTACTTTCGTTTCTTTAACTAAGTCTGTTGGCCAGATTTTAGTTGGATCTAGCGGATCAAAATCAAAGCTATTTAAATCTTTAGGATCCAATACTTGGATATAAAGATCCCATTTCGGGAAATTACCTTTGTTGATGTTGTTGTAAAGATCGTTCGTTAAGTGGTTGAAGTCTTTACCTTGTTGCTCAGCCGCTTCTTTCACGTTAAGACCTTTCACGCCCTGTTTAGAGCGGAAGTTGAACTTCACGTATTTATATTCGCCTTTGTCGTTGTACAACTTGTATGCGTGAACACCAAAACCATCTTGCTCGCGATAGCTCGTTGGAACACCTTGCTGACCATAAACGTAAGTCAACATGTTCACAGCCCATGGTTGGCTAGACAAGAAGTCAAAAACGCGGTTTGCATCTTGAACGTTATTAATTGGGCTTGGTTTCATTGCGTGAATGAAATCTGGGAACTTAATCGCATCACGAATAAAGAATACTGGAGATTGGTTACCTACTAAGTCCCAGTTACCTTCTTGTGTATAGAATTTGATTGCAAAACCATGTGGGTCACGTAAAGTTTCAGGTGAACCTTTACCGTGAATTACAGTTGAGAAACGTAAGAATACAGGGGTTTTTGTACCTGCTTTAAAAAGTGAAGCGACAGTTAAGTCTGATAAATCTTTAGTTGCAACAAATTCACCGTAAGCACCCGTACCACGTGCGTGAACAACACGCTCAGGAATACGCTCGCGACCAAAACGTTGTAATTTTTGTACCAATTGAACGTCTTGTAGCAAAGTGCCACCATTTGGACCTGCGGTGATTGAGTTTTGGTTATCACCCACTGGAGCACCGTTATCTTTTGTTAATGGTGCAGCTTGTGTCGCTGCAGTTGCTGCTGTAAGCATTGCAACTAATAAAGAACGCTTAAACATGATGTTTTCTCTCAATTCATACCTTTCCTGCACGAGCTAAGTTACATTTTTCATTTAAATTGGTAAAAGGGTTAATTTTTATAGTTTTAATCGTTTTATTAGATCAACACTTTTAAACTTATCTAAACTCAATATTTATTAAATACTTACACAACCACAAACTCACCACATCATATTGAGTAGAGATATTTGCTACAATTCATTTGAATTAAAAAACATCATAAATGGTTGTGTTATGCGTGCTTTATTGCAACGAGTTCTTGAAGCAAAAGTAGTTGTAGATGGTGAAACAACTGGAGAAATTGAAAAAGGAATTTTAGTTTTTCTAGGTTTAGGCAAGGAAGATGACTTTGAAAAAGGTAAAAAGCTGATTGATAAAATTTTAAAATATCGTTTTTTTGATGATGAACAAGGCAAAATGGGATGGAATATTTCCCAAGCCAATGGTGGTTTATTGCTTGTTTCACAATTTACTTTAATGGCACAAACACAAAAAGGCTTACGTCCTGACTTTGGTCCTGCAATGCCGCCCAGTGAAGCCAAAGCACTTTATGAACAACTAGTTGAATATGCAAAATCTCAGTTTAGCCATGTTCAAACAGGTATTTTTGCTGCAGACATGAAAGTTCATTTGGTCAATGATGGACCTGTAACATTTAACTTAGAAATTGAATAATTGAAATCTTATACATATAAAAAAGCCCTCGATTGAGGGCTTTTCTTGGTCAAATCTATCACTCATACTTATAGCCTCTTTGTATTTCTCCCAAAGGGAGAAAGAAAAGGCTCGATGAAAGATTTTTGATTATTTACCTGTCTTCTCTTTGATGAATTGACGCGCAAAAGACAACTTTTCTGTCACAGGTTTTGGCAATTTTGGCGGAATAAGTTTAGCAACACGGTTAAACCACACCAACAAACTGAAATCACCATCCATTTTAATTGTGCCATTTTGCATACCTGTCATAAATACAGATGGATCGCCTTTAACCAACGTCTTTACACCTTGTTCACTGTCTGCAAATTGCAAAGTAAAATCTGCAGGTTCTGCACTTCCTGAAACTGTATCGATTTGTCCATTATTTACAATAATTTGACGCGCAACACCCAAGTCTGTACCAATTTGAATACGGAACTGACGATCATGAATCAATTCAATAAATTTAGGACTTGTACGAGCCAATTGCTTCATACGTAATACTAAACCTGCAACCATAAGATCAAGCGGGTCTGTACTCACATCAACAAGTGGTAATTTTACGACAGGTAGTGAAGGAAATTTCATGACATCGAAGCCTATTGTAATTGTATAAAATTGAACTACGACATCCTACCATAGCTTATTTTTTTTGCAGTATTGCTTTGCATAATAATCATAAATTTCAAACAAAAAAAATGCACATCAATGTGCATTTTTCGAAAAAGATCAGTCTTCTCTTAATGGCTAGAATATTGTTGCTGATCGTCTTCATATACTGGAGTATGTTCAATATAACGACGCTTTGCCATTGCTGCACGTTCCGCTCGACGATCTTCAATTAACAGCAATAATGTCATCATCACCATTGCAAATGAAATCGCAGCTAGATAACTGTAAGTTACTGGGAATTCAAAGACTGTTTGCACACTTAAACGTACAATCTCGAGTAATCCCCAAAAAACCATTCCAGCCATCATAAAGCTCAACCAGCGGCGATAAGGCGAGAAGAAAACAGCAATCAAAGCAACTGCTAATAAGCTGATGCCGACAATGCTTGCTAAATTCGCTGTTGCCATAAAAACCTCCGTTAATGTTAGATTCTAGCTTTTTAAATAAAGCATCGTTCTAACGCGAATACCTTTAATTAGATTAATGGGCTATATGTATTTAAACGCTATGAAAAGCATTATGAGCAGTTTTTTGCATAAAAAAAGACTTGTTATCTGGTTATGCGACATACATTGTCGCAATATTATATTGTAATTACATTTTTTTTGATTTTAACTTTTCGGGAAGTAAAGCCTGTCCTTTCTTCGCGTGTCATTACAAAAAAAACATCTGCATTTTTTAACTAAAAAATTTTTTTACCGATGGTATTTATCGTTATTTTTTTCTTGCATTCATCCACGGCTTTAGTCTCATTATTTATGCCTTTATAAATAAAAAATACGGCAAATTTGCCGTATTTTTTTAAAAACTCAACCATTATCCACGGTTTAAATCTTTATCATGTACACCAAGTAAATACAGTACACCATCTAAACCAACGCTAGAAATGGCTTGATTTGCATTTTGGCGAACTAGAGGTTTCGCACGGAATGCAACACCTAAACCCGCAATTGAAAGCATTGGTAAATCGTTTGCACCATCCCCTACTGCAATGGCTTGCTCAAGTGAAATACCCATTTCTTCAGCAATTTGAGTTAAAAGTAAGGCCTTACGTGCACCATCTACAATGTGACCTTTAACTTCACCTGTCACCTTGCCATCTTGAATATCTAAGATGTTTGCATGTACTTCATCTATACCTAATTTTGCTTGTAAATATTCTGCAAAATATTGGAATCCACCAGATAAAATTGCGGTGCGATAACCCAATGCTTTCAGTGTTGAAATTAAACGTTCAGCACCTTCTGTAACGGTTAAGCGTTCTGCAATACTTGCAAGTACAGATGCATCCATACCTTTTAAAAGAGCAACACGTGCGCGGAAACTGCTTTGGAAATCAAGTTCACCTTGCATTGCTCGTTCTGTAATTTCAGCAACCTGCTCACCCACGCCTGCTTCTTTTGCAAGTTCATCAATCACTTCTTGCTCAATTAACGTTGAGTCCATATCAAAACAAACTAAACGACGATTACGGCGATAAGCATTATCTTCCTGAACTGCAACATCGACATTTAGTTCACTTGATAGTTTTAGGCATGCTGCACGCATTGCTGCAGCATCTAGCATTTGTCCTTTTAAGCCAAACTCTACGCAAGCACGTTTAGGCTCAGTAGATTCACCTGTTAAAGTTGGTCTGCCAGACAAACGTGTTACTGTTTCAATGTTAAAGCCTTGACTAGATACAATTTGAGTCACTGCTTGTAAGTGCGAAGCTTTTAATTCAGGTGCTAGCGCTGTTACGATGTAACGCGTACGACCACCTTCACTTACCCATTGATCATAATCTGTTGCCAAGATTGGTTTAAAGCGAACAGTTAAACCAATTTCATGTGCTAAAATTAAAATCTCTTTCATGGCTAATGCTGTCGCAGTCTGATCTTCAGAGGCAACAACAATACCTAATGTGAGCTGGTTGTGGATGACGGCTTGGCCAACATCTAGAATTTGTAAGGAATGAGCGGACAACACCTGCATTAATCGAGTAAACTGATTAGGTTGGTCAGGTCCTAAAAATGATATAAGAATGATTTCTCGCATGAATTGACTCGGGTCTGAGCTACAACTATTGTAAGAATCATAATCGAATTTAAGTAGAATTACTTTGGAAGTTTACGTTGAATGCGCCTAGACAAGGGCTATTTGCTAGCCTACTGATTGTAAGCTTTACGTTGCATACCTTTTTATTGGTACTTGCAACGACACATCAATTAAATGAAAACCGCACCAATCAAGGTCAATTGATGACAACGCAATTGGTTACGGACAGCTTATCTGAGCTAGATCCTGCCAATACCGTGTCTCTTGCTTTATTGGCGAATCGTTATGCAACCAACCCAAATATTGCATCTATTCGTATTTTAGATACCAATAATCAGGTGCTTGCAACTGGTGGTATGTCAAAAACGCGTCAGGGCGAAATTTTTGTTAGAGATGCGTTACAAAATGAAAAGAAAGTCGGAACAATTGAAATTACGCTAATTAAACCAAGTATTGGTGAAATTTTACGTACTCAATGGATGGCTATTCTATTTTCATTATTCATTCATGGCTTGTTGTGGCTTGCTTACCGTGCAATTGCACGACCTAGCCGTACAGAATATTTGGCAAATATAAATAATGAAGCACGTTTAAAACACGAACTTCAAATGTTGACTCAAGCATTAGAACAAGAAAAGCATCATTCTGCGGTAACTTTGGCACAATCTCAGCATCTTGCTAAAGCTCAACCAAAAATCAAAGAATTGAACAGTGAAGTCCCAAATCAAAACACTATTGCTTTGAATATTCAGTTCTACGACCCGAAACAACTGCTCGACTCAATTACAGATAAAGTTTCTACACCTTACTTTAATTTGTGCCAAATCTTTTTAACAAAAAGTATTGAGCTTTGTGTTCAATATTACAAATTGAATGTTTCTGACATTACAACTGTACAGACGTTCAGTCGAAATGGTGCAACCCTGACAATTTCATCTGAAAAGCCAAATGCTCCAGAATGTTTGGCTATGATTGGCACCGTTTTCCAGTTGCTTTCAGAAGTACTTTATAAACGTTACCGCGAAGACAAACGCTTTGTACTTCAAACACGCAGTGCCGTAGCCACTTCTGTTGAAGCGATGCAACTTAACTCAGTTCAAGCAGCAGAACGTTTGGTGAATCAACTTTCAGCAAAAGAAAGCGCGATTTATTTACCTAATGAATTTTTGAAAGAGCTATCGGAACATTACGAATTGGTTAATCTGCCTAATCCAACCAATGTTCTAACTCGCCATGCATTTATGATTAATGGTATGGATAGTGAACATGCGGAATTAGCGCAAACCATTCGTACTGAAATTTTAAAAGCAAAACAATCTCGTGCATCTTAAAATGCAGTGTTGAAATAAAAAGCCTGACTTAATGTCAGGCTTTTTTAATCCAAATTTTTTTATTTTTCAGTTTTATCTGCTTTTGCCGCCCAATACGTTGCAAGTGCAGAACCCGAAATATTGTGCCATAAACTAAAAATAGCACTTGGAACAGCAGTAATTGGTGATAAAGCAAAATGTACCGCAGCCAATGCCACCCCCAAACCTGAATTTTGCATACCCACTTCAATAGAAATGGCTTTGCAATCTGCATAGGGTAATTTGAACATTCGCCCTGCCCAATACCCTAAAAGCAAACCCAAACCGTTATGTAAGATGACAACGCCCAAAATCATTAAACCTGATTCTAAAATTTGTGCCTTACTTCCTGCAATAATCGCAGCAACAATTGCCACAATGGCAACTACAGAAATTAAAGGCATGACTTGAATATAGTGATCGACCTTATTTTTCAAAATAGCACGTGCAAGCAAACCTAAAACAATTGGAAATAAAACCACTTGTAGAATAGATTTCAACATCGACATTGCATTGATATCAATCCACTGACTTGCCAAAACATAAAAAATTGCAGGCGTAAGAATTGGCGCAAGAATCGTTGAAACTGAAGTACATGCAACGGAGAGTGCAGTATTTCCTTTCGCCATAAAGGTAATCACATTCGATGCTGTTCCACCAGGGCAACACCCTACCAAAATAACACCAATGGCAATTTCTGTTGGTAATTTAAAAAGCTGACACAATAAGAATGCCAAAGCAGGCATCACTAAAAATTGCGCAAAAACACCAAGCGTAACTGCTTTTGGGTTGTGTAAAACACCTTTAAAATCGCCCAACGTCATGGTCATGCCCATACCAAACATAATGATGCCAAGCATCCATGTAATATAGGTTTTTAACCAAACAAATGTTTCTGGACTATAAAGTGCAAGTCCTGAAAAAAGAATGACCCAAATGGCAAAGGTCTTTTGGATGAACTGTGTAAATTTAAGAAGAATAGACATCTGCCTACTCCTATATCATTGATTTGAGTGGGCAAAAATAAAGGGAATAACTTTGTATTATTCCCATGAAATATATGGTGTATTTAAGCACATTGTTCGATTAAATCTTTCATATAAATACGTTTCACACCTGCTGCCGACATCTCTTGCCATGCATATTGTAAAGAACCATTTAAATCTATGCCTTTAGTTGCATCTTCAATCACAAAAGTATTAAAACCTAACTTTGCAGCATCCATAGCTGTCCATGCCACACAAAAATCTGTGGCAATTCCCACAATAAATACAGTATCAATAGTGCGCGCTTTTAAATAACCCGCCAAACCTGTTGTTGTTTTTTGGTCAGCTTCCATAAATGCCGAATAACTATCAATATGACTATGGAAACCTTTTCGAATAATTAATTGAGCGGTTGGTAATTTTAAGTTTGGATGTAATTCGGCATCATGTGTTCCTTGTACACAATGTGCAGGCCACAAAACTTGCGTACCATAATCTAACTCTACAGTATCAAAAGCCTGTTTATTTTCATGATTTTGGGCAAAAGAAATATGATTTTCAGGATGCCAATCTTGTGTGATGACAATATTTTCAAAATACGTTGCGATATGATTAATGTTTGGAATAATCTGATCTGCATTTGCAACAGCTAAGTTGCCACCTGGCGTAAAACCATTTTGAACATCCACAACAATTAAGGCTGTATTTTTTTGCATTTATATCGAAATCCTTTTAAACCTTGAAAATAGTTAATCATATTTTCCATTGAAATAACCATAAAAAAAAGCGAATGTATTTTGAGCTTTTTACATTGGATGGAAGAATTTACATCTGAAATAGGAAAAAATAATGAAAGTGATATTTATAAATGAATGATGCCAACATCAAATCTATTCAGCATCTATAAAATATTTTGAATGATCTATTTCATCATTTAAAAGTAAAAAACACTGAAAACATCACAAATACTGCGTTTTATAACGATTTTACAACACAGATTATCCCCCATAGAAAGCACCTTATTTTAAAATCAACTTCATCATTTCTATAAAGTTTTATTATTTTTAAAAACTTTGTTATTGCTTTGACTAAAGGATATTGTTCTGACACACTGAATCAGTCATAATTTGCATAAGCATTATTCAATGATGACTTATTGAATTTTGACTCAAATCAAAATACTGCAACCATCCACCTTCTCTGTTTTTCTACATAACGTGGATGGGAAAATAGGATATTTTTAAAAAATGACTCAGCAAGCACAGACCATTCAAGGCTCAATTGTCGCAATTGTCACCCCAATGTTAGAAGATGGCAGCGTAGATTGGAAAGGTCTAGAAAAGCTCGTTGAGTGGCACATAGAACAAGGCACGAACAGCATTGTTGCAGTTGGTACAACTGGTGAAGCATCAACATTAAGTATGGCTGAACATACACAAGTGATTAAAGAAATCATTCGTGTAGCAAACAAACGCATTCCGATTATTGCTGGTACTGGTGCAAACTCAACACGCGAAGCCATTGAACTTACGCAAGAAGCAAAAGAACTTGGCGCAGACGCAGCCCTGTTGGTAACCCCTTATTACAACAAGCCAACACAAGAAGGTCTATATCAGCATTATAAAGCTATTGCTGAATCAGTAGAGCTACCAATTATCCTTTATAACGTACCAGGTCGTACTGGCGTTGATATGCAGAATGAAACAGTTATTCGTCTTGCAGACATCAAAAACATTGTTGGTATTAAAGATGCCACAGGTGATGTTGCTCGTGGTCAAAAGCTGATTGAAGGCTTAAAAGACAAAGCAATGACGGTTTACTCTGGTGATGATGCAACGGCTTATCAACTTATTGCTTTAGGTGCAAAAGGTAATATTTCTGTTACTGCAAACGTAGCACCTAAAGAAATGAGCGAAGTATGTGCTTCAGCACTTGCTAGTGACTCAACAAAAGCAGAACACTTAAATAGTAAAGTTGCTATTTTACACGACGTTTTATTCTGTGAATCGAACCCAATTCCTGTGAAATGGGCACTTCATGAAATGAAACTTATTGGTACAGGGATTCGTTTACCACTTACCCCACTTGCAGAACAATATCGCACTACGCTTCGTGAAGCACTCACAGCGGCAGGCATCATTAAATAAAAGAGCTTAACATTATGCAAATACGTTTTGGTTTAGTCACTGCGCTTTCAGCTTTAAGTTTGGTTGGTTGTAGTTCATTTGGTATCAGCAATGGTTCTTTAGACTATAAAAAGACAGCAACAATCGAACCTTTACAATATCCTGAAGGTTCAATGGTTAGACCAGCAACGCCTTTGTATCCAGCTCCTATTGTTGATCCTCGTGCAATTGCAAATGCTCCACAATATGAAAATGATCGTGGTAACCGTTTTGCGCTTCCTAGACCAACCACATTTACTCAAGCAACTACGCAAGATGATCAGAGTGAAGGATCTATTGGTCGACCACAGCAAATAACTGATGGTAATCAAAATCCTTTACTCAAAATTGATGGGAATTCTGCTACAATTTGGCAATATACACTTGCCACTTTAAGTAGCCTTAATCACACAATTGTAGGTCAAAGCAAAAATGCGACTGACGTAACAATTAAGATTGATCAAAAATCTTATGTGTTAAGACTTACATCTGCTGGTTCAAGTAATAGCCTCGCTGTGTTCAATACTGACAACACTTTTGCAGACAAACAAATTTCTGCAGAATTGTTAGCCCAGATTTACCAAAATTGGCCAGCCTAGACATTTCTAGGCATTTTTTTTGAAAAAGGTTCCCTCCATGTTAAAACAAACCTTGCTCTATACTGGTAAAGCAAAATCTGTTTATGAAACAGATAATGCAGACCATCTGATTTTAGTCTTTCGTGATGATGCTTCTGCATTCAATGGCGAAAAAATCGAACAACTAGATCGAAAAGGTAAGGTTAATAACCGTTTTAACGCCTTTATCATGGAAAAACTGGCTGCTGCTGGCATTGAGACTCACTTCGAAAAACTTCTTTCTCCTACTGAAGTTTTAGTGAAAAAATTAGACATGATTCCTGTTGAATGTGTAGTTCGTAACTATGCAGCAGGTTCATTATGTCGTCGTTTAGGTGTTGAAGAAGGCAAAGAACTTGTTCCGCCTACTTTCGAATTATTCTTTAAAGATGATGCACTTGGTGACCCAATGGTTAACGAGTCTCAAGCAATCACTTTAGGTTGGGCTACAGCTGAACAGCTTGCGCGTATGAAAGAACTTACTTATCAAGTAAATGATGTTCTTAAAGAATTATTCGCTACAGGCAATATGCTTCTTGTAGATTTCAAACTTGAATTTGGTGTGTTCCACGATCGCATCGTTCTTGGTGATGAATTCTCTCCAGACGGTTGCCGTCTATGGGATAAAGACACGAAGAAAAAACTTGATAAAGACCGCTTCCGTCAAGGTTTAGGTGGTGTTGTTGAGGCTTATGAAGAAGTTGCTGCTCGTATTGGTATCGACCTTTCAGACATCTAATATCGTCTGATCTTCAAAAAAACCGAGCTTAATCGCTCGGTTTTTTATTTACTAAAATTTGAGTTTTTAAATACTACAAACTCATTGTTATGCCTAACTGAAACCCTCGCCCAGGTAAAGGCGCAATGTATTTTAAAGGTGAGTTTTGAGGTCTCGCTTCTTCATTAAGCAAATTTGTTCCATTTAGATAAAACTCAAAATCTGCATTTTTTAATGCCACTTTTTTACTTAAAGATAAGTCTAATAAATGATAAGCGGGTAAAGGAATTTCAGAGTTTACACTCTTTCCTAAGTATTTCGCTTGAGCATAATAAACATTAGATAACCTAAGATGATAATCATCTTTTTCCCACTCTATGCTTGCACCATAACGGTTTGTTGGCATATTGGTTGGATATTCGCCATCATTTGAAGATTGAATAAGATTTTTATTCGTTACTCGATTTTTAACAAAATCACCAAAGGTACTTAGGGTTAAATCACCCCACTTATCAAGTAAAAAGCGATGACTTAGATCAATCTCAAATCCCTCAATTTTCACATCCGTTTGCTTCCAATATTGCAATGGAAGTCGATTACGCATAGCCATACCTGAATGTGACAAATACATATAATCATTAAAATTCATTTGATATAAAGACAAAGCTATTTTGCTTTGCTCGAAAGTTAAATCTGTATTTAATTCAATCGATTTCACTTTCTCTTTCTTTAAATTTTGATTACCTTCTTCTTGAGTCATAATTGAATAATGCGGGTTACTCGCATATAACTCGTTTAATTCGGGTGCTCTTTCAGATTTACTATATTTAGCATGAATATGAACATGATCTCCCAAATAAAAACCACCACCTAAATAGTAATGTGATAAATCAAAATTTCGATCTTCTAATTTTCCATTAGATGCATTACGAGACCCAACAAAAGTATGATCTTGAATCTGATGCTCAACATTTTCTCGACGGTAGCCTGCTTCAAAATATACAGGTTTAAAATTTAATTTTTCTTGAATAAAAAATGCATTCCTTGTGGTTTTTACATTGGGCAGATATCGAGCATGACCTTTTCCATCGACATCTCTGATTCCCCAACTTTGACCGATTTCACCCGATAAATAGCCAAAATCTTTTTGTTTGAATACCAATTCAACGAAATTTTGTTCAAATTTATATAAATTTGCTTCACTCGCACCAATATATTCACCTGATTTATTAACAAAATTTGATGCTTTAAATTGAATATTATCTAAAAAAATGACTGGCTGATTGAACAAACTATCAAGCATAAACTTATTTTGTTCTGTCTTTACACCTACAGGTAATCCATCATCATAATTTTCTTGGAATGACTTATTTTCCAAAGAAAAACCCGGAACGCCATACTCACTTTTCTTATAATCGGCACTAAAACCAATATATCCATTCTTTAAAAAATACGTTGTTCCCACTGCAATATTGTCATTCCTCGCATAACTATTTCCTAATTTTTTATTATAGTTTGGTGTTACATCGTTATTAATATGATCAATTTTATTTTTTTCTGTACCTTCAACATAATCAGGATTTAATGGGTTTTGATACTCCCTCCCACCTGCTCGAGAAATTGGATCGTCCGAATAAAATGAAAAATCACCATCAGCCCAATCAGGATTATTAATTATGATCTGACTCATATATTTTTGTGATGCTTTATTATACGTTTTTTTAATTCTTGCATCTTTTTGACATATATCAGCCAAAGTACTATTTACGCCACCATTTATGAAAATATCACTATCGCAAACTTGCGCTTTGCTTTTACCTGGAATGTTATAAGACTTTATTTCTTGTCTAGAAAATTGAATATTTGTAGCTAAGTTTTTTTGATTATTCAGTTGTAGCTTCAAACCTTTGGCATCAAAACTATTCCAACCATTCTTATAAACCAAATCTATTTCCCGAGATTTTTCATTTAGTTTCTTCAGAATTAGACCACTATCGACTTCTACACTCCCCCCTAAAGATTGATCGCCATATCTGACGCTATTATTAGATTTATTGATTTTGATAGATTCAGTAAATATCGGATCAAATGGAATATTTACGTTGCCGCTAATTGAATTAACACCTTGAATTGACGTCCCATTTTCAAACACACCTACACGATGCCCTTGCAAACTACGGATTACGGGCGCACCTGAATTGGGTCCAAATGAACTGCTTTGAACACCCGATACATGTTTAATTGCATCACCTAAAGTATTCGCTTTTTCAATAAATTGCTTCTCGACTTTATGTTCTGCGCGAATATTTTCTTCAGCAGTCAGTTTAATCGGTTTTAAGTATTGCTTTGAGTCTGTTTCCGCTGCTTCAACCTGTTTTATAAGCAAAAATAGTAAAACTAATAGTCGTGAATTGTTCATATTCTCATCTTTTATATTACGTTATAACATAACATTATACAGTTTTCTTTTATGATGAAAATCCTTCCGAACCAGAAGTTTAAATAGTTCGAATTTATTTTTTGCTATCTCATTGAAACAATAAAAATTAAAGTTAAATTAAATTTCTAATAATAAAGATATTATTTAAAAATTAGAGTTTTTTGAAGTTATTATCGAATAATTGAATGATCATCATCAAAATCGCCATTTTTACTTTCTAAGCGTTTCTTTCTATTATTAATTTCATACTAGGCAGCGTAGAAAATATCTCCGCTTTTCGCTCTACGTTGCCGACCAGTTTACCCTCTGGATGTTATCTCCCCAAGAAACATCCATTTATACCCAACTCTCCCGAGTTGGGTTTTTTTATATATGTTATTGCTGTTGCTGCTGTTGTTGCCAACGACGTTGTTGCAACTTCTCACCTTCAACTTCACGCTTATTACGTGCAGATTCATATAATTTTGTGCCTTTTAATTCAGGCGGCATATATTCCTGCAATACGAAGTGTTCAGGGTAATTATGCGGATATAGATAATCGACACCATATCCTTGTTCTTTCATTAGCTTGGTTGGTGCATTGCGTAAATGTAACGGCACAGGTAAGTTTGCTGTTTTTTCAGCCAAATCCATCGCCTTATTAATAGCTAAATACGTGCTATTACTTTTTGCACTTGTCGCTAAATAAACGGCACATTGTCCCAAAATAATGCGTGATTCAGGCATACCAATAACTTGAACTGAACGGAAACATTCGCCTGCAAGTAATAATGCATTTGGATTCGAATTGCCAATATCTTCAGATGCCGCAATCAACATACGGCGCGCGATAAATACAGGGTCTTCACCACCTTTGAGCATTCGAGCCATCCAATACAGCGCACCATCTGGGTCACTTCCACGAATAGATTTAATAAATGCAGAAACCAAGTCGTAATGCTGTTCGCCTGCTTTGTCATAACGTGCAATATTCTGCTGTGCAACTTTTACAACCACTGCATTGGTGATGATATTTTCTAAATCTGGTTCAAATGTACTTGCAATTAAATCGAGTAAATTTAAAGCTTTTCGAGCATCGCCTGCAGAAAATTGTATAAGTGCATCAAACTCTTCAATTTGGATATAACGATCTTTTAAAAATTGATCTTTTTGAATCGCATTATTAATGAGTGTTTGAATCGCATCTTCATCTAAAGCATTTAAGGTATAAACCTGACAACGAGAAAGTAATGCACTGTTTACTTCAAATGAAGGATTTTCTGTTGTTGCACCAACAAGCGTAATTTTGCCTTTTTCGACAGCATTCAATAATGCATCTTGCTGATTTTTATTAAAACGATGAATTTCATCAATAAATACAACTGGTGGCATTAAATCACCACCATCTGAAATAATTTCTCTTAATTCTTTCACGCCTGTATTTAACGCAGATAAACTCACAAATGGTCGATCTATGGCTTGTGCTAGTAATAAGGCAATTGTGGTTTTCCCAACCCCAGGCGGTCCCCAAAAAATAATAGAGGGTAAATGCCCTTGGTCAATCATTTGACGCAATGGTGCATCTTCACCAAGCAGGTGATCTTGTCCAATAATTTCAGACAAATCTCGTGGACGTAGGCGTTCAGGAAGTGGAATATTGCTATCTGACATCTTGTTATTACTTTACTAAGCTTTCACTTAGTCTACTATGTTATTCATGTCTCTAGGCAATAGTTTTAAAGACAAAATTTACAGATGTGAAGATTGCGATATGAAATATTTAATCAGTGCCTGCTTGGCTAATTTACCTGTTCGTTATGATGGTAAAGGATATTATTTTGAAAAAATTTCTGAGCTTTTACAAAACCAGCAAGCCATTACTGTTTGTCCCGAAATATTAGGTGGATTAGCTACGCCTCGTTTAGCTGCAGAAATTGTAAATGGCACGGCTCAAGATGTTTTAAATGGCATAGCACAAGTAATCGACTCTCAAGGAAATGATGTCACACAAGCATTTATTGATGGTGCACAGAAAGCTTTGGAAATTGCGAAAAAATATCAGGTTTCGATAGTTGTTTTAAAAGAAAATAGTCCGTCTTGCGGCTCGAATTTTATTTATGATGGTACATTTTCAGGCACAAAAATTTCAGGCTTAGGCATTACTGCAAGCTTGTTACGCCAACATGGTTTTCAGGTAATTTCGGAAGATGATTTTTTAAAATCGTTAGATTAGCGTTATTGCATAAATCACTTTTTCATTAACGAACCCAACGTACAATATAGTCTTCAATTTCATCTTCATCGACATCGGCTTCAGATACACAGCGCCCTGCAACCGACTTTCGTGCTTTTATAACGCTTTCTCGTGTACCTGTATTTAAATAATGCCAAGAAGGTAAGCTTTTGCCTTCGCTCATGCGTTGATACGCACATGAAGATGGCAGCCAATGAATATTTTCTAATTTTTCAGGTGTTAGTTGAATACAATCTGGCACGTGTTCAATACGATTTGGATAATCTGAACAATGTCCTGTTTTACAATCTAATAACTTACAAGAAACCTTGGTATACGCCACTTCATTGGTTTCATCATCTTCTAATTTTATTAAACAACATAATCCGCAACCATCGCACAACGCTTCCCATTCAGCAGTATTTAACTCTGCTAATGTATAGTTTTTCCAAAATTGTGGGCGTAACAGTTCAGACATATTCATACATAATAAAAAGAAGAGCTTTGGCATTATATCAGGCTTGAGTGATCAATAAGAGAGATGACTTTCTTTCATTAAAATACTTCAATTTTGTACAAAAAACAAACAAATACATCACATTTATTGTAATTATCATCTTTATACTAAATTCATAATCAAAAAAATTGAAGGGAGAATTCCAATGTTCCGTTGGGCAATTATATTCGCTGTTATCGCGTTAATCGCAAGTTTACTTGGTTTTGGTGGTGTTGCAGGCTTATCTAAAGACTTTGCCGTCATTCTACTTGTTGTTGCGGTCATTCTTGCAATTGTTGGCTTTCTCTCTCGCGGAAAAGTTTAAACACATTATTTTTATACCATCAAAAAGAAGGGCTTAGACCCTTCTTTTTTAATTTGTGATAAGCAAATCATAATTTCTCACATTTGTTTCTATTTCATTTATTTCTTTTCAAAACATCTGCAATATTTTTGTGCTTTAATCGAGTTAATCATAATTAAAGCTTCAAGGATTGTGCATGACTTCTGTAATCAAAACACGTGAAATTCAATACACAGCAAAAGATGGTTCTACCTTAATTGGCTACTTTGCTGCTCCTGAATCTACAACGCCTGTTGCAGGTGTAATCGTGTCTCCTGAATGGTGGGGACGCAATGAATATACCGAACAGCGTGCACGTGAATTAGCAGAACATGGTTATGCAGCCTTAGCTATTGATATGTACGGCAACAAAAAAGTAACCACTGAAGCTACTCAAGCAAATGAATGGATGACTGAAACATTCCAAGACCCTGAAACAATTGTGACTCGTGCGTTTGCAGGTTTAGAAACTTTAGCTGCTCAAACAGAAGTAAATCAAGCTAAACTCGGAGCAATTGGCTTTTGCTATGGTGGCAAAGTTATTCTAGATTTAGCTCGTGCAGGTGCTCCACTTCAAGCTGTTGCCACATTCCATGCTAATTTATCACCAAAATCACCTGCTGAAGAAGGCAAAGTACAGGCGGAAATTCTTGTTCTACATGGTGAATTAGACAGTATGGTTTCCTTTGAAGATGTCGCAAATTTCCGTGAAGAAATGCATGCCGTAAAAGTAAATCATGAAGTGATTATTTTTGAAGATGCTAAACATGGCTTTTCAAACCCACTAGCCGATGAAAGAGCCAAAGCCAATGGTGTAGATCTTGGCTACAATGCTGAAGCAGAAAAGCAAAGCCTCGAAGCGATGTATGAATTATTCGCTCATCACTTAAAAGCGTAAGGCTTTAAATTGCCTATTTATTCACGTGAATAGGTAAGTAATAAAATGAAAAGAGGATAATCAAATGACTGAAAATAACTGCATCTATTGTAACTTTGATGAATATGACATCATTGCAAAAAATGATTTCGGCGTGATTTTACCCGAACCAAATGCACTATCTAAAGGACATTGTGTAATTGTTCCTCAACGTCACGTAAGTTCATTTTTTGATGTAACCGATAAAGAGCGCAAAAGCCTTTTAACCTTGCTTGAACTTGCGCGTAATGAGCTTAAGTTACGCCATCAACCCTCTGGTTTTCATGTTGGTTTTAATGATGGTTCTGTCTTTGGCGAAGCATCTGAACACGTCCATATTCACATTATTCCTCGCTATGAAGGACAAGCTTTACAGCTTGATTCCCGCTGGGGTATGAGTGGTCAAATTTAAATAAACTCACTAAAAAAATGATGCTTCGGCATCATTTTTTGTTGTTAAATTTTCAAATAAAGTACAACACTTAATTTTTAAGTACTCCTTTTGAATGAGGTGTATCCATTTATCTCAAAGGTTCATCGTTCAATTCAGTTATACTCAAGCCTTATTTGTTGTTACTTCATTTCAATGCCTGAATTTTCTTTTTCTAATACCCTTCTAAACTGGTTCGATGAACATGGTCGTCATGATTTGCCTTGGCAAATTGCAGATGATCCATACAAAGTTTGGGTATCGGAAATTATGTTGCAACAGACTCAAGTAAAAACAGTTCTGCAATATTTTGATCGTTTTATTGAGCGCTTTCCTACAGTTGAAAATTTAGGTCTTGCATCTTGGGATGATGTTGCTCCCTATTGGGCAGGGTTAGGCTATTACGCACGTGCAAGAAATTTGCATAAAGCAGCAGGAATTGTTACGCAAAAAGGACATTTTCCTCAAAATTTAGAAGAATGGATTGAACTTCCAGGTATAGGACCATCTACAGGTGGCGCGCTGATGTCGCTTGGTTTGCGTCAATATGGCGTCATTATGGATGGCAATGTTAAGCGTGTTTTGTCACGCTTCTTCGCTATTGAAGATGATTTATCCAAACCTGTTCATGAACGTGCCATGTGGCAAATTGCCGAAGATTTATGCCCGACTGAACGCAATCATGATTACACGCAAGCTATTATGGATTTAGGTGCAACAGTCTGTACACCTAAAAAGCCATTGTGTCTGTATTGCCCAATGCAACAACATTGCAAAGCACATCAGCAAGGTTTAGAAACTGAACTCCCTTTTAAGAAACCCAAAAAAGCAGTCCCCGTAAAATCTGCTCAGGTCTTACTTATTCAATGCAACAATCAATGGTTATGGCAACAACGCCCTAATTCAGGTTTGTGGGGCGGTTTATGGTGCTTACCAATTATTGAAAATGAAGTTGAATTTTTAGAAAGAACGCAAAGTTTAGGTTTGAAAAAAGTTATCAAAAAAGAACAGATTTCTCATAGTTTTACGCACTTCACATGGCTATTAGAAGCGGTGTGCTTTGAAATTGATGAAGATTCAAAAGAACATTTAGCAATTGAGTTGGGTGGTGATTGGTATTCATCACAAATTGCTACACAAATGGGCATTCCAACAGCCATGAAAAAATTGATCTCTGCCGTAAATTTATGACATAGTCAGGTGCTAGATAAGACTATTCATAAAATAAAAGACAGGAATTCTTCGTGCTTCGCATTCGTTCTATTTTAATCTTAATTTTTGCTGTTATTTTTATTTCCGCATGTAGCACCGCACCGAAAAAACCAAGCCAACCATTAAACGCTGCCGCGGTTCAAAAACTCAAAAATATGAGTTTGCCAAACAAGCTCCCAATTCCTGTACAAGGTGTTAAAAGCAATAATTTAACAGATACATGGGGCGCATCACGAAGCAGTGGTAGAATACATGAAGGCGTTGATATTATGGCGTCTCGTGGAACGAAAGTGTTTAGTGCAACAGAAGGCTTAATTGCCGACTTACGCAACAACAATTTGGGCGGGAAAGTCATTTGGGTTTTAGGCCCTAATGGTAGCTGGCATTATTATGCACATTTAAATGGTCATAAACGTGGTTTACGCGTAGGTGATTACATCAAAAAAGGTGATCTAATTGGTTATGTCGGCAATACGGGTAATGCTCGCCATACCGCACCACATTTACATTATGGAATTTATTTAGGTGGAAAAGGGCGTGGAGCCGTTAACCCCTATCCATATTTACGTTAATTTTCTTTAGGAATTATTCATGTCAGAAGCGTTGATCAATCGTCTGGTAGAATTTGCTGAATCGGGCAATCAACAAAAAATTGTGGTGGCAGGACAGAGTCATCAGGGTTGGGTCATGGAAATTACCGAAGAAGCTTTACTAATTAGTACAGGCTATTCAGACAAAGTTGGCAAAGATAATTGGATTTCTTTTGAAGATATTCAACAAGCTGAATTGTTCTATTGGGACAACAAAAATGACCAATGGGCTGAATTTAAAATTTAATCTATTGTTTTAATTCTTATAAAAATAAAGGAGCATTTCCATGACGTCTTTAACAGTGAAACGCTGTGGTTGGTGCTCTAACGATCCTATTTATATCAATTATCATGATCAAGAATGGGGTCGCCCTGTTCAAGATGAACAACATCTTTTTGAAATGCTCTGTTTAGAAGGTCAACAAGCAGGTTTGTCTTGGATTACCGTACTCAAAAAACGTGAATGTTATCGTGAACATTTCTTTCAATACTCTATTGCTGATATTGCAAACTTCAGTGATGCCGATTTAGAAATAAAAGTTCAAGATGCGGGCTTAATTCGTCATATCGGTAAATTAAAAGCTATTCGAGATAATGCCATTACATGGCAAAATCTTAAAAAAGATAATGTAGATGTCGTCGCTTGGTTGTGGGATTTCGTTCAACAAAAAACCATTATTAATGATGTCCCTGATTATAAAAAAGCACCTGCTCAAACAGATTTAAGCATTTTAATGTCTAAACAACTCAAGAAAAAAGGTTTTAAATTTGTAGGACCTACAACCTGTTATGCATTCATGCAAGCGGTTGGCATGATCAATGATCACGAAGATGATTGTGCGTTTAAATATTCAGAAACCTGATCATTAAACTTAAATTCACCTAAAATTAAAATGCTATCAATCTAAATAGGCTCTCCTAAGTCTAGTATTTATTGTATAAAAAATGTTTTATATATTCAGACTGTTATAGAATATTTCATGTGATAAGAATATATTAATAGCAAAGATGCACGTGACTCAAATGCCCGTGTTTTACCCAAAAGTCTGCTAAAATAATGGCAACTTTTAAACTATAAAATGAATTTGAGAAAACTTATGAGTAAAGCCTTACCCATCGCTGTAGCTGTAATTCTAGGCGGTGCTGCACTTGTTCCTGTTTACTACGCAACTCAAGCTCCAGCAACGCAAACGGCAAAATCATCTGCAAATGCTTCTGGTATTGAGAAAATTAGCTATGCTTTAGGTTTTGAAGTTGCACACCAAACTCCTCCAGAGCTTGATATTAATAGCTTTGTAACAGGTATTCGTGATGCACATGCTCGTAAGCAACCTGCATATACAGAAGAAGAACTTCAAAAAGCATTTGAGCAATATCAGCAAGAAATGCAACAAAAACAAGTGACTGAAACTCAAAAAGTTCAAAGCTCAAATGATACTTTCTTGAGTGATAATGCTAAAAAATCTGGCGTAAAAACAACAGCTTCTGGTTTGCAGTATAAAATCACGCAAGAAGGCACAGGTAAAGCACCTACAGGCTCTCAAACAGTTAAAGTACACTACACAGGTAAACTTGTAGATGGCAAAGTATTTGATAGCTCTGTAGAACGTGGTGAACCAATTGAGTTCCCGCTTAACCAAGTTATTCCTGGTTGGACTGAAGGTCTACAACTAATGAAAGAAGGCGGAAAAGCAACATTATATATTCCTTCTAACTTAGCATATGGCGAACAAGGTGTTCCGGGTACAATTCCACCAAACAGCACGTTAATTTTTGATGTTGAGCTTATCCAAGTTAAATAATTTTTAAATAAGGAGAGCTTTGCTCTCCTTATTTTTTAAGGAAATATAATGAAAATTCAAATGACATTATTGTGCTTAGCATTGTGTAGTACTGGTCTTTCTGCAAAAATAGTAAATAATAAAAGCAGTTATGAAGATAAAGTTGGCTACAGCTTTGGTTATATTATGGGTCGTGGTAATGCAGATGCACTCAAAAATATGGATTTAGATGCATTTTTAGATGGTTTAAAAGCAGCATCAAAAGGCCAATCATCGGCTTTAACAGATGAAGAAATGTCGAAAGTTTTAACGCAATTCAAAAAAAATGCTGAAGCAAAACAGCTTATAGAACATAAAAACTTAGCGGATAAAAATGAAAAAATAGGTGCTGAATTTCTTGCTGAAAATGCGAAAAAACCTAATATTAAAGTCACTAAATCTGGCTTACAGTATGAAGTGATTAAACAAGGTTCAGGTAAAACACCTAAAGCATCTTCAAAAGTAAAAGTAAATTATGAAGGTCGTTTATTGAATAATACGGTTTTTGACAGTTCAATTGCACGCCAACAACCTGCTGAATTTATGGTGAGCCAAGTCATTACAGGTTGGACAGAAGGTCTACAGTTAATGAAAGAAGGTTCAACATATCGTTTTTATATTCCAGCTAAATTGGCTTATGGTCAAATTGGTTCAGGCGATGCTATAGAGCCAAATAGTACTTTAATTTTTGATGTTGAACTTTTAGAAGTTTCTCCACAATAAACTAAAAATAAAAAAGACCGCATTTGCGGTCTTTTTTATTCTTGAAATTTTATGGTTTTAAATGACGTGGTCTAAAGCCTGCTGCAATTAATACAATGCCATAAGCGACTGCACCAACAATACAAAGCCCAATAAGCTCGACTACACGCATCCATTGAGTCGCATCACCGTTGTACCACGTTAAGCCGTACCATAAAGCGGCAATCATGGCTGCATTGGCAATCGCAAACTGAAGCATCAGCTTTTTCCAATGTGCGCCAAATCTGAAAATATCACGCTTATGTAAATAGAAATACAGCATACCCGCATTGACCAAAGCAGAACCTGAAGATGCTAATGCAAGCGCCATATGTTCTGCCTGCCAATCGATCAATTTAAAGAATCCAATAAATATCACGTTTAAAATGGCATTGGCAGCAACCGACATTAAGCCGACACGTACAGGTGTTTTGGTATCTTGGCGTGCATAGAAGCCTGGTGCAAAAACCTTAATTAACATAAATGAAATAACCCCTGCACTCATACATTGTAGTGCAAGTGCAGTCATATACGTATCTTCTACCGTAAATGCGCCACGTTGGAATAATGCTTGAATAATTGGCGTTGAAAGCATGAATAAAGCAATACTTGCAGGCACACCAACCAATACAATCACTTTTGCTGCCCAATCCATCATGCCACGGAATTTACCTTGGTCTTGTTCTGCAATACGTTCTGACAATGACGGTAAAATCACAGTACCAATAGCAACACCAATTAAACCTAATGGCAGTTCTGTCATACGTTCTGCGCTGTATAACCAAGACACTGAACCATCTTGCATATACGATGCCCAAATTGTATTGAGCAATAAATTGATTTGAGTAACAGATACACCAAAAAGTGCAGGAAGCATCAATTTCATGATGCGATCTACGCCTTCATGCTTAAAGTCGATTTTTGGTGGAATCAGTAATTTTTTACGCCACAATTCAGGAATCTGAATGGCTAATTGTAAAAATCCTGCGGCTACCACAGACCAACCTAAAGCCATGATTGGCGTATCCATATATGGCGTGAACCATAATGCGCCGGCAATCATTGCAACGTTCAGTAATACAGGTGCAAATGCAGGTGTAGTAAATGATCCATAGCTGTTCAAAATACTACTCGCAAAAGCAGTAAGTGACATGAATAATAAATACGGAATAGTTAGGCGGAACATATCCGTTGCCAAAGCAAATTTGGCAGGATCATCGTGGAAACCCGGTGCATAGACATAAATAATGACAGGTGCCGCAATCATGGCAAATAAAGTCAATAAAGACATGACTGTTGCTAAACAACCAAATACGCGACTAATCAGTATTTGAACTTCTGCATGTGTGCGACTTGTTTTATATTCCGTTAATACAGGAATGAAAGCCTGTGAGAACGCTCCTTCTGCAAATAATCGCCTAAAGAAGTTAGGAATACGAAAAGCCACGACAAAAGTATCGAAGTCTTTGCCTGCACCAAATACATTTAGCAAAACGATGTCTCGTACTAAACCCAGTACACGAGATAACATCGTCATTGCACTTACAATCACGGTCGATCGCCAAAGCGCCATCGGAACCACCTAGTCTAAAATCAAGTCGCTATTGTAATGAAACTCTCTGTGAAGTTTCATTGTTTAATCATTCTACAATTTAACAATTTATAGGTTTTTTAGTTGCTTTAGTTGCTTTCTAAATTTTACCCAGTCAAAAAATGGCCCTGGATCTGTTTTTCGACCCGGTGCAATATCTGAATGTCCTGCAATATGTTGTTTAATTTTTGGATAGGCTTTTTGCAATGTTGCCACCACATTGGCTAAAGCTTCGTATTGTTCTTCTTCAAAAGGTAGATCATCACTTCCTTCTAATTCAATTCCAATAGAATAATCATTACATTCTTTTTGCGCTAAATAACTTGAACGACCTGCATGCCAAGCACGATCTTTAAAGTTTACAAATTGAATGATTTTTCCCGATCTTAAAATTAAAAGATGAGCTGAAACCTGCATGCCTTCAATCGTCTGAAAATAAGGATGCACCGACCAATCTAATTTATTTTGAAAAAAATCTTCGATATATCCACCACCAAATTGCGATGGTGGCAAACTAATATTATGGACAACAACCAACTCAATGTCTGTATTTTCAGGACGCTGATTAAAATTTGGCGAAGGAATGTGTTGAGCGCCTTTAAGCTGTCCATCAACGACCTGAAACGACGATCCTTGTTGCATAAATCTGTCCTGAAATTTTTTAAAATAAATTTGGCTACTCTTCCATCCTAAAACTTTCACTTCCAAATCTCAAACTTAGTGATGTAACTTGGTTAAAAAATGCGTTTTTTTATTGAACAATGCTAATATAGCGCACAATTTTTATGGGTTCTCACTATACGGATATTGCCATGAGCATCTCACAAGCTTTATTAGAACAGTCTATTCAAATCAATATTCAACAAGCATTACAAGAAGATATTGGTGATGGTGATATTACCGCTTTACTGACACATGAAGACGAGCAAGCGACTGCGACAATCATTAGCCGTGAAGATATGGTGCTTGCAGGTCAGCCTTGGGTGAATGCTTTAATTCAAGCTTATGATTCTAATGTTCAAGTGACTTGGCTTAAAAATGATGGTGATGTTGTTGCTGCAAATGAAGCCTTTTTAAAGCTTTCAGGTTCCGCTCGTAGCTTACTGACCGTAGAGCGCCCTGCCCTGAATTTTGTGCAAACACTTTCTGCTGTAGCCACAAAAACAGCTGAATATGTAAAGCATTTAGATGGACTACATACAAAATTACTCGATACACGCAAAACCGTTCCAGGATTACGCATTGCACAAAAATATGCGGTGGCTATTGGTGGTGGTCAAAATCATCGCTTAGGTTTATTCGATGCATTTTTAATTAAAGAAAATCACATTATGGCAGCGGGTGGCATTGCCCAAGCTATTGCAAAAGCGCACGTGATTGCCCCCAACAAACCTGTTGAAGTTGAAGTTGAAACGTGGGATGAATTGAATCAAGCACTTGAAGCAGGTGCAGATATTGTCATGCTTGATAATTTTAGTCAGCAACAAATGATTGATGCCGTAAAACACGTTGCAGGTCGTTGTAAATTAGAGGCCTCAGGCAATATCACCATTGATAATTTACGTGAAGTTGCAACAACTGGCGTGGACTATATTTCGATGGGTGTTTTAACCAAAGATGTAAAAGCGGTTGATTTATCGATGCGTTTTAATGCTTAAATCTAAGTATTAAAATCATTGTTTTGAGTATTTTGCGGCGATGATTTTTCTTTAGAAAGATCACTCTGCAAATGTTCAGTTTTCCATACAGAATGTACATCTAACTTCTCATTTTCCCGCGGTGCACAAATACTGATGAGGAATACGCCAATCATTGAAGCAATAAAAATAACATTCATTTCTTTGCCCTTTTTCAAGCAATTACACGATGCCTCTTATGCTAAGTACTCAATGTGATGAAAAAAATGACTCATGTTATAACATTGTATGAAAAACGCCCTGTTCGTGTTTTTTATATTTTTTCCTGTAATTTCTAGGCATAAAAAAAGCGCCATTTTCACGGCGCTTTTTTATAAAACTTAGGTTTTAAAACTTACCAACCCAAAGCTTCTTGCTGTTTTTTAACAAGCTCTTGAATACCTTTTTCAGCCATTTCTAACATTGCATTTGATTGTGCACGTGTAAATGGTTTTTCTTCCGCAGTCCCTTGAATTTCAATAAACTCACCTGCTTGAGTCATCACAACGTTCAAGTCAGTTTGGCAGTTAGAATCTTCTTCATAGCATAAATCTAGAAGTACTTCATCTTTAAAGATACCAACAGAAACAGCAGCAACTAAACCTTTTAATGGATCTTGCTTAATTTTCTTTTTCTCAAGCAATACATTCATAGCATCAATAAGTGCAACCGCTGCACCCGTAATAGATGCTGTACGTGTACCGCCATCGGCTTGAATTACATCACAGTCAATTGTAATTGTATTTTCGCCAAGCTTTTTAAGATCGACCATTGCACGCAAGCTACGACCAATTAAACGTTGAATTTCTTGTGTACGACCACTTTGTTTACCACGAGCCGCTTCACGATCGCTGCGAGTATGTGTAGAACGTGGCAACATACCATATTCAGCAGTTACCCAACCTTGTCCCTGACCTTTTAAGAAACGAGGAACAGAATGATCAATACTTGCTGTACAAAGGACTTTTGTATGACCGAATTCAACCAGTACAGAACCTTCTGCATAACGAGTGTAGTTACGAGTGATTTTAACATCACGCAATTGATCTAAAGTACGTTGGTCAATACGCATAATTTGTCCTTATTTTTAACTCAAATATATTGCGGCTAAGTATAGCAGAAGCGAATACAAAGGTTTTGTTACAGCTGTTGAGTAAACCATCTAAATCTTAAGAAATTAAAACTAAGTTGTTTTGAAATGATTCAAAAATAACTTTCATATTTGTGTACTTTTTTTTGCTAAACTAAACATTATAGCCAAATCCTAAAAACT
>NZ_LWRV01000041.1:13070-24632 GCF_009372215.1 Acinetobacter portensis | reverse complement strand
TGGGGTTACCCATGTGAGAGTAAGTCATCGCCAGCTCATTAATTCTAAAACACCCCCTGTCTTATAACAGGGGGTGTTTTTTTATGCTTGAAAAATAATAAAGGGTGAAATCTTGAATAAATGTATTGATTGCTTTTGAGGGTGGCCAAATTATATTCATATAGAATTAACTAAATATATGAAAACTATGGAAAAAGATTGGATTGACTATGTGGTTGCATTAAGTAGTACTATTACTCCAGTGTTAGTATTAGTCTTAACGGGTTTAGGATGGCACATAAAAAATAAGTTTGAGAGTTCAAAGAATATTGAATTTAGAAATTTAGAACGTATAAGAGAGTTAGAAGATAAACTGCATCAAGATAGGATAGAAACATATAATTCTTTATTAGAGCCATTTATTATTATGTTTACAACGGATGCTATTTTTAATTCAGATCCAAAATATAAAGGAAAAACAAAGGATCAATTAAGTATTGGTCGTATGTTAAGTGTAGACTACCGTAAGATAGCATTCAAACTTTCACTAGTAGCAGATGATGATGTAATAAAAGCCTATAATGCATTAATGCAACATGTCTACTCGTATAATAAACATGATAATACTACTAATAATGATGCCCTTGTTCAAACATCTATATGGCTTTCTCTTCTATCTGAAATGCTATTAGCTATTAGGAAGAGTATGGGAAATGCATCTACAGAATTAAATAATTGGGAAATGATAGAATGGTTTATGTCTGATACACAGGAAATGAAAGAGTTATATATTTTATCTAAGAATGATTAATAGGTAAAATTGGATAAAATTCTATTTATTTGTTAATAGATTAAAAAAAAATTTCTTAGATTAGCTTTATTTTGATTATAAAAATGAAATATGTAGCTGAAAATAAAAGAAAACCCCATCATCCTGACGGGGTTTCTTTGTATTCAATTAAAGGTAAAACTCCTGCTATCTATTATTATCTTCTTCTTATTCTTTCTTATATTGAGACCTACCTGTCTCTGTATGATTTAAATATATACAAAATTAAAAATGATAGATATTAGACATTTTCTTCAATAAATGTACGAAATAGCGTACATGTTTGAAACATCAAATTGTTACTTAAAAAGAATGAAGCTTGAGCCAACTAAGCGCATTATATAAGGCAAGTAAATATAAATGCTTTATAGAAAGAGGATGTTGTAATGACCGAAAGCAATCAACACGTTAAAGATTATCCACTTTATGTTGCAGGTAAGGCTTACAAAACCGAACAATGGTTAGATGTACAAGATAAATATAAACAGACTACATTTGCACGTGTGGCATTGGCAGATGAAAAAATATTAGAAAAAGCGATTCAATCTGCGGTAAAAGCAGAAAAAGAAATGGCAAAACTTGAGCCATTTCAAAAGCAAAAAATTTTATTACATTGCGTAAAACGATTTAATGAAATGCGTGATGAACTGACCGAAATTTTAATTGCAGAAGGTGGAAAACCACGTAAAGCAGCTGCGGCAGAAGTCGAGCGTTTAATTAATACATTCCAAATTGCAGCAGATGCAGTTACGCAATTAGATGAAGGGAAACTGATTCCTTTGGCTGTAACAGCAGCATCTTCAGGCTATCAAGGTTTTATTAAACAAGTACCAATTGGAGCAGTATCGTTAATTAGTCCTTTTAATTTTCCATTGAATTTAACGGCTCATAAAATTGCACCTGCAATTGCAGCAGGCTGTCCTTTTGTACTTAAACCTGCAAGTTTAACGCCTATTTCTGCAATTAAAATCGCCGAAGTTTTAGCAGAAACAGATTTGCCAAAAGGTGCATTTTCAGTTTTACCATGCCCTCGTGAACATGCAGATGTTTTAGTCACAGATGATCGTTTTAAATTGCTCAGTTTTACAGGTTCAGATGTTGTCGGTTGGGATATGAAAGCCCGTGCAGGTCGAAAAAAAGTGACTTTGGAACTTGGCGGAAATGCAGCTGTATTGGTTGAGCCCGATACTGAAATTACCGATGCCTTTATAGATCGTTTAATCGGTGGTGCTTATAACCACGCAGGGCAGGTATGTATTAGCGTTCAACGTATTTTGATTCATGCCGATATTTATGCAGAAGTGAAGAAAAAGCTCATTACGAAATTGAAAAAAGTGAAAGCAGCAGATCCATCTTTAGAAACAACGATGGTAGGCCCGATGATTAAGGATGCAGAGGCAAACCGTTTAAAAAAATGGGTCGATAAAGCGGTAAAAAAAGGTGCCAAATTATTGTCTGGTGGTGATGTTAACGGTGTGATGTTCGAGCCAACACTGCTTGAAAAAGTAGATGAATCACTTGAAGTTTATAAAGATGAAGTCTTTGGTCCTGTTGCAGTTATTGAAAAATATAAATCGTTTGAACAAGGTATAGATAAAATCAACTCGAGTCGTTTTGGTTTACAGGCGGGCGTTTATACGCAAAACTTGAATAAGATGATGTATGCATGGAATAACCTACATGTCGGTGGCGTTATTATTAATGATATTCCATCTTTTCGTGTAGATAACATGCCTTATGGCGGTGTGAAAGATTCAGGTTTAGGGCGTGAAGGCATTCAATCTGCAATTCGAGATATGCAAGAAGAGCGCGTATTAGCCATTAAACTTTAATCTTTAAATTACAGGATTTAAGTCTGCAACTATGAAAAATATAGTTGCAGATATTGAGAAATGATAATTCAAATGAATAAAATTTTAGTTTTTACAGTTTCAATTTTAGTTTCTATTAGTAGTTGGGCTTTTTCGAATGAAAAATTGGTGAAAGATGCCAAAAGCCAAATAGGAAAAACGTTATTATATGATCCTGCATATACGAAACTTAAATATCCAATGGGCGATGTTCCTTTATATAAAGGTGTCTGCACAGATGTGGTGATTCGTGCTTTACGAAAGCAAGATGTAGATTTACAAAAAGAAATTCATGAAGATATGAAGAAGAATTTTAAAATCTATCCTCAAAAGTGGGGTTTAAAATCTCCTGATAAAAATATTGATCACAGACGCGTTCCTAATATTCAAACTTATCTGAAAAGAAAAGGCTTTGAAGTGAAAGATCAAAAGTATATGGCTGGGGATATTGTGGCTTGGGACTTAGGAAAAGGTTTAGTTCATATTGGTATTGTTTCTAATAAAAGAGCACTTTTTCGTGATACACCACTCATCATTCATAACATTGGATTAGGGACTCAGGAAACAAATATTTTGTATGATTATAAAATTATAGGTCATTATCGCTTTAAGTGAAAAATAACAGAAACTATGGTTAATCATAAAATTACTCTATAATTTTTAAAGTGTTTTCAAAATGCGAATAATTTTTAATCTATTATTAAAGAATTGATTATAAAAACTAAAAAATTTGCAAAAAATACACAAAAATAAGTAAAAACTCGTTATTGTGGATTTCATATAAGACACATATTAAAAAATGGACTTTAAGCAAGACATTTTCAATAGTGTTTTGTTTGCTATTTAGAACAACATGCCCAAAAGGCGTAAAACTAAATCGGACAAAAAAATTTAATTGGCAGCTTTCTTGCTTGCGTATATATCCTAATAACAAGCAGCAATGAAGTACCCAACATTTAGGTGTTTTATGACAAATTCTCGTGAAAATTGGTCTGCGCGATCAGGCTTCATTATTGCCGCTATCGGTTCAGCTGTTGGACTTGGTAATATTTGGCGTTTCCCATACGTTGCTTATGAAAATGGTGGCGGTGCATTCTTAATTCCATATTTAGTTGCAATTTTTGCAGCAGGTTTACCATTATTATTTCTAGATTATGCAGTCGGGCATAAATTCAGAAAAGCTCCACCAACTGCTTATAAAAAGCTAATGAATAGTGAGGCTTTAGGTTGGTGGCAAGTGATGGTCACGCTCATCATTGGTATTTACTACGCAAGTGTACTGTCTTGGGCAGGTAGTTATATTTTCTACTCCATTGGTCAAAAATGGGGTGAAGATACACAAGGCTTCTTCTTTAATACCTACTTACAAAATGGTAGTGGCTTAGAATTTGGTTTCGTACCAACACTATTCTTTGGATTAGTGATAGTTTGGGCGATTACCATGTTCATTCTGTATGGCGGCGTGAAGAAAGGTGTAGAGCTTTCAAATAAAATCTTTATTCCATTACTGGTTGTTTTATTTACAATTATGGTAATTCAGGCTGTTCGCTTACCAGGTGCAACCGAAGGCTTAAATGCATTCTTCACACCAAACTGGGAAGCAATGGCTAACTATAAAGTATGGCTAGCCGCATTTGGTCATATCTTCTTTTCGTTGTCTATTGGCTTCGGGATTATGCTGACTTATGCATCTTACTTAAAAGTAAAAACCAACTTAACGGGTTCTGGTGTTGTGGTTGCATTAGCAAACTCATCATTTGAAATTCTTGCAGGTATTGGTATTTTTGCTGCCTTAGGTTTCATGGCACACAGTGCAGGCGTTCCTGTAAATGAAGTGGTATCTGGTGGTATTGGTTTAGCATTCATTGCTTTCCCTAAAATTATTTCAAGTTTAGGTGCAGGCGGTGATTTGTTTGGCTTCTTATTCTTCTCTTCACTTGCTGTAGCGGGTATTACCTCTATGGTGAGTATTTTGGAAGTACCAATTGCATCATTCCAAGATAAATTGGGTTGGTCACGTAAGAAAGCGGTAACAATTGTAGGTGGCGGTTCTGCAATTGTTTCGACACTTATTTTCTCTACAAACAGCGCAATTACTTTCGTAGATATTATTGATTATTTTGCCAATAATATTGGTATTGTATTGGGTGGTTTACTTTCTATTGTGTTGGTATCTTGGTTCCGTCGTCCTTTATTGGCTCAGTTGAAAGATCATATCAACCAATACTCAAGCATTAAATTGGGCAAAGGTTGGGACTTCTTATTAACAGTGGTTACGCCACTTTCATTACTAGTGGCTTTGGGTTTAACCCTTAAGGCTGTTGTGACCGAAGGTTATGGCGGTTATGCACCAGAAGTTTTATGGCCAGTTGCAGGTGCGGTACTCGCAGTCTTTATTATTGGTGCAATTGCATTTAGTTGCTTAAAAGATCACGATTCTGAGGAGAACTAAGATGAATACATCAGCAATCATCATGTTGGTCATTTCAACAGTTTTACTGTGGGGTGGTTTAATTTGGGCAACAGTGCACTTGATTAAACATCCTGATGAAGAATAATTGTCTAAATTAAATGACAAATAAATAAAAAAAAGGAACCTTCGAGGTTCCTTTTTTTATGGCTTAACTTAGATGAAACTTAAATTAAACTTTTTGAATACGGCAGTAATAGAAACCATCACCACGACCAACTTGTGGTAAAAGCTGACGTCCGTGAATTTGCTCAATGCCCCAATCTGCCTCAATTTTAATTTCTTGAGCATCTGCATTATTGTTGAAAAATTCAATCATTTGATGTTCATTTTCAGCTTTTAAAATTGAGCAAGTAATGTAAAGCAAAGTGCCACCAACTTTCAGTTGTTGCCACATATTTTCAAGAATTTTCTTCTGTAATTCTACAGTTTTTGCAATATCTGTAGATTGGCGAAGTAAACGAATATCAGGATGGCGACGAATAACACCAACAGCCGAGCAAGGTGCATCCAAAACAATACAATCTGCTTGTTCAGGAGTTGTCCAGGTTATAGCATCTGCCGTAATAATTTCGACGTGCTTACCATCTAGAAGCAAACGCTCTAAGTTTTCAGAAACACGTTTTAAACGCTTTTCGTCTTGGTCAAGTGCAATTAATTTTTTAGGATCAAAGCTTTCTAAAATATGCGCCGTTTTACCGCCTGGTGCTGCACAAGCATCAATTACAAACTTACCATCTAAGTTTGGCAATAATGTTGCACATAATTGAGCATGTTCATCTTGAACAGAGAAACCACCCACCTCAAAACCTGGTAGGCTTGGAATGTGTAAGCTTTCGTCCATGACGATACCAACATCTGAAATTTCACAACGATGGGCATCAATACCTTCATCTTCTAAAATATCAAGGTATTCATCACGACCAACTTGGCGTGTATTTACGCGCAAAGTAAGTGGTGCAACTTGTTTTAACTCATAGCTGATTTCAGCAAGTTGTTCTGGCCAGTCTTTTTTCAAACGCTTAGATAACCAACTTGGTAAACCCGGTGCTTGTTCTAGAACATCATAAAATTGTTCAGTTTCACGTGTAGCACGACGTAAAATCGCATTCACCACGCCACTTAAACTTTCCATACCAAGTTGTTTGGCTGCTTCAACAGTTTCTGAAATTGCCGCATGCGCTGCAACACGAGTACATAATAATTGATATAAACCAAGATAAAGACAAGTTTCAACAACTTGATTTTCTAAAGGTTTAGACAACAATGGCAATGTTAACTGTTTAAGCGAATGCCATTGACGTAAGCATCCAAGCACTAATTCATGATATAGCGCACGGTCTTTATCCGACACAATATTGATGTGTTGAGCCAATACAGACTGCAGTGATTGACCATTTTGGACAGCCAATAAAGTTTTAACAACCTGAGCACGTAAGTTGAGGTTTTTACCTGAGGCGTGGGGAGATTGCTTCATTATAAAATTTGTCCAATATTCAATTTTTGGGTTTGCATAATTTGCACGGCATTTAGAGGTTTACCCCCTGGCCATTGGAGAGATGTCAGAATAATTACGCTATTATTTGCACAGGCAATGTGTACACCGTGCTTATCTATGGCAATAATTTCGCCTATTTTAGCATTTTTAGTTGTACTAGTAGAGACCTGTGAATGCCAAACACGTAAGTTATTTTGTTCATCTAGAACAATAAATGCGACAGGCCATGGGTTGAAAGCACGAATATTTAAATCTATTTGCTTCGCGTCAATCGCCCAATCTATTTGTGCTTCTGCTTTTGAAAGCTTATGTGCATAAACCGTTAAAGCTTCATCTTGAATTTCGCGTGTTGCTAAATAATGTTGTAATTTTTCTTCAGATTCTAAAACTTCCATAATTGCTTGCGCACCTTGCTCTGCTAATTTGTCATGCAAACTTGCAGATGTATCAGTTGCTTCGATTGGACACACTGTTTTAAACATCATATCGCCAGTGTCTAAACCTGCTGCCATTTTCATAATGGTCACGCCAGTTTTAGAATCACCCGTTGCAATTGCACGTTGAATAGGTGCAGCACCACGCCAACGCGGTAACAATGAGCCATGAATATTCAAACAGCCATATTTAGGCGTATCTAATACCACTTGAGGCAAAATTAAACCATAAGCCGCAACCACCATAACATCAGCATTTAATGCTTTTAGTTCTGCTTGAGCTGCTAAGCCTTCTTCAGTTGAAGACTTGAAATGAAGGGGTTGATACACAGCAATATTGTGTTCTAAGGCAAGTTGTTTAACGGCAGATGCTGTCAATTTTTGTCCACGACCAGCTTTTCGATCTGGTTGTGTATATACAGCAACAATCTCGTGATTTGTATTTATTAAGGCCGTCAAAGCAAAAGCTGCAAATTCAGGTGTTCCTGCAAAAATGATTTTCACGGATTAATCTCAAATTTTAATTGATGATAATTATATGCGAAAAATAACTCTAATAATCAAAGGAGGAAATGTGCAGTCTAATTTTTAGCGGAAGTGATTTTATTACAAGCTCATACAGAAATTGATTTATTTAAGAGAAGCCTAGCTATAAGTTTTCACCAAAATTATGGAGCACAGTTACAAAAAAAATTACAAAAAAAATAAAGCATTTTAGAGATTTTTGTAAGTTGTATTTTTACAAAAAAACACACTGTAATACCGTGTTTTAAAAATAAAAAAATAAGTAAATATAATTATTTAAGTGAATTTAATTACTACATCAATCACTTGATAAGCAACATGAAATTACAATAATGCAATAATAAAAATGTGATCCAATTATCATAAATGTATTGATTCTGTATATTGTTTTGTGAATAATTGCAAAAATCAAAAACAATTAATGTTTTTAAAAATACAAAAAGAGATAAATAAATATGAATAAAGTATACAAATTAGTGTGGAACTCAGCACTTGGAGCTTGGGTTGCTGTATCCGAGTTAGCAAAAGGATGTAAAAAATCGTCAAAGTCTATAGTGAAACTTGGCCTTGTTGTTGGTGCTGTAGTCTCTATGAATGAGGTTTGTGCAGCTGGTGTAAATGCCGTTGAGCAGGGAACTGGTGCAAATGCTGCGGGTGAAAACTCTGTAGCAATAGGTCGTAGTGCTGTCGCAAATGGATATAGTGCATCAGCACTTGGTTCTGGAGCAAATGCAACAGGGCTTAGCTCATTGGCTTTAGGTTCATTGGCTGCGGCAAGTACAGATGATGCTTTAGCAATTGGTCGTATATCTTCAGCATCAGGAAAAACATCAATTGCTATTGGTGTACAAGCAGGAGCAAGTGTTGAAAATGCACTTGCAATAGGTTCAGGATCAACAGCAAGTGGCTTGAGTTCAATTGCACATGGTAATTTTGCAACGGCTTCTGCAACGAATACAATCGCAATAGGATCAGGTTCTACTGCGAGTTTTAGTAATGCTGTAGCTCTAGGCACATCAGCTAATGCATCTGGAGCTTCATCTGTTGCTGTAGGTAATGCATCAAAGAGTACTAATACCTGGACCACAGCTGTTGGTAATAATGCCTCAGCAATAGCAGATTATGCTACTGCTTTGGGAACAAACTCAAATGCATCAGGTTCAAACACAGTCGCATTAGGTTATAGTGCAAGAGCATTAGGAACTTCTGCAGTAGCTATAGGTTTTGGTGCGAATGCAAGTGATCTTGGTGCTATATCGATAGGTCGAAGTGCTAGAACAGTAAAGGATGCAGTAGCATTGGGTCGCTCTGCAAATGCAGCAGGTGTAAGTTCAATCGCACAGGGTGTATCATCTGTAGCGGTTGCAGATGATGCTATTGCTACGGGTCGCTCTGCAAATGCATCAGGTATAGGTTCAATAGCGCAAGGTGTATTGTCTATAGCGGGTGCGGAAAATGCAATTGCATTGGGTAATAAGGCAAATGCATCAGGTATAGGTTCAATAGCACAAGGTGTATCATCTGTAGCGAGTGCAGAAAATGCAGTTGCGGTGGGTAATACTGCAAATGCGTCGGGTGCAGGCTCTATTGCACAAGGTGTATCATCTGTAGCAAGTGCAGAAAATGCAGTTGCGGTGGGTAATGCTGCAAATGCATCGGGTGTAGGCTCTATTGCACAAGGTGTATCATCTGTAGCGAGTGCGGAAAATGCAGTTGCATTAGGGCATTCTACCCATGCTTTAGGTAAGTCATCATTGGCGCAAGGCGATAGCTCAAAAGCAGAAGGCGATAGCTCTGTAGCACTAGGTCATAGTGCTGTAGCAAATGGGTATGGTGCAACATCGCTCGGTTATGGAGCAAATGCAACTGGGTTTAGCTCATTGGCTTTAGGTTCGTTATCTGCGACAAGTGCAGATGATGCTTTAGCGATTGGTCGTATATCTTCAGCATCAGGAAAAACATCAATTGCTTTTGGTGTGCAAGCTAGAGCAAGTGCTGAAAATGCACTTGCAGTAGGTTCAGGATCAACAGCAAGTGGCTTGAGTTCAATTGCACATGGTAATTTTGCAACGGCTTCTGCAACGAATACAATCGCAATAGGATCAGGTTCTACTGCGAGTTTTAGTAATGCTGTAGCTCTAGGCACATCAGCTAATGCATCTGGAGCTTCATCTGTTGCTGTTGGTAATGCATCAAAGAGTACTAATACCTGGACCACAGCTGTTGGTAATAATGCCTCAGCAATAGCAGATTATGCTACTGCTTTGGGAACAAACTCAAATGCATCAGGTTCAAACACAGTCGCATTAGGTTATAGTGCAAGAGCATTAGGAACTTCTGCCGTAGCTATGGGTTTTGGAGCGAATGCAAGTGATTCTGGTGCTATATCGATAGGTCGAAGTGCTAGAACAGTAAAGGATGCAGTAGCATTGGGTCGCTCTGCAAGTGCAACAGGTGTAAGTTCAATCGCACAGGGTGTTTTATCAGTAGCGGTTGCAGATGATGCTATTGCTACAGGTCGCTCTGCAAATGCATCAGGTATTGGTGCGATTGCATTAGGTGCAAACACTATTTCTGATTTGGAAAATAGTGTAGCTATTGGAGCATCATCTAAAACATTGCAAGCAACAGCAACGAAATCTGCACTAACGAATAGTGATGTGACAGCAACAGATCCAGTTGTTTCATTTGGTAGCGATACAATAAAACGTCGTCTACAGAATATAGCAGATGGTGCAGATGCTAATGATGCTGTAAATGTAAAACAGTTAACAGCAGCTCAAACGAATGTTGCAAGTGTGATTGGAACAAGTGCTGTTGTAGATGCAAATACAGGTATTATGACTGCGACCAATATTGGTGGAATTACAGGTGCAAATACAGTCGATGATGCATTTAAGGCAGTTTTAGGTAAAAGTATTACATTTGCTGGTACAACGGGCACAACAACTAAAAAATTAGATGAAACATTGAATATTGTTGGTGCAAATAGCAATATTACAACAGAAGCTAATACTACCGATGGTTTGAAAATTAAGCTTGCCGACAATGTAGACCTAACAACAGCGGGATCATTGAAGTTTGGTACAACAGGTACAACTGTAAATAATTCAGGTATAACATTTGCGAATGGTACTGCATTAAGTAATAGTGGTTTGGTTATTACAAATGGCCCAAGCCTAACAGCTAGCAGTTTAAATATGAGTAGCAAGAAAATTACGAATGTTGCTGCAGGTCTTGTTGCTACTGATGGTGTAAATCTTGGACAGGTTTTAGACTTACAAACAGTCGTAAAGCCTTCTGTTGGCGGGAATGCGGTTGTAACAGGTGTTATTGCTGCTGATGGACAAACAACGTACACAATTAACACAAAAAATTCTTTCGTAAAAGCCGCAACCGATTCTGGTATTGCTGTTAATTCAGTATATGACTCTAGTACATTAAATACAGAATATACAGTCGATTTAACCAAAGAGCTTAAAGATAAAATTGAAGCAGGTTCTACTGGTGGTGCACTTGTAAACAAAGGAATCACCTTTACTGGTACAACAGGAACAACAACTAAAAAATTAGATGAAACATTGAGTATTGTTGGTACAAATAGCAACATTACAACAGAAGCAGGAACTGACGGTTTAAAAATTGCATTGGCAAAAGACCTGAATTTAACAGCTAATGGTTCAGTGATTATTGGGAATGCTACTCTAAATAATAGTGGTTTAACTATTAGTGGTGGGCCGAGTGTAACAGTTGCTGGTATAAATGCTGGAAGCAAAGTCATTTACAGATGCTGTTAACTTAGCGCAGTTAAAAACTGTTGATGCCAAAGCTGACAAGAACACGACGGATATTGCAGCAGTAAAAACTACAGCTGATAAGAATACGACGGATATTGCAGCAGTAAAAACTACTGCTGACAAGAACACGACGGATATTGCAGCGGTAAAAACTACAGCTGATAAGAACACGACGGATAT
>NZ_LWRV01000041.1:0-12962 GCF_009372215.1 Acinetobacter portensis | reverse complement strand
GACAGATATTGCGAAGAACACAACGGATATTGCGGTAACTAAAGCGCAAACTGATTCGAATACTACTGCTATAGCCAAGAACACGACAGATATTGCTAAAAATGCGAGTGATATTTCTGATATCAAGACTGATGTAGCGGTTACGAAGGTACAAGTAGCGAAAAATACGACAGATATTGCGAAGAATACGACGGATATTGCAGCGGTAAAAACTACAGCTGATAAGAATACGATGGATATTGCAGCGAATAAAACGGCTATTGATGGTGTTAGTGATCGAGTGACTAAGCTATCTGATAGTGCTGTACAGTATGAAAAGGATCCAAATGGAATTGTAAATAAGGACAAAGTTGTTTTAGCTGGTGGTGCTAATGGAACTCAACTTTCTAATGTTGCAAGCGCAGGAGACTATACTGTAGCTGCTAATGAAAAGAACGCAGTAAATGCAGGTGATTTGAATACTGCCGTAACAAATGTGACGAATGATTTAACAAATAAAGGTCTAACTTTTACAGGAAACTCAGGGTCAAATACATCAAAACTTGGTACTACAGTTGAAATAAAAGGAGCAGATAGCAACATTTCTACAACTGTAAGTGGAGGTACAATTTCGATTGCATTAGCAAAAGACATTAGTGTCGATAAAGTTACAGCAAAAGATGTTATTGCTGATAAAGGAACTATTAAGAATATTACATCTGATAATGTTACTGTTGGTGATGTAGTCATTAATAAGGACACTGGTATTAATGCTGGCAATAAAGTTATTTCAAATGTAGCAAAAGGCGTAACTCCAAATGATGCAGCAAATGTTGGCCAAGTTGATGAAGTTGCAAAATATCTAGGTGGTGGTGCTGGTTATGACAACATTACAAAGAGCTTTAATGCACCTGTATACGAAATAGCTGGTTATGGTAGCCATAATGATGTTGGAAGTGCAATTTCAGCATTGGACGGGAAAGTAGATGATTTACGTGTCGAATTAAATCAAGCTTTTTATTCAACAAATGAACGTATTGATAGTGTTGAGAAAAAAAGCAAATGCAGGCATAGCTGCAGCTATGGCTTTAGAATCAGCCCCATTTATTGCTGGTAAATATACTTACTCTGTTGGTGCTGCATATCATGGTGGAGAAAATGCAGTTGGTGTTACCTTGCGTAAAACAGCAGATAGCGGACGTTGGTCTATTACAGGCGGTGTAGCAGCAGCTTCACAAGGTGATCCAAGTGTACGTATCGGTATTAGTGGTGTAATTGATTAATTTATGAAGTGATATAAAAAAGGGAAACTCGTTTCCCTTTTTTTAATAAATATTAGTAATGGTTAAATAAGAATATATTGAGATAAGTAAAATGATTAAAAAATTATTAGGGTTATTAATACTTGGATTTGTTTTTCAAGGTACAGTAAATGCAAAAGAGGTATTGGATACTCAGGAAGTTGCATCAGATACAGTTGAATTCCCCGATGTTAAAGATAGTTATTTGAAACAAATTAGTCGCTACGATATTACACAGATTAAGCAGTTAGATAGTGGTTTGACTAAAGATCAAATTCGAGCAATTTTAGGTAACCCACATTTTAATGTTGGTATTTTTAATGTGAAACAATGGAACTATGTTTTAGATATTAAGGCTATCGAAAAGAATGAGTATAAACGTTGTCAGTTAAGAATTAATTTTGATAAAAATCAAAAAGTCGAAAAATATTATTGGAAAGGAAAAAGTTGTTAGTTGTTGCTTAACCGCAATTTTTTCTTATATGTTTAAGCAAGGAAATTCTAATGATTAGAAAAATTACACTAGTATTAGCTGGTTTATTAAGCATATCACCTGTATACGCTATGGAAAAAAACACCATAAACTTAGATAAGGAGTTCTGGGGGAAATGGAGTATTTTAAATCAAAAAGCATCATGTATAGAAAGTTATGAGTTTAAAAAACCTGGTACATTTACCTATGAAGGGAATCAAAAAAAGCTACATGGAGAATTTGCAGTTATACGTTCTCAAGATAACTTAAAGCTAGATATTCTTTCACTAGTTGTAAAAAATGATAACGGTTTATTGGGATGCGGAGGAGATAAAATGAATTATTCAAATCAAAAATCTGCATTTTCCTTAAAATGGATCACTAAAAAGTCTGCAGAAATTTGTTTAGATCCAGATGCAAAACAATGTATTGGTATATTTTTAAATAAGCAATAAGCAAGCGATAAAAAGGAGTTCTTAGGAGCTCCTTTTTTATAGCTTTTATTTATGCAAAATTGAAAAATTATTCATATAAGTTTTATATTTTATCTATTCATATAGCGGTATAGTAGAAAAGAATCATATATTGAATTAAAGATTGACTAAAAATTCATGTAGATGATGAAAAGTTCAGTGATCATGCTTTAAACACAAGTTATAGTATGAAAGCTCAGTCTTTGGCTGATATATTGAATATTAATACGAATATTTCGTCAGAATAAGGCAAATACTTATTCAAGCATATACATTGTTGGAAAACACCATGCCAGATTATCGTTCAAAAACATCAACTCACGGAAGAAATATGGCCGGCGCACGTGGCTTATGGCGTGCAACAGGTATGAAAGATGAAGATTTCGGTAAGCCAATCATTGCTGTAGTCAACTCATTTACCCAATTTGTACCGGGTCATGTTCACCTAAAAGATTTAGGTCAGTTGGTTGCTGAACAAATTCAGGCATCTGGTGGTGTTGCAAAAGAATTTAATACCATTGCCGTTGATGACGGTATTGCTATGGGACACGATGGCATGTTGTATTCATTGCCTTCACGTGACTTAATTGCAGATTCTGTGGAATACATGGTAAATGCACATTGCGCAGATGCGATGGTGTGTATTTCAAACTGTGACAAAATTACTCCAGGGATGCTCATGGCATCGATGCGTTTGAACATTCCTGTTGTATTTGTTTCAGGCGGTCCAATGGAAGCAGGTAAAGTTCAAATCCGTGGTAATGAACAAGCGATTGACCTTGTTGATGCTATGATTGTGGCAGCAGACGATAACTATACAGATGAAGAAGTAAAAGCCTATGAACGCTCTGCATGTCCAACATGTGGTTCATGTTCAGGTATGTTTACTGCCAACTCGATGAACTGCTTAACTGAAGCATTGGGCTTATCACTTCCAGGTAATGGTTCTACGCTTGCAACGCATGCAAACCGTAAAAAATTATTCGAAAAAGCTGGTCAATTGATTGTTGAAATTACCAAACGTCATTATGAGCAAAATGACTACAGTGTATTACCACGTAATGTTGCCACTAAAGCATCGTATGAAAATGCCATGACTTTAGATATCGCGATGGGTGGTTCAACCAATACAGTTCTACATTTATTGGCAGCTGCACACGAAGCAGAAGTTGATTTTACAATGGACGATATCGACCGTTTATCTCGTAAAGTGCCAGTACTGTGCAAAGTTGCACCTGCGGTAAAAAATGTACATATGGAAGATATTCACCGCGCGGGCGGCATTATGTCTATCTTAGGTGAATTAGATCGTGCAGGCTTACTTGATACGTCTGTACCAACGGTTCACGAAGCAACTTTAAAAGATGCTTTGGACAAATGGGACATTATCCGTACTGAAGATGAAGACGTGTATCAGTTCTTCAAATCAGCGCCGGGTGGCGTACCAACACAAACAGCATTCTCACAAGATCGTTACTACACACGTTTAGATGGTGACCGTGAAAATGGTGTGATTCGTAATGCAGAACATGCCTTTTCTAAAGATGGTGGTTTAGCAGTACTTTACGGTAATATCGCGCTTGAGGGCTGTATTGTAAAAACTGCGGGCGTGGATGATTCAATTTTGAAATTCAACGGTGTAGCACGTGTCTTTGAAAGCCAAGATTCTGCAGTAGAAGCGATTTTAGGCGGTAAAATCACTGCAGGTGATGTAGTGGTGATCCGCTACGAAGGTCCACGTGGTGGTCCCGGTATGCAAGAAATGCTTTATCCAACAAGTTACTTGAAATCGAAAGGTTTAGGTAAAGATTGTGCTTTATTAACAGATGGTCGTTTCTCTGGTGGTTCATCAGGTCTTTCAATTGGTCACGTATCACCTGAAGCTGCGGAAGGTGGTGCAATTGCTTTAGTTGAAGATGGTGACCGTATTGAAATTGATATTCCAAACCGTACCATCCATTTGGCGGTAGAAGATGCAGTGATGGCAGCACGCCGTGAAGCACAAGAAGCGAAAGGTTGGCAGCCTGCTGAAGATCGTCCACGTAAAATTTCAAAAGCATTAAAAGCATATGCAATGCATACGACGAGTGCTTCGAAAGGCGCGATACGTGACATCTAATAATCTCATCATTTTAGATTAGCGTTAAAAAAGCACTCATTTTATTGGGTGCTTTTTTATGAGAAAAATACTGTTAAAGTGGTTGAAGTCTGATTGATTTTTAACAAATCAGGCTTATCAAAAGATTGAACATTTTGTTTTGAATTGCTATAAGTTTTTCATCGGGCTTATACTCTTTTAATTATTTAAAAAACTAAATGGTTGTCTAATCGTGTGATTGGGCAATCTATATTCTTCGAGGCTTATCTCATGTCATTGCTGCGCCGTTGGTTCGATCCAATCAGATCGAGTTGGTTTTATCAAAAACCGATTCGCCAAGAGGTGTTGTCTATAGATCAGGGGTTAAGTATTCATTTGCGCTTAGATGATGTTTATAGTTATTTAGCGGTACAACAATTACCCCAATTAGAAGAAATTTTAAGAGAAGAATTAAAACCATTAAAAGTGGTGATTTCTAGCCAGACGGCAGAACCCCCAAATCATATGTCTGCAAAAGAGTGGCAAAATTATTGCTTAAATGATGCTAAAATCTTATCGAAACAACATCGTTTTAGCTTTCACGAAACACCCGAACAGCCTGCTAAAGAAGCTCTAAAACAGGCTGAAGTTATATTGAAAAATACCCCATTAAGAGGGCAGGATTTTTTATATTTACTCGAAGATGTTTTTCACATGCTTTGGCAAAAGCAAAATGGAAAATTACGGACACTGTTTGCAATGGCAAGCCGTCATCATAAAGTTCAAAACTTTGAAGAACGTATTTTTAATGATGATGAAGTTCTTGCAAGCTATTTTCAATTTGGTGAACGTAAATATCATGCAGTAGATGATTTATTACGTCTTACTCGTCGCTTAAAAAGACAAAATTTACTGACAGACAACCCCATATTTTTGATCAATCATATTGATTGGCGAGAGCATTTAATTAGTGATGCTGAAGAGTTAAATGAGATTCAGGGTCTAGATCCTGAGTTAGATTTATATATTGCTTTGGAAGATCCAATTTCGTGGTTATTACTTGCTTATATCAAAGAAGAATTAGCCAATTATTACAATATTCAATTGAATGTTTATCCACTTAGTTACCATGATCGAGACCTTTTCGACTGGGGCTTAGCAACACGGTTGTCGAAGCGTACAGAAGTTGCATTTACACCATTTTGTAGACCAACCGAAATCACTACGGTGAATATGGCAAAGCTGTTTTATAGTGTGCCTGAAGAACAACAAATAGACGTAATACATCGTATTTTGAAAGCAGTGTGGACGGAAGGAAAAGACTTATCCTATACACCTCATTTAAATGAATTAATGCGTGAATTAGAGCTAGAAAAGTTAACGGATTTGGATGTTATTGGAAAGCTTAAACAGAACGATATCCATTGTGAAATGAAATCTCAGCCAAATTTTCCTGTGCTTGAGTTAAGAGTTGATGGACAAAGTTATGTATTTAATAGCTTATATCGTGTTTGGATGATTGAAAGTATTTTCAGTAACGTGTTAGAAGAGAAGTATAAAAATGAAAGTAATACGGATAGTGAATAGTTCAAATGAAAAAAGAAAAAGTGGAATCGTTGGAAGCTGCGCGTAGTCAAATAGATTTAATTGACGATGCATTGATTGAACTGATGGCGACACGTCAGTTTTATGTAGATCAGGCGATTCGTTTTAAACGATCACTCGAAGATGTAAAGCCGACACGAGTAGATGAAGTAATTGAAAAAGTTAGACTTAAAGCCTCTGATCAAGGTGTAGATCCAGATTTAATTGAAAATATTTATAGAGAAATGATTCAGCATTTCATTCGTCGTGAATTAAAAGAAATACGACCATAACAAGGCATGTTTAGCATGCTTTTTTTATACCTGTACTTTTAAAAGTAAGCCTCAATATTTAATTGAGGCTTACTACATAAAACACTGATTTTTAAAAGATGCATTTTTCATTAGCATAGCCAAACTTGATGAAGGATTTATCACATGGTTTGGTTTGTTATTACCGTATTTGCGCTCGCAGGCATGATTAAAGGCACGATTGGTTTAGGTTTACCTGCTGTGTCTATGGGTTTGTTGACCATGGTGATTAGCCCGTTTCAAGCGGCAACTTTGTTGATTATTCCTTCTATGGTGACAAATTTTTGGCAACTTTTTGCCGAGGGGAGAGTTTTACAACTAATCAAACGTTTTTGGTTGTTATTGCTTGGCATTATTGTGGGTTCTATTTGGAGTGTTTTTCCAACTTTAGGTCATACAGATTTTCATAGCGAGGCACTTTTAGGTGGCATGCTCGCGCTTTATGGTATGTATGGTTTGTTTGCGAAAAGCATGCCAAATTTGTCGAAGCATGAAACATGGTTATCACCCATTATGGGGTATTTGGGCGGTGCTTTAACGGTGGCGACAGGGGTGGTGGTGATTCCCGTTGTACCGTATTTGCAGACCTTGAATTTGCAACGTGATGATTTGGTTCAATCGCTTGGTTTGGCATTTACAACTTCGACCATTTGTTTGGCAGTATTTTTGCACCAAAACCCAGTAGAAAATATGCCTATTGATTACGGAATGTCTGCCATTGCGTTGATTCCTGCTTTGGTGGGAATGTGGTTAGGGACAAAAATTCGTTATCGTATTTCTGAGCAAAAATTTCGTAAAGTATTCTTCTTTGGCTTAATTGCTTTGGGTAGCTATATGATTTTGCGGTGATAGACGTTGGCACAATAATAGGAAAAAGAATTAAGAGGCTGTATTTTAATTGGTAGACATAAAGGCAATTATGCAAAATTGTTGTTTTCATCCCAACTTCAACTGACTATTCTGCGATATTAAAAACTGCGCAAAGTGCTGATAGGCTACAGGCAAATCATCAAAATTTTTCGCAGTTAGTAAAAGCTTTCGGTTTGCCCATTCACCTGTCAATTCCACTTGTTGAAAACTATAAAAATCCTTTAAACGCAAAGCAGCACGTTTCGGCATAATCGCAATACCCACACCATTGGCAATCACCTGTGCAATAGCTGCAAAATTCGGTAAACGTAAACGATATTGAATAGCACAACCCAATAATTTTGCCTGAGTTTCAATAGATTGTTGTAAGGAATGATGCTGCATTAAACCCACAAAAGCATGCGATAAAATGTCCGAAAGTTTTAAATTTTTCTGTGTCGCCAACTCATGATTTTGAGGGCAAATGAGCACCAAAGGATCATCTGAAAATTCTAAAGTTTGTAATTGATGTGACTTAAAAAAACTCGAAATTACCCCCAATTTGGCAGAACCATTTTCAATGGCATGCACAATATCATTCGATTCAGCTTCTTTTAAATCGATTTGCGTATTGGGATTTTCCACTAAATATTGCGGTAACAATAAGGGTAAATATTCACTTTGTGCAGATGAATTACACCATAAAGTAATACTTGAGCTTAATCCTTCAGAAAAGGGCGCCATTGCTTGTTGTAATTGTTTTGTTTGCTGCAAAATTTGTTGTGCATGTTCTACAAAAGTTTGTCCTGCAAGCGTAAGTTTTACCCCAGAAGAATAACGAGTAAATAAACTGACCGACAATAATTGTTCAAGCTTTTTAATACGTTCGCTACACGCTTGCAAAGAAATAGCAGAGCGTTCAGCACCTTTGGTGAGACTTCCTGTATCTACAATATGAAGGACAAGTTGCAGGTCGAACAAATCTAAGCGCATGGCGAATCATCATTTTATATGTAGCTTCATCTTATGAAAAAATGAGACATAAAAAAAGCAGTCCGAAGACTGCTATAAAATTTATATTTAATAATTAAGATTTATCGCCCAAACTGAAGAACCAGTTCAGAATAAGTGCTGCAAATGTAGCGGTACCAATACCACCTAAGTTAAAACTACCAAATTGAAGGGCAAAGTCACCTGTACCTAAAATAATAGTTACTGCAGCAACCATCAGGTTTTTGTTTTTCGAGAAATCGACTTTGTTTTCAATCCAGATTTTTGCACCTGCAATAGTAATTAAGCCGAATACAACAATAGATGCACCCGTTAAAATTGCAGTTGGAATGGTGTGAATAATGGCACCAAACTTAGGAGAAAAGCCTAAGAAAATGGCAAAGATCCCTGCGAATACAAACACGATGGTTGAGTAAACGCGAGTCACCGCCATCACACCAATGTTTTCGCCATAAGTGGTCATACCTGGGCCACCAACACCACCAGATAAAGTTGTTGCAATACCATCTGCAACAAAGGCCTTACCAATATGTGGGTCAAGGTTTTCACCTGTCATTGCACCTACAGCTTTAATATGACCTAAGTTTTCAGCCACTAAAATAAGTGCGATTGGTGCGATGATTAGCATTGCATTTGCACTAAATTCTGGAGCATGGAAGCTTGGTAAACCAAACCAAGAAGCTTGTTGAATAGGCGCAAAGTTAATTGGCGTGCCGTAACCCATGACATTGGAAATAATGTAATACGTTAAATAAGCGAGTAATAAACCCACCAGTAGTAATAAACGTTGTAACAAGCCTTTGGTAAATACGGCAATTGAACCCATGCAAAGCACAGTCACTAAAGCCATCCACATATTAAAGTTATTGCCTGCGACGCCTTTAATGGTCACTGGTGCTAAATTCAGACCAATAATCATTACGACAGCCCCTGTGACTACAGGTGGCATCAGTTTTTCGATCCAACGAGTTCCCGTTGCCATCACAATGAAACCGAAGATGGTATATAAAATACCACACGCAATAATTCCGCCTGCGGCTAGCGCAATATTGGTATTTGGCGCACCTGTACCTGAAGCAGCATAACCTGTTGCTGCAATCACAACCCCAATAAATGCAAAACTAGAACCTAAATAACTAGGAACGCGACCACCCGTTATAAAGAAGAACAAGATGGTACAAATACCTGACATTAAAATGGCAAGGTTAGCGTCGAAACCCATTAAGAATGGAGCTAGAACTGTCGCACCGAACATAGCGAAAGCATGTTGTATACCTAATACAACGCTTTGTACTGGAGGTAAATATTCATTTGTACCTACAGGGCGTGCATCAATACTGCCTTCATATGGACGCCATTTTGGAAACCAGTTGGACATAAAATGTGCACTCAAAAGATAAATTGAACACATCATACTCTTGTTGTAAAAAAGTTTTAATGTCTTTAACAAAAAAAAGATTCAAACTAATTACCTGACTTTACATGTGTTTTTACCGACTGATAAAAGTTTTTAAATAGAAAAACAGCATTAAATCAGCACTTAATGAGTACAAGGAGAGTTTTGTTTCTATCTGTAATCATTGTAATTTTACTGATATCGCTAATAATTTTTTTTAATGAACGTTCATTAAAAAAGCACACGTTAATGTGTGCTTTTTTATAAGTGATTATTAATTAACCTGTATTGCGTAATCCTGCTGCAATACCCGCAATGCTCACCATTAATGCATGATCTACAGGGGTAACTTCAGCTTGATTTTCCCCCATATATGCACGACGACGTTTCATCAATTCAGCTTGCAATAAATGTAGAGGGAGTAAGTAAGGCTTACGCACTTTCATCGATTGATCTAAAACATCATTGCTGCTTAAAAGTTTAGATTCACCTTTAAGTGCCAACAAAGTTTTTACTGCATCTTTTAGACGTTGGCGTAATTCCTCACCTAAAATTTTCAAATCTTCATCTTGTGTTAAATGCGCTTCGTAATATAAAGCCACGTGACTATCTGCTTTTGAAAGTACCATTTCCAACATATCAATGAGCGTTTGGAAGTAAGGCCATTCTTTTAGCATTTCATCTAAAAGATCTTTCTGATCATTGGCGATGACTTGATTAATTGCTGCGCCTGTTCCCAACCAAGCAGGTAGCATCAAGCGAATTTGTGTCCAAGCAAAAACCCAAGGAATTGCACGTAAAGATTCAATACCACCGCTGACTTTACGCTTTGCAGGACGTGAACCCAATGGCAGCATTTGCAATTCAAGTTCAGGCGTTACTGTACGTAGATATTTTACGAAATGAGCATTATCGCGAACCGTTTTACGATATACCTGAACAGATAAATCGGTCATTTGATGCATTAACTCACGCCATTCATCTTTCGGAACAGGCGGTGGTAAAAGCGTTGCTTCCAAAGTTGCTGCGGTATAAATCTCTAAGTTCTGTAGTGCAATGCCTTCTAAACCGAACTTGAAGCGAATCATTTCACCTTGTTCAGTCACACGAATGGCACCTGAAATTGAACCAGGTGGTTGCGAGAACAAAGCTTGTTGTGTTGGCGCACCGCCACGACTAATTGAGCCACCACGACCATGGAAGAGGGTCAGTTGTACACCATGCTTTTGTGCAACAGCAGTTAACTCTTCTTGGGCACGATATTGCGCCCAGTTTGCAGACATAAAACCTGCATCTTTTGCAGAGTCTGAATAGCCAATCATCACTTCATGTTTGCCATGAATATGTTGTTTATACCAATGCATACCAAATAAGGTATTCATGGTTTCTGCTGCACCATCTAAATCTTTTAATGTTTCAAATAACGGCACAACACGTAAAGGGTGCTTAATATCGGCTTCTTTTTGCAGAAGAAGAACAGCCAAAACATCACTTGGATATTCTGCCATTGAAATAATATAAGCACCTAAACTCTCTTGCGGTTGTTCTGCCAAAGTTCGCATAGTTGCAAATACTTCTTGAACGTCAGGATGTTCAATTAGGCTTCTTGCAGGCTCATTTAAGTGTTTAGGCAAGAGTGGACGTTTACTTTGCAACTCTTGCAACAAAAAGTTTTGACGTGCTTGTTCTGTCCAAGTTTCAAAGTTGCCTAAACCTAGATATTCCGTAATTGCTGAAATGGCTTGGCGATGACGACCAGATTCTTGACGAATATCGAGTTTTAAAAGTTCAATACCAAAGCAATTTACACGGTGAATGTAATCGAGCAATTTGCCATTGGCAATTGCAGGTAAATGACAATCAATTAAAGAGCGGTAGCATAAAAAGAGAGGTTGTAAGAGTTCATCTTTGCTTTTAATAACGAGGTTTTCATCTGCATCACGACCTGCAAGTTTTTCTGCCAACCAATAGCGTGTTGCTTTTAAGCGTTCACGTGTATCACGTAAATATTCACGATACGGCTCTGCATGATCTTTGCCTAGCGCTTGTTTTAATTCATCTGAACATTGCTGAATTGAAAGTTCCCAACGTAAATCTTCAATATCACGTAAATATAAATCTGCGGCTTGCCAACGAGAAAGCCAAAGTACTTCTTGGGTGATGTTATGCGTTACATTTGGGTTACCGTCTCGGTCACCGCCCATCCAAGACGCAAAACGAACAGGCGCAACAGTTAAAGGTAAGTCTTTACCGCATTGTTTTTGCACCATTCCATTGAGTTCACGAATAAACTTTGGAACAGCATTCCATAACGTTTGCTCGATTGTCGTGAAGCCCCATTTTGCTTCATCAATTGGAGTTGGCTTGTTTTGACGAATTTCATCGGTTTGCCAAGCGGAACAAATCAATTGTTTTAAATCTGCTAAAACAGTTTGACGTTCACGTGGCGTTAATTTTTGTTGATCAAACTTATGTAGACAGTCATTAATACCATCATATTTTTGAATGAGTGTACGACGGCTAACTTCTGTTGGATGAGCTGTTAAAACCAATTCAATTTTTAAATCACAAATTTGTTGATAAAGCACATCTGATGAAATTTGGTTCTGTTTAAATTTTTCAAATAAATGATCGAGTGGATTTGGTGATGGTAGTGTTTCATCAAATTCACTTTGGCGACGGCTACGAACCACATGATATTGTTCGGCAATATTGGAAAAATTAAGAAAATGGGTAAATGCTCGAGTTAAAGGCAGAATTTCGGCATCGCCTAAGCTAGATAATAGTTTTTCGAGTTCTCTTTCGGCTTCAATTTGTCCATCTCGCGCACCTTTAGACAATGCACGAATTTGCTCGACTTGATTAAACAAATCTTGTCCTGCTTGCTCCTTGAGGGTTTCACCCAATAAATTCCCAAGTAAACGTACGTCTTCGCGTAATGGAGCAGCAATTTGTTGAATCATTTTAATCATTCCCCGCTTGTTCTTAATTTTAATATACCGTGAATACATGACATTTCTAGGTGTCTACAGACAAAAGTAGCACAAATACTGGCGATAAATTCTGCAATTGATGTGCCATTTCAGCTAAAAATAATGTTTTAAATAGCTGATTCATAAATAGCAGTTATAAAAAAATTATTGGACCGAAATGACTTTAAGTGGGCTGAAGCAAGAAAGCGTGACTTCACGTGGAACATATGTCTATTTTTTTGCTTAGTAAGGCTAATTTTTAAATAAAGAAAGCAAAATTTTAAAGAATATCTTTTGTGATAATTCAATAAAAAATACTTGGATAATTGCGCAAGCTAAAGAATTAAATTTCCATGACTGAAGCTCTGATGAGATAAAAAACTATCTTTAAAGTCAATTTTATTTTGATTTTTTGATGAACGCATTTAGTACAAAAACCAAGTTACGTTATTTTTAGCGTAGTTTTCTTGTAATGAATGTACAAACAAATATTTAAAGTAAAAAAAACAACATTACTAGGGTCTGTTGACATTTTCT
>NZ_LWRV01000040.1 GCF_009372215.1 Acinetobacter portensis | reverse complement strand
TAATTGATGACACGCCCTAATTGCAGCAGGGGAATCTATAAAATTTTGATTTAATATTACAAAGTCTAATTCTGAATTTGAAATATTTGACCATGTGATTTTGAGTCCATCATTTACTGCATTAAGGAATAATGATTTAAGTTGATTGGTGGTATTGAGGCTCAGACCAACGATCGCAACACAAATATTATTTCCCATATAATTACTCGCAATTTTATTAATTTTGAACGACCTCCCTAAAAGGTTTAGAAAGGTCGTTTTTTATAATTAAGAAAAATCTAATTCTTTTTCAAAAGCTTTTAATTCGTGACGAGCCATTGCTAAGTTAGACTTTGAACGATCTAATACAAGGTATAAGAACAATGCTTCGTTAGAAACTAAAGGGCGAATCAGGTGATATTGCTTGCCTAATGTAATTAAAATATCTTCGATTGTGTCATCTAATTTTAATGCATTTGCAACTTTACGTTTTGCACGTAAAACTTCGGTATTACCTGCAGAAGCATATTCTAAATCTATACTGCCATTACCCTGAGTTGCTAATGCAAGACCGCTTTCGCTATCTACGAGTGCAGCAGCAACAAAACCGTCAATATCAGTTAAATTATCTAATGAAACTTTAGCCATTTTTTACCCCGTTAAATATATAAAAGGTTTATTTATTTTTTAAACCTAGCTTAATACTCTACTATTTTCAAGGTGTTATCAAATCATAAATAATAATAAGTTTTTGATGGTTTTATATTTAAACAATATTGTTAATTATATTTTTTATTTTTATATTATAAATAATAATAGAATAAGCTATTTATAATGATAATTGGTTTTTAATTATAATATATAAATGCGAAGTAATACATATTTTATTAATTTATTATTAATTGGTTTTATATGTGATTATAAGGTTATTGGGTTTTATATTTTATGTACGAATGATTGACTAAAATATTTTGTATAAATTTCAATCGAGCAAGTTGAGTGGAATTCATGGTAAAATGATCGGCTTTCATCTTTGATCTATTTTAGATCTCCTATCATCTGCCAGCCGAGAATTGCTAGCCATGTCTACTGCTTATACCATGCAGACAGCGCCAACTGCGTTGTTTGATTACGACAAATATTGGGCGTCTTGTTTTGACCCTGCGCCATTTTTGCCGATGTCACGCGAGGAAATGGATCAACTCGGTTGGGACAGTTGTGATTTTATTTTAGTATGCGGTGATGCGTACATCGATCATCCATCTTTCTGTTCTGGCATTATTGGCCGTACGTTAGAAGCGCAAGGCTTCCGTGTGGGTATTATTGCTCAGCCTGATTGGACTAATGTTGATGCGTTCCGTGTATTAGGCAAACCGAATATTGCTTGGGGTGTAACGGCAGGGAACATGGATTCCATGATCAACCGTTATACAGCAGATCGTAAAATCCGCTCTGATGATGCATATTCTCCAGATAATGTTCCAAATAAACGTCCAGACCGCGCGGCAACAGTTTATTGTCAGCGTGTGCGTGAAGCGTATCCTGACGTGCCTGTTTTGTTAGGTGGTATTGAAGCATCGTTACGTCGTATTGCACATTATGATTATTGGTCAGATAAAGTCCGTCGTTCGGTGTTGATGGATTCTAAAGCCGATTTATTGATGTACGGTAATGGCGAGCGTTCAATTACTGAAATCATGCATCGTTTAGCGCGTGGTGAAAAGATCACAGACATTACAGATGTTCGTGGTACAGCATTCATTGTTAATAAACATAACCGTGCGTCTAAAGCCAAATTTGTTGAAATTGCATCGAATGATGTGGATGCTATTGGTCGTGTAGATCCAATCATCAACCCTTATGTGATGACTGAAGATTTAGAAGGCTGTGAAATTGAGAAAGGTAAAGAAAGCCCAACTCAATATCAAGGTTTCCAGAAAGAACCTGTTGCAAATCCGATTGTTCGAGAGGGTGATAATTTAGCGCCCGATACGCAAATTGTGCAGTTACAGCCATCTTCTAAAGCGATTAAGCATAAATTACCGCCACGTGAATTGGCTGTTATTCGTCTGCCTGCATTTGAAGAGGTTGTTGCAGATCCTGTTTTATATGCGCATGCGAACCGTATTTTGCATTTAGAAACCAATCCGGGTAATGCTCGTGCAATGGTTCAAAAGCATGGCGAACGTGATGTTTGGTTGAATGCTCCACCAATTCCGTTAACGACGGAAGAGATGGACTATGTGTTTGACTTGCCTTATGCTCGTCTGCCACATCCATCTTATGCTAATGCGCGTTTCCCTGCGTTTGATATGATTAAATTCTCTGTCAATATCATGCGTGGTTGTTTTGGTGGTTGTACGTTCTGTTCAATTACTGAGCATGAAGGTCGTATTATTCAGAACCGTTCTGAAGAATCAATTTTGCGTGAAGTTGAAAAGATTCGTGATACAGCACCGGGCTTCACAGGTATTATTTCAGACTTAGGTGGTCCGACAGCCAACATGTATCGTTTGGCATGTAAAGATCCTGAAATTGAGAAAAACTGTCGTAAGCCATCATGTGTTTTCCCTGGTGTATGTCAAAATTTACATACCGACCACGCACCGTTAACACAGTTGTATCGCAAAGCACGTTCACTCAAAGGCATTAAAAAGATTCTGATTGGTTCAGGTTTACGCTATGACTTAGCCGTTTTAAACCCTGAATATGTAAAAGAATTAGTGACGCATCACGTTGGTGGTTACCTTAAAATTGCGCCTGAACATACCGAAAAAGGCCCACTCAATAAAATGATGAAGCCGGGTATTGGAACCTATGATCGTTTCAAACAAATGTTTGATCGTTTTAGTAAAGAAGCAGGTAAAGAACAATACCTTATTCCTTACTTCATCGCAGCGCATCCGGGTACCACCGATTATGACATGATGAACCTTGCGATTTGGTTGAAAAAGAATGGTTTCCGTGCCGATCAGGTACAGACTTTCTATCCATCACCAATGGCAACTGCAACAACCATGTATCACACAGGTAAAAATCCACTTGCGAAAGTAGCACGTTATACTGAAACTGTCGATATTGTGAAAGGTGATAAGCGTCGTCGTTTGCATAAGGCATTCTTGCGTTACCATGATGCGAATAACTGGCCTTTATTACGTGAAGCATTAAAGGAAATGGGACGTGCTGATTTAATTGGTAACTCGAAACATCATTTAATTCCGACTTATCAACCTGCGTCTAGTACGGAAGGTCAGTATCAATCGGCACGTAAGAAAAACTCGACAGTTGCTGGTGATTCACAAAAACGTAGTGCTGAAAATGTGGCACGTAATCAAAAGGCTGGAAACGGTCAAGGTCGCCCTTCAAATACAAAGAAACGTCCTGAACGTGGTCAAATTTTAACGCAACATACGGGTTTACCTCCTCGTGAAACGGGCGATGCGAAAAAACCATTTGGTGGTTCAAAACCAAAAGGAAAGTCTAAACCTAAATCAAAAGCTTAATTTAGTTGTGGAAAAAGGACTCTAACGAGTCCTTTTTTATTGCAGTGATTTCATCGGAAATTTCTAATGATTATTGTAAAAAACTCACTTTAAAAATAATTTTTAAGATAAAGTGATTCAGTTATTAACAGGGTATTTATTTCTTTTAGCATGATTGGTCGATATGGAATGTTGATTAATTAAGATAAGAATTAACTTGAAATTGATTTTAATTAATAAGAATGAAATTGGTTTTGTAATGATATGAATAAGCAACATGTTCATTTAAAAACATAAAAAGAAAGTTAAAGGATTAAGTTATGATTATTTATTTTTTAATAGGAGCTTTGTTTTTAGCCTTAATTGTTTTTTTAGCGGTTAGAAATTTAAGGTCTGGTGTAAAGCCTCACGATAGTAAGTTGAAGCAACGTGCAATTTTCACAGCAAATGAGCAACTCACTTTTTCTCGTTTAAAGCAAGTTTTGCCTAAATATACAGTTTTAGCACATGTTTCTTTTGACTCATTATTAACAACAAAATTTAATCATACACGTTCAAAATATCGAAATATGATTGCTGATTTTGTCGTTTTAGGTCAGCAAAATGAAGTCATTGCAATTGTTGTTGTAGAAGATTACTCAGTAGCGAAAAAGCATAAAGATGCAATTTACCAAGATCAGCTTTTAAAATTGGCAGGGTATCGAGTTTGTCATTTTTATGGCGTACCCAAGCTTCAGCAATTAAAAGATGAGTTTAAAGTTTTTGATGATCTAGATCTTATTGAACAGGATATTGCTCCTGTAAAAAAATATGAATTTTATGCCAATAAATCGACATCACAATTGAAGTTAACAAATTAAAAAAAAGCATGCGATTTGCATGCTTTTTTATCGAACTTGAATTATGGTTTAACAGCAACCACAGTCATTTCAACTAAAATTTCAGATTTATTCATGTTTGCTTCTATGCATGTACGCGGTAGGGCATCAATATCTGAAACCCATGCATCCCAAACTTCATTCATTGGTGCATAGTTAACTTCAATATCTTTCACAAAAATCATCACAGATAAAATATGGCTTTTGTCTGTGCCTGCATCTGCAAGAAATTGGTCAATATAATCTAAAGTCTGTTGAGTTTGACCTTTAATATCGAGCGTTAAATCTGAAGCAAGTTGTCCTGCAAGATGGACTAAGTTGCCTGAAATCGCAATTTCAGAAAAGCGTTTTTGAATATGTAAGCGTTCTACAGCCATAAGATTAATCCTGATGTTTAGGCATTAAAGCAGCAACAATTGCTGTTAATAAACAGCCTATTGCAAGGTAAATAGCGACATAATGCCACGAACCGTTGCCCCAAATTACCAATGATGCAGCAATAAACGGGGTGAAACCACCTCCAATGATACTTGCAACTTGGTAGCCAACACCAGCACCACTGTAACGGTATTCTGTACCAAAAAGTGACGTGAAAATAGGTTGATGTACGCTTACCACCATATCGTGGGCAATATTTGCCAGTAATATTGCACCGATAATAATCATCCATGTATTTTGTGCATCTAAAGCCATAAAGAATGGAAACGCAGAAAGAGCACCAATCAATCCACCTAAAACGCACATTTTTCGATGATCAAATTTATCTGCTAACCACGCAAAGAATGGAATACTGAAACAACTAATTGCACCAACCATCAAGGTAATATTAAGGAAAAATTGTTTATCCATACCTAAATTATTGGTTGAATAATTCAGCGCAAAGTTAGTCACCAAATACATGGTGAGTAATTCGGTTAAACGTAAGGCAATAATGTAGAAAAATGCTTTTGGATGTTTGCTGATGGCTTGCAGGATGGGGAGTTTCTGAGGTTTATGATCTGCTTGAACTACTTTTTCCATGAATTCGGCAGATTCATCTTGATCACGGCGAATCCACATGGCAATTGCAATCAGAATGATACTTGCGATAAATGGAATACGCCAAGCCCATTCGGCAAAGGCTTCTTCACCTAAAGTGGCAATAATAATGGATACAGCACCTGTCGCGAGAACTAAACCAACGCCATAACCAATTTGGACTCCGCTAGAATAGAATGCTTTTTTGCCTTTAGGTGCGTTTTCAACTGCCATTAAAGCAGCTCCACCCCATTCACCGCCAACGGCAAAGCCTTGAATCGCGCGTAAGGTCACAAGTAAAACAGGCGCCCACCATCCAATAGATGCAAAATTAGGTAATAAGCCAATACCAACGGTGGAAATACCCATCAACAAAACAGTTAAAACGAGCATTTTTTTACGACCTAATTTGTCGCCAAAATGTCCGAATACCACACCGCCTAATGGACGAAATAAGAAGCCAACCCCAAAAGTTGCGAGTGCAGCTAAAGTTCCCATATTTTCGCCAATACTTGGGAAAAACTGATCTTTAAAAATGAGTGCAGCAACAATACCGTAAAGAAGAAAGTCGTACCAATCGACCACAGCACCAACAAAGCTACTTAATGCGGCTTTACGTGCGCGTTGTTCTTGAGAAGTTGAATTTTGGGTGTTCAGATTTGAAGGGTTTGCGCTAGACATGCAGGAGAGATTTCCATGAGGTGACAACAGAGATGCCCTGTAATATTCGGATTTGATCGTCTCGCCAATCACAGGACAAATTGCTGAAAGTAAAGGTGATTTTCAGCAACTCAGCGCATACATGGATAATGCATCGCCCGAATAGAGTACTCCAAAAAATGCGAATGTGAAGAAGAAATTGATTTATTTTTATTCTTTTGAGTGAAAAATATTCAATTTAAAAAAGTGTTAATCCCAAAGAGAAAGTTGCGGTTGATGCTTTTTCTCAGACAATTGATATACGCCAACACCGACTAATCTAAATTGATCTTCAGACGGTACATGCATTTCAGCTAATAACATGTCTAAAATTTGGCGAAGCTCATCCTTATTTTTTAATGGATTTTTAAAACTTTTACTGTGCTGTAAAACTTGAAAATTTTTAAGCTTTAATTTTGCAGATACGCCACGTGCAGCAAGATTTTTCTTTTCCAATATTTCCCAAACTTGATCAATCAGTTGAGGCCAATAGGGGCGACATTGTTCCAAGTTAAGGTCTTGATCAAAAGTGGTTTCTTTAGAAATAGATTGGCGTTCACGCTCTGTTTGTACAGCTCGCTCATCAATGCCTTTGGCATATAAAAACAGTTGTTTGCCATATTTACCAAAGTGATGCGTTAAAAAGGCTTCTTCAATGTTGTGTAAATCACCCAAGGTTTCTAAGTTCATTGTTTTTAGTTTTTCTTGTGTGACTTTTCCAACTCCGGGAATTTTTTTTAACTCTAAATTTTGAATAAAATTTTGTACTTGAGATGGTTTGATCACGCAAATGCCGTTGGGTTTATTCCAGTCAGATGCAATTTTTGCTAAGAACTTATTGGGTGCAACACCTGCCGATGCTGTTAGCCCTGTTATTTGAAAAATATCATCACGAATACGCATAGCCACTTCTGTTGCACTGGAAATATTTTGCAAATTTTCGGTTACATCTAAGTAAGCTTCATCAAGTGAAAGTGGCTCAATAATGGGGGTGTATTTTTGGAATATTTGATGAATTTGAGCTGAAACTTCACGGTATTTATTAAAATTAGGTTCAATCACCACCACTTGTGGACAGATTTTTTTTGCTTGAGTCATCGACATTGCAGAACGTAAACCAAAGGTACGGGCAGGGTAGGATGCTGCAGCAATGACCGCACGTGGGTGATGTGATGAAATCACCACAGGTAAGAGCTTTAAGTCTGGTTGGTCACGCAGTTCAACATAAGCATAAAATGCATCCATATCGATGTGTATGATTTTTCGCATGCACGCTTAATATCATTTATTTTGTAAAATCAGTATCGCATTTTTTTAAGGCAGGTTGAAGTTTGATTGATTCGTATACGACAGCTTATGTCGGAAGTAATAAAGTCTTTTCATAAAGAAAAAATGTTGGATGAAAGAACCTAAATATTGAAAATAATGATTATTTAGATGAATCTATCAGCTGATTCTTTTGGAGAAATTTTGCCCAATCTTTTTCATCGCCATTAAATACATTCATATCGACAACAGTTGGAATACCTGAAATTTTTCCTTGATTGGTATGTTGCCATATCAACCATTCAGGATTGTCTTTCAAGTCGGGTTTACCTTTGTATTCACGTACCCAAAGTGGCGTATTTTTGAATTCGCCTGCAAGCACAATGTTATAAAAAGTTTTAGAAATATAAAAAATAGGTTGCTTGCCATAATGTTGATAAACCTGATCGTGCATGGTTTGAATTTCTTGGAGCAACTGTTCTTTGGTAAATGTATTGATGCAATTGCTGTCGTATTCTAGGTCGATTACGGGCGGTAAAGCATTGTCTTTATTGGGTACCGTTTCTATAAAATTTTGTGCTTGGATTGTGCCATCACGACAAATTCTATAAAAATGATATGCACCGACTAAAAAGCCTTGTTCACGTGCTTGTAGCCAATTTTCTTGGAATTTACGATCTTTAAAATCACCACCTTCTGTGGCTTTAAGATAAACAAATTTATAGGTTTTAGGGGATATTTTTTTCCATTGAATATCTCCTTGATGATGTGAAACATCGAAGCCTTTAATGGGATATTCATTGGCAGAAGCTGAACGTTGTTGAAAAAAAACAAGATAAATCACGAGCGCAAGACATAATCCTCCAACACCTAAAATGGAGCTGTATGTACGTTGATTTAAAATCTTATTTTTTCGTGTGCTCATGATTTAAAAGATAGCTTTATTTAGGCTCATCATACGCTGTTCTAAAATAACAAACCACGTTCATACTGTATGCAATTCACACAGGCGTATTCTTAGGAATTTGCCAAAAAATGGCAGCGGTGATGATATTGATAGTACCTAAAATAATTAAGGTCAAATGGAATGCAGTAGTGATATTTTCTGTGCCTAAATAAGCTGTAAATAGATTCACTAAAGTGCCTGCAAGTGCAATGCCAATACTCATTGAGACCATCATAATCATCGACAAAAAGCTATTGCCACTACTTGCATCTTGTTGTGGTAAATCTTTTAAAGTGAGTGTGTTCATTGACACGAATTGTAGTGAGTTGAGTACGCCAAATATAAAGAAGTGAATTGCACGTAACCAAATAGGCGTATCTGCCGAGGTTAAGGCGAAACTTGCAATACAAGCACCCACTAAAAGTGTATTTACTAAAAGCACTTGGCGATAACCAAATTTTTGAATAATTGGACGGATAATCGGTTTAGATACTAATGAGCCAAGTACCGTTGGAATCATCAATAAACCTGTGATGAAAGGCTCGAATCCAAAAGCAATTTGTAGCATTAAAGGCAATAAAAAGGGTAAGGCATTGCCACCTAAGCGTGCAAAAAAATTGCCAATAATACCTATCGCATAAACATGATTTTTAAATAATTTACTGCGAAATAAAGCATTTTTATGTGTGTGTGCATGCAATGCATAAAATAAGGATGCCAAGATACCTGTAATAATTAAGCCTAAACTCCACCATAAGGAATGTTGTGGATTGGCAAAATTTTCGATACCTAAAGATAAACCAACCATTGCCAATACAAGCAAAATAATACCGACAAAATCGAAAGTAGGAACTGTTGGCTCGGTTACGTTTGGCATTGCTTTAAAGGTGATGAGAACGCCAAGCAAGCCCATTGGAATGTTAATAAGAAAAATCCAATGCCATGTGGAAACCTCAACCATCCATCCACCTAAAGTTGGGCCAATAAGTGGCCCAATAAGTCCTGCAAGACTCATTAAACTCATAGCAGCAAGAAACTGCGTTCGAGGAATAACTTTAAGCATGGCTAAACGCCCAACGGGTAGGAGTAAAGCTCCACCAATGCCTTGAATCACTCGATATGCTAAAAGTTCATTTAAGCTTTCAGCATAGCCACAACCTAAAGATGCAAGAGTAAAAATAATAATGGCAGAAAAATAAGTATTTCGAACACCAAAACGATCTGCAAGCCAACCACTTAAAGGAATACATGCTGCAACCGATAATACATAAGCCACTACAACACTATGCATTTGCAAAGGATCTTCACCCAAACTACGTGCCATAGCGGGAATTGCTGTATTCACAATAGTGGTATCTAGCCCTTGCATGAAAAAGCCGATGGATACCAAAAGTACCAATAGTCGAAATTCAGGTTGTAATGCTTGATGCGTTGGCGTGGCGTTCATAATTGTTACAATTTTGAATTTATGATTAGTCTATCTGAATACATGGAAAAAACATGTTGCGAAAATGCTTATTTATTGAATCTTTGATAAAAATTATAAGTTTCATTTTAAATAAGAAAATTTTAAAACCATTGAAAATTCTCTTTTATATTCATTGTTTACGAAATTTTCATGATTAAAGTAGCATTAAAATGCCATAAACCTGTCATAATCTTGAAAAAATTTTGGTACTGCTAGACATCTGTCTTTGGCAATAAAGGTTTTGTTCTTTATATGACAATCGAAATACTGATGGTGATAGGCTTTTGCTTAGCCGCATACTCTATCGTCGGAAATGATGTACCACAAACACTAGGTACCTTTATTTCATCAAATGCGCATCGTCCGTGGTGGGTGCTTTGGATTTATGTCAGTACAATTTTAGTGGTTGTATTGCTTTATGGCTGGTATGCATCAGGCGTTGGTGATGCATCTTATGGCCGTTTAGAAACCATTCCATTCCCTAAAGATGGTGTGACGTGGCTTTATATTGTTCCACCTATTTTACTTATTCTCCTGACGAAATATGGTATTCCCGTAAGTACAACCTTCTTGGTACTTACGATATTTTCACCAAGTAGTTTAAGCTCAATGCTGACGAAATCGATGATGGGTTATGCCGTCGCTTTCGTTGTCGCAATTATTGTTTACCGCTTTGTCATTAAACAAATTTCGATTTATTTCAGTAAAACTCGAGATAAAAAGCCTTCTAATATTTGGATTGGTTTGCAGTGGGTATCTACCGCTTTTCTTTGGAGTCAGTGGCTCATTCAAGATTTAGCAAACATCTTTGTATATGTGCCTCGTCAAGTTCCCTTTGAGTTTCTTGTTTTTGCTATTTCTGTTTTTGTTGTATTGCTTGGTGTGATTTTGTACCAACGTGGTGGTGCAATTCAAAAGATTATTGATACAAAAACAGGTGTTGCAGATATTCGCTCGGCAACCATTATTGACTTTATGTACGCAGTCATTCTTTTGGTGTTCAAAGAGTGGAGCAATATTCCAATGAGTACCACTTGGGTATTCTTAGGTTTACTTGCAGGTCGTGAATTTGCAATGTCGATGCATTTGAATGAAGTAAATAAACATCGGACTTCACGTAATGTGAGTAAGGATGCCATGAAGCTCATGCTTGGTTTAGCGATGAGTGTATTCTTGGCGATGACCTTACCGTGGTTCTATAAATTTGTTTCTGGTTTATAAAATGATGTAATAAAAAAAGCGAGCTGAATGCTCGCTTTTTTATGTGCTATTTAAATGCAAATTTAAACCACAAAGCGCTTAGGACAATCTAGGTTGCTTAATGCATTAAAAATTTGTTTTGAAGAATTACATACAATGAGTTTTGCCCGATGTTGTGGCGGTAAAAAGCCTTCTTGAACCGCATGATCAAGTTGGGCAATCAAAGCATCATAAAAGCCATTCACGTTATAAAGCATCATAGGTTTTTGATGTTGATTTAACTGTGCCCAAGTGGCAATTTCTAAAATTTCTTCAAATGTTCCTAAGCCACCAGGCAATGCAACAAAGGCACATGCACGTTCAGCCATCATTGCTTTACGTTCATGCATGGTTCTGACTACATGTAGCTCGGTTAATGTGTTGTGGGCAATTTCATAATCCAACATAAATTCAGGAATCACACCAACAGCTTCACCACCATGTTCAATAACTGTATCTGCAACCTGACCCATTAAGCCAATACTTGCACCGCCATAAACCAAGCCAAGGTTGTGTTCCGTTAAACCTTTGGCAAGCGCAATGGCTTTTTCTTTATAAATTGGATTGTTACCAGAGCGAGAACCACAATAAAGTGCAACGAGTGGTTGGGTTGTTTTAGGAGAGGGATTTTTATATTCAATCATGGGTAGCGCACTATTCATCTTGTTGTCATCTCCTTATCATCTGCTATATTTTTGATTTAGCATAGAGAAAAAATGTGACAGTCACATGGACTTGCATTTGGCTTTAACTCATTTATTTATAAAATGAACAACAAACTTTGTATAAAAAAAGATGATTCTAAATAAAATCTTTCCTATACTAAAAATCTGTTTCACAACAATAGAACCGACATGGGTAGTGGAAGTTGGATTTCCAACGCAATTAGTTCCTTTAATTTTGCAAACTCTTCATTTCAGGTGAATGCGAAATTCGTTAAATCTCAATCTATAGATGGTATTCCGGAGAAGAACGCATGATCTTTGAATGGATGTCCGATCCATCTGCATGGGTGGGATTACTCACACTTGTTATTTTAGAAATTGTACTGGGTATCGATAACCTCGTATTTATTGCAATTTTGGCGGAAAAACTACCACCAGAACAGCGTAATAAAGCACGTATTGTTGGACTACTTTTAGCACTTGGTATGCGCTTAATTCTACTTGCATCTATTGCTTGGGTTGTTACGCTTACCAATCCTTTATTTTATATTTTTGATCATGCATTTTCAGGACGTGACCTTATTCTACTGTTCGGTGGTGTGTTCCTTTTATTTAAAGGCACCATGGAATTACGTGAACGTCTTGAAAGTAAGCCAATGTTCAAAGAAGAAAATCCTGTACATGCTACATTTTGGATGGTTATCATTCAAATTGTTGTTTTAGATGCAGTTTTTTCACTCGATAGCGTGATTACAGCTGTTGGTATGGTGAAAGAACTTTCAGTCATGATGATCGCCGTAGTCATTGCTGTGGGTATTATGCTTTGGGCATCTAAGCCATTGATGGATTTCGTTAATAAACATCCAACAGTGGTTATTCTATGTCTTTGTTTCTTAATGATGATTGGTTTTTCATTATTGGTTGAAGGCTTTGGATTCCATATTCCAAAAGGTTATTTATACGCTGCCATCGGTTTCTCGGTACTTATTGAGTTCCTTAACCAAACCATGCGTCATAACCAAGAGAAAACCGTCACAACAACGGACTTGCGTTATCGTACAGCATCTGCAGTTATGCGTATGTTAGGTGGTAAAGGCGGTACAGAATCTCAAGAAAATCATTCAGAAAATGTATTGGCAACACGTGCTTTTGCAGATGAAGTTTTTGATGAAGAAAATGGTGCTTATCACAGCGTGATGGTACAAGGTGTTTTAGGTTTATCTGAACGCCCTGTGAAGTCTGTGATGACTCCTCGACCAGAGCTTGAATGGATTGATTTAGATGAAGATCAAGAATCGATTCGCGAGCAACTATTAAGTACGACGCACTCACGTTTAATTGTGGCGCATGGTGAACTTGATAATATTGCAGGTGTAGTTCTCACCCATAAAGTGATGAACGAATACATTGAAACAGGTGAGTTGAACTTTGAAGCTCATTTGCGTGAACCTGTGATTGTTCACGAGAATGCACAAGTTTTAATGGTGATGGAACAATTACGCCAAGCACCTCTACAAATGGCACTTATTCTTAATGAATATGGCTCTATTGAAGGGATTGCAACGCCAATTGATGTTCTTGAAGCCATTGCAGGTGAATTCCCCGATGAAGACGAACTTGATACAGCAGCAGAAAGCCTTGAAGATGGTTCGCTCATGCTTGAAGGTTCAACAGATATTCGTCATGTATCATTGCTTTTAGGGCGTGATCTTGTCGATGAGTCTGAGCAATATTCAACGCTTTCAGGTTATATCTTATTCCATTTAGGTCATTTGCCTGAAAATGGTGAGAATATTGAAATTGATGGATATATCTTTGAAATTGTGACAATGGAAGGTCAAAAAATCGAAAAAGTTCACATCACTGCAAAAGACAAAACGCAGGAATAAAGTAGCGCTAAATTTAAAACAGATTTAAATATTCAAAATCTGCATGCTAGTTCCGCTAAAATAGCCCGATATTTCGGGCTATTTTTATGGAAAATCAAATGTCATTAAACGTATGTCCTTGCGGTGAAGGCGAATATCAAAGCTGTTGCCAAGCTTTGCATTTAGGTCAAATTAAAGCTGAAACTGCGGCTCAACTTATGCGTTCAAGATATAGCGCATTTGCCAAACATGAAATTGATTACATTGTAAAAACCACAGCTATTGGACAGCAACAGGCTTTAGATGTTCACGCCATTACAGATTGGAGTAAAGCCAATACATGGTTAAAACTCGAAGTTGTGCAAGCCAAAGAGAAGTTAGATAAAAATCATGCGAAAGTCGAATTTAAAGCGCATTATCATGATGGTGAAAAAGAGCACATTCATCATGAAGTTTCACATTTTGTGAAGCATGGTGGTGCATGGTACTTCTTAGATCCAACCACAGACCAAAAAATCACTATGAAACAGCCTTGTATTTGTGGTTCAGATAAAAAATTTAAACAATGTTGTGCGCAATTTTTGTAAATTTATCTGAGATATGCCTTAGAATAGCGCACACTTATTACCCTATACGGAATCAGGGCGATGTTGTTAACCATTATTTATATTATCGCAATTACTGCTGAAGCAATGACAGGCGCTTTGTCTGCGGGGCGGCGCAGTATGGATTGGTTTGGTGTAACGCTCATTGCCTGTGTTACCGCACTTGGTGGCGGTTCTGTTCGAGATGTGCTTCTTGGGCATTATCCTTTAACTTGGGTCAAGCATCCTGAATACTTAGTCCTCACTTGTTGCGCTGCATTTGTCACTATTATTATTGCAAAATGGATGAGTCAATTACGCTCCATCTTCTTAATTTTAGATGCTTTAGGCTTAATTGGTTTTACCATTATTGGTTGCCAAATTGCTTTACAAATGGGACATGGTTTTGTTGTATGTGCTGTTGCTGGGGTATTAACAGGCGTATCTGGTGGTATTTTACGTGATATTTTATGTAATGATGTGCCCTTGGTTTTCCGTCGTGAACTTTATGCAAGTATTTCTTTTGTTTCAGTCATTTGTTATTGGATTTGCGTGGAAATAGGCTTATCACTAGAGTTAACGGTTATTGCTACTTTAATATTTGGTTTTACCCTTCGCTTAATTGCCATTTACTTTGGTTTGGAAATGCCAAAATTTATTTATAAAGAAGATGATGAGCAATCCGCTTCATCGAAAGATGCCTCTTAACTATTCTAAAAAGACCAAGTAACTGCTATAAAAAGTAGTTACTTTTTTAAATTAATCTTATAAAAATAGTAAAAGTATAAAATCCTGTTGGGAAAGCAGTATGCAATCTTTCACCAAATCAGAGATATCGTTATGGATTTAGTCTCACGAGTACAGCGCTTACCTATTGGTAAATTTCATTACACCTTATTGTGGGTGATTGGACTGGGGTGGATGTTCGATGCAATGGACACAGGGCTCATTTCTTTTATTTTGGCAAAAATGTCAGAAGATTGGGCAATGTCACCTACTGAAAAAGGTTGGGTGGTATCTATTGGTTTTGTCGGTATGGCAATTGGGGCGGTCTTTTCAGGTGGTTTGGCAGATAAGTGGGGACGTAAAACCGTATTTGCCATTACTTTAGTGATTTATAGTATTGCGACAGCTGCTTGTGCATTTGCGCCAAATTTAACGTGGTTATTGGTTTTTCGGTTTATTGTTGGCTTGGGTTTAGGTGGACAATTGCCTGTTGCGGTAACCTTGGTGAGTGAATATATTCCCTCGCATGTTCGTGGTCGTTTTATTGTATTGCTCGAAAGTTTTTGGGGGCTTGGTTGGCTTTGTGCCGCGCTCATTGCTTACTTTGTTATTCCAAAATTTGATTGGCATGTTGCATTTTTAGTGGGAGGTCTTCCTGCTTTATATGCCATTGTGATTTGGAAAAAAGTACCTGAATCTATTCCATATTTAATCAATCGTGGTCGAATTGAAGAAGCACATGCATTGGTTCAAGGTTTTGAGCGTCAATGTGGTGTAGAGGTTATCGAAACCATTGAAGTTAAACCTGTATCAGAAAAGCAAAATGTTTCATTTACCCAATTGTGGTCAGGTACTTTTGCTCGTCGCACACTCATGTTGTGGCTTATTTGGTTTGGTATTGTCTATTCGTATTACGGTATTTTTACGTGGTTACCAAGCTTACTGGTGAAAGAAGGCTACACCATCGTCCAATCTTTTGAATATGTTTTAGTGATGATTTTGGCACAGCTTCCAGGCTATGTTGCAGCAGCGTGGTTGGTTGAAAAACTAGGACGTAAGGCGACATTGGCAGGCTTTATTGGCATGTGTGCAGTATCTGCATATTTCTTTGGACAGTCTAATAGCGTTGAACAAATTGTACTTTGGGGATGCTTGATGTCATTCTTTAATTTAGGTGCATGGGGCGTACTTTATACTTATACACCAGAACAATATCCTACAAATATTCGTGCATTTGGTTCAGGTTGGGCATCTGCAATTGGGCGAATGGGCGGAATTGTAGCGCCATTGGTGGTTACACACATGATGGTGATGAATAATGGTTTTAGCTATGTCTTTATGATGTTTACTGCTGTTTTACTTGCAGTTGCATGTGTCATTTTAGTTTTGGGTGAAGAGACAAAAGGAAAATCACTTGACTCCATTCATTAGGAGTTGGTTATTTTTTAGTTGATCATTTGAAATAAAATGGATACTTTTACGACATAAGACATAAATTGTCGCAGAGTGATACTTCATACCCTTGTATAGAAAACCTCTGCGACATAGCATAAGAACTTAAACACACAAAAACGATTTAGGATAACAAGTTGTTATGACAAGCCTTGCGCATCATGCGACAGAAAACCGTTCCGTAGCAGAATTTACTGAACAAGCTTATTTAAATTATGCCATGTACGTGATTATGGATCGTGCATTGCCACATATTAGCGATGGATTAAAACCTGTACAGCGCCGTATTGTCTATGCAATGAGCGAGTTGGGCTTAAAACACAGTGGCAAGCCAAAAAAATCTGCACGTACTGTGGGTGATGTACTTGGTAAATACCATCCACATGGTGACTCTGCTTGTTATGAAGCAATGGTGCTTATGGCACAGCCATTTAGTTATCGTTATCCTTTTATTGAAGGGCAAGGAAACTGGGGTTCGCCAGACGATCCTAAATCATTCGCTGCAATGCGTTATACCGAAGCAAAACTTTCACAATATAGTGAAGTGTTGTTATCTGAATTAGGTCAAGGCACTTGCGATTGGCAAGACAACTTCGATGGTTCAATGAAAGAACCTGTGAATTTGCCTGCACGTGTGCCAAACATTCTATTAAACGGTACGACAGGTATTGCCGTAGGTATGGCGACAGATATTCCGCCACATAACTTACGTGAAGTCGTAAAAGGTACAATTGCGTTAATTCGCAACCCAAACATCACAGATGAAAAAGTTGCCGAATATATTCCTGCACCAGATTTACCAACGAATGCAGAAATTATCACAGCACCTGAAGAATTATTAAAAATTCAAACGACAGGGCGCGGTAGTTATCGCGTTCGTGCAGTTTATAAAATTGAAAAAAATGAAATTGTGATTACGGATTTACCGTATCAAGTTTCAGGATCTAAAATTATTTCGCAAATTGCAGACCAAATGCAGGCGAAAAAATTGCCATTGGTTGCAGATTTACGAGATGAATCTGACCATAAAAATCCAACACGTTTGGTGATTGTTTTACGTTCAAATCGAATTGATGCAGAAGCGGTGATGAGCCACTTATTTGCAACGACAGATTTGGAATCGAGCTATCGCGTCAATATGAACATGATTGGTGCCGATGGTCGTCCACAAGTGAAATCTATTCGTAAAATTTTGCTTGAATGGATCGAAATTCGTAAACAAACGGTCACACGTCGTCTGCAATATCATTTAAATAAAATTGAAAAGCGTCTTCATATTTTGGGTGGTTTAATTATTGCCTATTTGAATATTGATGAAGTCATTCAAATTATTCGTGAAGAAGATCAGCCAAAACCTGTGCTGATGTTGCGTTTTAATATTGATGAAGTTCAAGCGGAAGCCATTTTAGAACTCAAATTACGTCATTTGGCGAAACTTGAAGAAATGGAAATGCGTCGCGAGCAAGAAGAATTAGAAGCTCGTGCTGCAATTATTCGTGAACAGTTAGCAAATCCTGAATCTTTAAAAGCTTTGATTATTGATGAGCTTAAAGATGATGCGAAAAAATATGGTGACGATCGACGTTCACCAATCGTGCAACGTGCAACGGCTGAAGCAATTAACGAACAAGATATGTTACCAGCAGATCCTGTGACAGTAGTACTTTCAGAAGCAGGTTGGATTCGCAGTGCAAAAGGTCACGAAGTCGATGTTGAAAATTTAAATTATCGAGCAAGTGATAAATATTTAAGCCATGCACAAGGCAAGTCAAATCAACGTGTTTATGTATTAGATGAAGCAGGGCGCAGTTATGCACTTGCTATAAACACTTTGCCATCTGCACGTGGTATGGGCGAACCTTTAAGCTCAAAACTTGCACCAGCAAGTGGCATTGGCTTTAAACAAGTCTTTATTGCAGATGATGAAACTGAAATTTTAGTCGCAAGTAACAAAGGTTATGGTTTCAAAACACATGCTAAGCAATTAGATACCAGTGCAAAGGCAGGTAAAGCATTTTTAAGCTTGCCTGAAGGCGCATCTGCACTAGATTTACAAACTATTGACGGTGCTACGCATCTAGCTGTATTAAGCTCTGCGGGTCGGTTATTGGTTTTAGATTTAGAAGAATTACCTTCATTAAATAAAGGTAAGGGTAATAAATTGATACAACTTGATGCGAAAGATCAAATTTTATCCATGACAACTCTTAACTTAGATGAAATAATTCAACTGCTTGCAGGACAGCAACAACTAAAATTAAAAGGTGATGACCTTCAAAAATATGTAGGTAAAAGGGGAACCAAGGGGCAACTTTTACCACGAGGTTATCAAAAAGCAAATAAACTGTTCATTCAAAGATAATGCTAGCATCTATTAAACAAAATACGTTATATATGCAAAGTGTTCAAAATGGATGCAGTATTAAGCACAAAAAGTTAAATAATGAGCTTAGTACTGAAAAGAATAGTTAAATATTAAGGATTATAGGTAGGAGTATTGAACGTTATGGAAAAAATTTGGTTTAGTGAATACCAAAAAACAGGCATTCCAGAGACTGTTGAACTTCCAGCAGAAAATACATCTCTTAATGATGTTTTCGAACGCAACTTTCAAAAGTTTGCTTCGCGTGATGCTTTTATCTTCATGGATAAAGTTTTAACTTTTGGTCAACTAGATGAAGAAAGTCGTAAGTTTGCAACATATTTACAAAGCTTAGGATTGGCTAAAGGCGCACGTGTAGCGGTAATGATGCCGAACGTTCTTCAATATCCTATCGTAGCTTTAGGTGTTTTCCGTGCAGGCTTAGTTCTTGTAAACGTAAACCCACTTTATACTGCGCGTGAATTAAAGCATCAATTAAATGATTCTGGTTCTGAAGCACTTGTTATTATTGAAAACTTTGCAGCTGTTTACCAAGCAATTTTAGGTGAAACACCTGTTAAACATGTGGTTGTTGCATCTGTTGGTGATTTACTCGGTACGCTTAAAGGTACAATCGTAAACTTTGTTTTACGCTCTGTTCGTAAACAAGTACCTGCTTGGGATATTCCTGGTCATATTCGCTTTAATACGGCAATGTCTAAGGTCAATGTTAGTAACTACAAACGTCCAAGCTTAACACTCAGCGATACAGCTGTACTGCAATATACAGGTGGTACGACAGGTGTTTCTAAAGGTGCAGAACTCACACATCGCAACTTAGTTGCAAACATGTTGCAGTGTGATGGTATTTTCCAAAGTAAATTTGGTAAGCAAGATGGTCAACCAGATGATCGTATTTTCTGTGCTTTACCGCTTTATCACATCTTTGCATTCATGGTGTGCGCGCTTTACGGTATGTACAAAGGTCAAGCCAACGTCCTTATTCCAAACCCGCGTGATTTACCTGCTGTTATCAAAGAGCTTCGTAAATACCAACCGACATTCTTCCCTGCTGTAAACACATTGTTTAATGCACTTGTGAATAACGAAGAATTTAAACAACTTGATCACAGCCGAATGAAAATGGCGATGGGTGGTGGTATGGCTGTATTGCCATCTACCGCTGAAGCTTGGAAAAAAGTAACAGGCACAAATATTATTGAAGGTTATGGTCTATCTGAAACCTCACCTGTTGCAACAGCAAATCCGCCTGCATCTATGGAATTTAGTGGCTCAATTGGTATTCCATTGCCATTAACTGAAGTTGCTATTTTAGATGATGATGGTAATGAAGTTGCACTTGGTGAACAAGGTGAAATCTCGATTCGTGGTCCACAAGTCATGAAAGGCTATTGGAACCGTCCTGATGAAACTGAAAAAGTAATGACCAATGGTTTCTTCCGTACAGGTGATATTGGCGTTATGAGCTCGCAAGGCTTCGTTAAAATTGTCGATCGTAAGAAAGACATGATTTTAGTATCAGGCTTTAACGTATACCCTTCAGAAATTGAAGAAGTGGTTGCTCAACATCCAAAAGTATTAGAAGTAGCAGTCATTGGCGTTCAAGATGAAAAATCAGGTGAAGTGCCAAAGCTATTTGTTGTTAAAAAAGATCAATCTTTAACAACCGAAGAAATTTTGGCATTTGCGAAAGAAAACTTAACAGGCTACAAACGCCCACGTTATGTTGAATTTATGGATGAATTACCAAAATCTAATGTAGGTAAAATCCTGCGTAAAGATTTACGTAAACCAGTTTAAATTCTCCAATAAAAAAAGCGCCTTAAGGCGCTTTTTTTATCATTATTTTTTTAAAAACCATCTGTCGATATATGGACGACCAACGCCAAAAATACCCAGAAAAATAAACATAGTGCCAAATTGACGAATAAAGCTAGGGTTTTTAAATGCGCCATAACTTAAGATGTTATCTATTAAGCAATAAACACAAATAATGGCAATCCATAATCCCAAAGAAAGACGTTTAATAGAAACAGCGTAAAATGAAATCCATAAAACTACAAAAGTAAAAATGGTTGACCAAATATTGAAATTTGCACAAATAACACACAGTAAAAATGCAGTGATAGGAATGACAATTTTAAAAGCACGATCTACTCGAACCTGATTTTTATGTTGCATCTCAAGGATATCGAACATTTCTTCTTGATCTGGCTGTGCCATAAAGGGATCCTTTAAATCATTAAAATTGATAAAATACGACATTAAACGAAAATCATCCGTCAAACGCCATGCTATGATATGATAATAAAATGCTCATGAGAATTGCCTTCATGCAAAGTATAAGTGGAATCGTTTATCTAATTTTGATTGCATGTCTTTTACCCTATGTTTTCTCATTCATTGCAAGAAAGGCGGGTGGTTTTAAAATACAAGATAATCAAAACCCTAGAGATTTTTTAGCTCATACGACGGGTTTAGCTGTACGAGCAAATGCAGTACAACAAAACAGTTATGAAACTTTACCTTTATTCATTGCTGCGGTGTTACTGGCAGAGTATATGGTCGTTCCTCAAGTTGTTGTGATGACTTTTGGTATTGCGTACATTGTATTTAGAATTCTATATGGCATCTGTTATTTAATAAATTGGGCGACTTTACGCTCTATTTTTTGGGTGCTTTCATTACTTTGTTCAGTATCGCTACTTTTATTGGTGATTAAAATTACTGGATGAGTAACACAGATGAAAATATGTATTTTTCCTGTGCAGATGTATAATCGACACTAAATTCGATCTAGAAAGCGGTTATAATCGCCCTGGATTAAAAAAGATTTAACTTGTTAAAGAGTGATGCTATGAGCTACAGCAATATCCCAGCGGGTAAAGATGCGCCAAACGACATCTATGTAATTATTGAAATTCCTGCAAATGCAGCACCAATCAAATACGAAATTGATAAAGATTCTGATGCATTATTTGTAGACCGTTTCATGGGTACAGCAATGTTCTACCCAGCAAACTACGGTTATGTTCCTAATACATTATCTTTGGATGGTGATCCACTAGACGTATTAGTTGTAACTCCACATCCAGTTGAACCAGGTTCTGTAATTCGTTGCCGTCCTGTTGGTAAATTGAATATGGAAGATGACGGTGGTGTAGATGCGAAATTAATCGCTGTTCCACACGACAAATTAACGCCTATCTATAAAGACGTTAAAGAATACACAGATCTTCCTGAATTATTGATCAAACAAGTTGAACACTTCTTTGCTCACTATAAAGATTTAGAAGCTGGTAAGTGGGTTAAATTAAGTGGTTGGGAAGGTTCTGAAGTTGCAAAACAAGAAGTTCTTAGCTCAATTGCTGCTTACGAAGAAGCAAACAAGTAATTGTTTGATGGTTTAAGTTTTATTTTTTAAAATTTAGCCATAAAAAAACCTGCACAATGTGCAGGTTTTTTTATGCTTTAATATTTCTGAAAATTAGAATAATTTCACAGGAATATCAAGGAAGATACGCCATTCATTTGTATCAGGCATGTAGTAGTCTTTTGCGTAAGCAAGGTCGTTACGGTAGTGTGAATAACGTACGCGTAGGCTTGCATCTTTAGCAAAACCATTTTGTACTGTGTATTTCACTTGGTTAAATAATTCTTTTTCTTTTGCATTGTCAGTAGTTTTAGTGTCGATATCCCAACCATAAACATATGCAGAAGTCCAGTTCAAACCAGGAACGCCGTAATTCGCAAAGTCTAAGTTATATTGAACTTGTACAGACTTCTCACCACGACCGTTAAAGTCTGAAAGGTAAGAGTTTGGTAAGTAAATACTTTGTCCGCCATCAGCATTTTCACCATAAGCATAACCTGTGTTACCAGTACTTTGTTGGTAAGCAAGCATTACGCCATGAGCGCCTTGGTTATAAGTACCAGAAACAGCCCAAATGTTGTTGCTACGGTTATCAGAGTTTTTATCTAAATCAGGACGAGCAGAAGATGCTTCTGCCCCCTTATCCCATTCAGTATGGTAACCGCTAAAATCATAAGTTAAAGAAGCATCATTGGCTAAAGCTTGTTTGTAGTTTGCATTTACATAATGGCGTTCTAGTTTATTTTTAGAATCTAAACCAAAATATGAAGCATTTAATGCATCATTGAATTTGTATTTAGCACCCCAAACAATTGCACGGTCTAAATTTCTTTCATCAGTTGAAATTTGATCTGAATATTGGTTTTTAGTGAATTTACCTGCAGTTAGTTCTAAACCGTTAATTTCACGGCTAGTTACCAATAAACCATCAAAATATTCAGGAACCATACGGCTTGTATTGCTTGCAAGTACTGGTAAATCTAAAACTTGAGTACCAAATACCGCAGTTGTATTAGAAACGCGTGCTTTTAAGAATGCACCACCACGAGCCCAACTGTTATATGGACGACCGTTAGGTTCACCAGCAGCATCATCATGACGTGGAATCATGTTGTTGCCAGAATGTTTATTATCACCAATTTTGAAAGATGCATCACCAACAACACCAACGCCAACACCAACAGTGCCTTTAGTAAAGCCAGACTCTAGTTTTACAATAGCTGATTGCGCAGTTGAGCGATTGTCTGCAGCACCATCTTTCTTATCACGATCGATAAAGCCTGTACGGAAAAGTACAGAGCCTTCGGCATCTTCAATAAAGCCTTTAGATTCGCTTTGTTCGCTTGCAAAAGCAGTAGAAATAAAAGCTGTTTGAACAAGTACAGCAAGTAATAATTTTTGTGTTTTTTGCATTGGGAGAGAGCCTCATACAAAATAGTGGTGAAATGGGTGATTTATATAAAACACATTTAAAAGATGCTTATAATTAATCCTGATTAATTAAGGTTAAACACTCTTCCAATGAGGTTTATATATTTGCCTATAGAAAACATGCATTTAATTTAATCAAAAATACAGTTAACAAGCCATAATATATATGACTTATAGGCACTTTGGGTATAAAAAAATAAACTAAGATCATAAATAAAATATCTATAAAGGAGATCTTGTCTAAATATTGTTATTTTATCTTAACTTATGTGTGGGTTATTTTTGTGCAATTTGATAAAAATGTAAATACATTACTGTGAAATTGTTTAATTTTGATGCATTTTTTGTTTAAGAAATAGTTTGTAGCTCATTTCTATGTAGGAATTATTAAGTACTGATACTTACATATATAAAAGTTGTATGTGTGATTCCGTCTCTTTTTTCTATCAGTTTTTTTTGTTGATGACCCATTTTTAAAAATTGGCATAGCAATTGCTAATTCATTTATGAGTTTTTAAATTAATCAAAAAAGAGTCGTTTTAACGATATCGGGGGAATACACAATGAAATTCACTTTAAAGGCATTAAGTTTGGCTTTAGTTACTTCAGTATCTACAGTAGCTTTTGCAGATGAAGCACCGGCTTTACCTTTCGGATTAGAATTTAGTGGCTCAGCTGCTATGACCACAGATTATCGTTTCCGTGGTATGTCTCAAACAGAAAATGATCCTGCAGTACAAGTGGGTTTTCAATTAGATCATGCATCGGGTTTGTATGCAGGTGTTTGGGGGTCTAATGTTTACATCGCTAATGGTGATGCAGGGGTTGCTCACTTAGAATTAGATCCTTACCTTGGTTATGCAAAAACATTTGAAGGTGTTGCTGGTAAGCCTACATTGGACGTTGGTGTTTATTATTATGCGTATCCAGGGAATAGCGATTTAAACTTTGTTGAATACTATGCAGGTGTAGGTTTTGAAGGCTTAATTACCGAGGGTGATAGTTTATCAACGTCAGTAAATTATACGAATGACTATTTAGGTTTAGATATTGATGCATGGTATTTGGGATTGGGGTATACAATTCCATTTGCAGATACAGGCTTTAGCGGTATAGCAAATATTGGTTATACAACAACAGATAAGTACTATTTTGATGCAGCTTCTAAAGATGATAGTTATTGGGATTGGAAAGCAGGTGTAGCGTACGAATTTAAATCTATTGAAGGTTTCAGTGCTGAATTAGCTGCTGTAGGAACAAATATTGAAACTAAGAATACGCCATCTACTTATAAGCGTGGTGTAGAAACTGGTGCGGTATTTACTTTAACGAAGTCTTTCTAATTTAGACAAAGTTACAGTTTATGAAAACCCGTTACAGGAATCTGTAACGGGTTTTCTTTTTTAGGTTTGTTGACTTCTATAAGACAATGCTTCAGTAAGATGTGTACTTTGAATATTTTCACTTTGTGCTAAATCTGCAATGGTTCGAGCTACACGTAAAACGCGATGATATGCACGAGCAGATAAGTTTAAGCGTTGTTGCGCAAGTTCAATAATTTTTGCTGCTTGAACATCTAAAGTTGCATATTTTTCCAATAGTTTTGGATTAAGTGCCATATTTAAACAATTCTGTCTTTCAATTTGATGATGATAAGCATCAACAACACGCTGACGTACAGTATTGGAATCTTCAACAGGTTTTGTATCTTGTAGTTCAGAAGCTTGTAATGGTGGTACATCTATATGTAAATCAATGCGGTCTAATAAGGGACCTGAAATGCGATTTTGATATCTTTTAATAGCATCTGCCGAACATTGGCAACGGACATCTTGGTTAAAAGCATAACCACAAGGGCAAGGATTCATTGCTGCAATCAGCTGGAAATTTGCAGGGAAAGTAATTTGTCTTGATGCTCTAGAAATCACAATTTCTTTAGCTTCTAAAGGCTGACGTAAAACTTCTAAAACTTTTCGATCAAATTCAGGTAATTCATCTAAAAATAAAACGCCTAAATGGGAAAGTGTAATTTCACCTGGTTTTGGATGTGAGCCACCACCAACCAATGCAACCGCTGATGCTGTGTGATGAGGTGCTCGAAAAGGGCGTTGACCAAAATCATGTGCTGTATTTGCAACAGAGTAAATACTTGCGACTTCTAAATTTTCTTGTGTGCTTAATGGCGGTAAAATACTCGCTAAACGAGAAGCCAATAAAGTTTTCCCCGTGCCGGGTGGACCTTTAAATAGCAATGAATGTCCACCTGCTGCAGCTATTTCTAAAGCGCGTCTTGGGCGTAATTGTCCTTTTACATCTGAAAGATCATATTTAGATTTGTTGATTTGAAAGTCTTGTTGATTTTCAAATGCGGTTAGAGGTTGTGCATTGTTTAAGTGGTTACATACTTGCTTTAAGTGATCTGCGGAAAATGCTTCGAAGTTTGGTAATTGAGATGCTTCTTGTGCATTTTGTGCAGGTAAAATCAATTTGTGATTGGCTTGCTGACAGGCAATTGCAATGCTGAGCGTACCTGTGATTGGTCTCAATTGACCATCTAAAGCAAGTTCACCAATAAATTCAAAACCATCTGTACTTTTTTCAGGAAGTTGACCTGAAGCAATTAGAATTCCTAAAGCAATAGGGAGGTCTAAGCGTGAGCCATCTTTGGGCAAGTCGGCAGGTGCTAAGTTAATGGTTAAGCGTTTGGTTGGAAATTGAAAGCCACTATTAATAATGGCTGAGCGTACTCGGTCTTTACTTTCACGAACTGCAGCTTCAGGTAATCCAACAATAGTAAGCGATGGAAGTCCTTGGCTGATATGAACTTCGACTTCAATAGAAGGAGCGTGGAGGCCAAGCAGCCCCCGAGTATAAATTTTGGCAAACGACATTTTTATGATCCATTATAGTGCGTTATTTATTATTAATTTTGATGTTTTTATGCACAAATTTGGTGCTTATTATTTATTTTTTAATTGAGCTTCTAAGTTTTCAACATGTTTAAGAAGTTCATCTAAGCGAATATTTGCATTATTTAATGCTGTTTTTTGGCGCTCAATTTCATCTTTCGACACTAAATCCATCTTGGTTACAGCTTCATTTAAGAGTGCACGTAAATTATGTTCAATATCTTTTTTTGGGAGATCTACTTGTTCCATAATTGCTTGTAATAATGTTTCGATCATTTGTTTTCTCAAAGCAGGAGAGTGGTTGTGGAAGTGTATAACACGTCTGAAATATAGGCTACTGCATTTCGGTATAAGATGGGTTTATTCAATCATTAAAATCGTAAATCTTCTAGGAAAAATGCGGATTTACTAGCGTATAAAAATCATTATGGGTATAGAATATAAAAACGAAAAAAACATGCTTAAATTTTTATTTTCCCCCGACCTTAAAAATTTTGGCATGAAAATTGAACATAAAACCTTACTGGTGAAACAAGCCGAAGGAAAACAAACATGAAGCTAGTAACTGCTATTGTAAAACCCTTTAAACTTGATGACGTGCGTGAAGCATTGTCAGATATTGGTGTTCAAGGGATCACTGTAACGGAAGTCAAAGGTTTTGGTCGTCAAAAAGGTCATACTGAACTTTATCGTGGCGCTGAATATGTTGTTGATTTCTTACCAAAAGTAAAAATTGAAATTGCAATTAGCGATGAAATGGTTGATTCAGTGATTGAGTCTATTACTCGCGTTGCAAGCACAGGCAAAATTGGTGACGGAAAAATTTTCGTGACTAACTTAGAGCAAGTCATCCGTATTCGTACAGGTGAAACAGGTGCAGATGCCGTTTAATAATTTGGCACGAAGTTTGCTGAGTACCTAATAACTCAAAAAAAACTAGGTTGGGGGACACGAATGAAAAAGATGCTACTTGCGCTGAGTTTGTCTGGCGCGCTTTTAGGTGGTTCTGTTGCATGGGCTGAAGAAGCTGCATCAGCACCAAATACATCAGAAGTAACAGTGGTTGAAACAACTGCTACAGTATCAGAAGTCGCACCTACTGCGGCTGCTACAGAAGAAGCTCCAGCACCTGCTGAAGAAGAACAAAAATTAGATACAGGTGATACAGCGTGGATTTTAGTATCTACAGCTCTTGTTCTTTTAATGACTATTCCTGGTTTAGCACTTTTCTATGGCGGTATGGTTCGTAAGAAAAACGTATTAAGCACAATGGCTCATAGCTTTGTTGCTGCTGCTGTTGTAAGTATTGTTTGGGTTGTTATTGGTTATACGCTTGCTTTTGGCGAGGGAAATGCCTTTATTGGTAGCCTAGATAAGTTCATGTTATCGGGTATAACCACAGAAGCCCTTTCAGGCACAATTCCTGAAATTCTATTTGTTATTTTCCAAATGACGTTTGCTATTATTACTGTTGCCATTATTAGTGGTTCTATTGCAGAACGTATGAAATTTGGAGCATTTGTCGCTTTCATCACTATTTGGGTTATTGTTGTTTATGCGCCAATTACTCATTGGGTATGGGGTGGTGGTTGGTTAGGTAACGATGGTGCACTAGATTTTGCTGGTGGTACGGTTGTACATATCAACTCGGGTGTTGCTGGTTTAGTTGCTGCATACATGCTTGGTAAACGTATGGGCTTAGGTCGTGAATCTATGGCTCCACATAACTTGGCATTAACCGTTGTTGGTGCAAGCTTAATTTGGGTAGGTTGGTTTGGTTTTAATGGTGGTTCTGCATTAGGTGCAAATGGTTCAGCAGGTTATGCGCTTGTTGTGACTCAAATTGCAGCAGCGGCAGCAGCACTTTCTTGGTTATTTGTTGAAAAACTTGTACGTGGTAAAGCGTCTGTATTAGGTGGTGCTTCTGGTGCGGTTGCAGGTTTGGTGGTTATTACACCAGCTGCAGGTTTTGTTACTGTAAGCGGTGGCTTAATTATGGGGCTTATTGGTGGTGTAGTTTGCTTCTGGGGCATTACAGCATTGAAACGCATCCTTAAAGCCGATGACTCTTTAGATGCATTTGGTCTTCATGGTGTGGGTGGTATTGTGGGTGCGCTATTAACAGCAGTATTCGCAAGCGAATTCATTATGGGAGATGGTGCACCAAAAGATATGCTTGCTCAATTATGGGTTCAAGTTGAAGGTGTACTCGCAACGATTGTCTACTCAGGTATTATGACTTTCATTATTTTGAAAATTATTGATCTAGTGATTGGTATTCGTGTTGAATCTGATGATGAACGCATGGGTCTAGACTTAAGTCAACATGGCGAACGCATAGAATAATAAAAGCACATTATCAATATATAGTATAAAACAGCCCGAAAGGGCTGTTTTATTTCCATATCTAGAACAATACTCTACAAATACCATTATTTTTGCTACACTCTAAACTCATTGAAATTTGTTTAATAAAACCGCTATGCATTGTCCTTTTTGCAACGCCGAAGATAGTAGAGTGATAGATTCGCGTTTGGCTGCTGAAGGCTGTCAAATTCGTAGACGTCGTGAATGTATTAGTTGTGGTGAGCGCTTTACAACGTTTGAAACCTACGAAGTTGTAATGCCACGCGTGATTAAATCAGATGGTAAAAGTGAACCATTTGATGAAGCTAAAATGCGTCGTTCGCTGATGCATGCTTTACAAAAACGTCCTGTAACGCAAGAGCAAATAGAAACAGTATTAAGTGACATTCATTTACAAATTCGTAGATTGGGCGAGCGAGATGTTAAATCACGCACCATTGGCGAAATTGTCATGCAATCTTTATTTGCATTAGATCATGTTGCGTATGTACGTTTTGCATCTGTCTATCAAGATTTCCAAGATGTAGAAGCATTCCGTCGTCAAATCGAACAGATGCAATATCGCGATCTTCAAGATTAAGTTTAGAGATTTAGTACACCATGTCCGAGTTCAATCAAAATCCAAAACACCAAGATCAGGTGTGGATGCAACGTGCCATCACGCTTGCAAGGCTTGGACAATATTCAACAAAACCCAATCCCAATGTAGGGTGTGTCATTGTTAAAGACGGTCAATTGATGGGTGAGGGTTTTCATCCTCAAGCAGGTCAGCCACATGCTGAAGTATTTGCTATGCGCGAAGCTGGTGAACTTGCAAAAGGCGCGACTGCTTATGTCACCTTAGAGCCATGCGCACATTACGGTAGAACGCCTCCATGTGCAAAAGGGTTGGTTGAAGCAGGTGTAGCAAAAGTTGTTGTTGCATGCCCCGATCCAAATCCATTGGTGGCAGGTAAAGGCGTACAAATTCTAAAAGATGCAGGTATTGAGGTTGAAGTCGGTGTGTGTGAAGCAGAAGCACATCAACTCAATTTAGGCTTTTTAAAAGCAATGGCAACAGGCATGCCTTATGTGCGCCTTAAAATTGCTTCAAGTTTAGATGGTCGTACTGCCATGGCATCGGGTGAATCTAAATGGATTACAGGCACTGAGGCACGTCAAGATGTTCAACATTGGCGTGCAATTTCAGGTGCTGTTATTACAGGTATTGAAACGGTTTTAGCCGATGATTGCCAGTTGAATGTAAGACAATTAAGCAATGTAGAAGATCTTTCTACAGTGGTACAACCGCTACGCATTGTTTTAGATCGTAAAGGGCGTTTGCCATTGAGCGCTAAAATCTTAGAGCAAGCTAAAACCGTGATGGTCATGGGACCGTATCGAAAAGAACTTGAAGATTTGGGTGTTATTCAATTACACATTCAGCCGTTAAAAGAACTTTTACACACCTTATCCAAAGAGCATCAAATTTATGATGTTTTGGTTGAGGCTGGCGCAACATTATCAACCGCATTTTTAAAAGAGCAGTTGGTTGATGAATTAATTAGTTATGTTGCACCCACTTTTCTAGGGCAGACCGCTCGAGCAATGTTTAATGCGGAATTTAGCCGTATGGCAGAGCAACTTCGTTTTAAGCTTATAGATGTTACCCAAGTAGGGAATGATGTTCGTTTGAAACTCATTCCTTCTTCTCAAGAGACAGTATGAATCCAGAGTCTACGGTTTATCACAAGCGTCGTCATGCGGCGCGTACTACCGATGAATACCTTTTCCATCAATTGGTTCCTTATTTAGGAAACAAGCGCCGTTTACTACATCTGATTTTAGAAGCACTTGAGAGTACGGGAACGTTAAATCGAGCAGATGGTCGCGCACCTATTTTTGCAGATTTTTTTGCAGGTTCTGGCGTGGTTTCTCGTTTAGCACGCCAAAATGGTTATCGAGTGATTGCCAACGACTGGGAACCCTATAGCCATGCTTTAAATAGCGCAATTTTATCTTGCGTTGAGGCACCTGCATTTAAAGAATTGGGTGGCTATCAAAAAGCAATTGATTACCTTAACCGCTTACCTGAAGTAAAAGGTTGGGTGACGCATAATCTTTGCCCACGAAATGACGAAATTTACGATCCTGCTAAAGACCGTTTATTCTTCAAACGCCGTAATGGTATGCGTATTGATGCAATTCGTCAGCAAATTGCAACATGGCAAGCGCAAGGTGCAATTGATGATGTAGAGATGTCTGCATTACTTGCACCACTTTTGTATTCAGCAAGTTTTGTCAGTAATACATCAGGCGTATTTAAAAGCTTCCATCATGGATGGGGCGGTAAAACACAAACAGCTTTAGAACGAATTGAATCATTACTTTGGTTAACGCCAAGTCGCTTTTGTGAAAATGGTGATTCGAAAAAGCCTGCTGCTGAAATGTGGTGTGTAGATGCACAGCATTTAGCAAACCAAATGAGTGGTTTTGAGGTTGATGTTGCTTATTTAGATCCACCTTATAATCAACATGCATATAGTAGTAATTATCACGTTTTAAATGCCTTAACACTTTGGGATCAGGTTGATTTACCGACACCAGATACGAAAGGCTTTAAGAGCGGTATTGATCGTGCTTGGCGTAAAGAAAGACCAAGTCCATATAACTCTTCTAAGCATGCGCAAAAGGCATATGAGAAGTTACTCGAAACTATAAATGCACGATATATTCTGACGAGTTATTCGACAGATGGTAATATTAGTGCGACAGATTTGTTACAAGCGAACTTAAAGCGTGGGCGTGTAACCTTGTTAACACAAGATGTGCCTCGCTATCGTGTAAGTAAGCAACGTCAGTCAGAAAGAGCACGTGTACTCGAGTTTATTGTGATTACCGATACACATGGCAAGTCTGGTCCACCTATTCGCCAGTTACTTAGCCAATTACACCATTTTGCAGAATTAGGTGGTGTAGACACGACAGGTGTTAGCACACAATTGGCATTATGGTAAAAGTCTACAATATTTGAGAAAACCTATGTTTACAGGCATTATTGAAAGTGTTGGAAAAGTTGAAAGTTTGCAAAGTGTGGGCGGAGATGTCCGTTTACGCATTCAAACAGGCTTAGATATGTCAGATGTACATTTAGGCGATTCAATAGCAACCAATGGTATTTGCTTGACGGTGATCGATTGGGGGGACAATTGGTATGCTGCCGATGTTTCTCGTGAGAGTTTGAACCGCACAACCTTAGGTCAATGGAAAGTGGGTCAACGTGTAAATGTTGAAAAAGCGATGCTTCCAACAACACGCTTTGGTGGTCATATTGTCAGTGGACATGTTGATGCTGTTGGTGAAATTACCGTAGTGAAAGCAGATGCTCGTTCAATTTACTATGAAGTGACAGCACCTGCAGAAATTGCACGCTATTTGGCAGAAAAAGGTTCAGTCACTGTTGATGGTATTAGCCTTACAATTAACCACTTAAATGGTCGAGTGCTGAGTCTGAATTTAATTCCACATACTGCTGAAAGAACCAATATTGGAACTTGGCAAGTAGGGGCGAAAGTAAATTTGGAAGTTGATGTTTTAGCACGGTATATTGAGCGTCTGTTACTAGGCGATAAAGCGGCTGAAACAAAACAACAATCAAAAATTAGTATGGACTTTCTTGCTGAAAATGGCTTTTTAAAATAAGCTAATAGAATGAAAAATAAGCAGTCTAGTTGAAAAATTAGACTGTTTTTTATTTTTTAGTGCATTTTAGTGTTTAAATAGAAGCAGTTTAAATTTGGGAAAGGTGTGAATGTTCGATTTTTTGCTGAACCTTGAACAGTGGTTGCCAGTGTTGTTAGAAAACTATGGCGCATGGATTTATGCAATTTTATTCTTAGTGATTTTTGCAGAAACGGGTTCGGTATTCATGTTCTTCCTTCCTGGTGATAGCTTATTGCTTGCGATAGGTGCACTGTGTTCAACCACAGATGTGATTCATTTACACTACATGGCTATTACATTGTTTAGTGCAAGTACATTGGGCTATACCGTAAATTATTATACGGGCAGTGTTTTGGGTATTAAGTATTTTAATAAGCATACTCGTTATTTCAAGCCAGAATACCTAGTTAAAACCAATCACTATTTTACCAAGCATGGTGGTAAAACCATCCTTGTTGCACGTTTTGTTCCTTTTGTTCGTTCATTTGCACCATTCGCGGCAGGTTCGGCACATATGAATTTTGCATCATTTACTGCATATAATGTCATTGGTGGGATGCTTTGGATTGGTGCTTTACTAGGAATTGGTTATGGCTTAGGCCATACGTTACATGCGGTTGTAGACTTTTTATAATTAAAAATGATGATTTAAGATAAAAATCTAAAGTATTTCATCAGACATACTTTAGATTTTAAGTAGTATAAAATATCTTATTAATCTGAAAACTTCGAACTTTTCAAAATATATTCAATTTCTTCTTGAGTTGCTGTGTGAAGTTTTGCACGGAACACAGTTACCGCTTGCTCAATCAAACTTTCTGCTTCTAACTCTAATCGAATGCGTACGCTATCTAGCTCAGAAAGCATTTCGCTATCTTTTACAGATAAATTATCCAGAAGATTATTCGGATTTTTTTCATAGCGATTGGTATAGCTTTGCGTTTCTTGAACTAAATCTTGACGAATGGCTTGAAGTTCTTTTGCTTGTTCAGCAAATTTTCTTTCTTCATCAAGTTGAAGTTGTTTGGCAAAAGCAGCCTCTTCAGCGCGCTTATCTTCCAGTTTCTTTTCTAAAGCTTGTTGATGACGAATACGTGCTTCTTCAATCAATTGAGCTTTTAATTCTGCATAAGCAACATCAATTTTTTGCAAAGATTTTTGCTGTTCTTGTTGATCTCGTTCAATCCAAGCTTGTAACTGAACTTCTGGTTTTAGAATATCGAAGATACGATGGAGGTCATCAAGATATGCTTGACGCACAGCTTCGGGTGCTTCTAACCAACGCTGTTTAAAATCTTGTCCGACATTTAATGCCACCATCATTCTCCTTTATTTTATAGCTTAGAGTTTATAAGTTTTTGGTTCTATTCCAAAACGTCGATACTGTTTAAACTTTTCACGACCGAGTTGCTTTGCCACGTCATTATTTTCAATAATCTCAATAATGTGACTAAATTTCTTAAATTGTTCAAGTGCTTGGTCGTTAAAATTAAAGATAATCCAATCAGACTGTTCAGGAAGTTTATCCGAAATACAAATAGGTGCACTCGTATCTTCAATTCCATGTGGAATGAAACTTGTAGAATCAAAACTCCATAAACGATCATCAAGTTGTTGCTGCAATGTTAAATCATTACAGAGTAACCAAATTTTTTCAGATTTTTTTAAAATTTTCCGACATAAACGGCAAGTGCTTTCGACTTGCCGTTCAGGACTCTTTTCAAAAAGATAAAAGCTTATTTTAGCCATTCGATTGGGCACGATTCGCTAAAAATTGCATTAATAGTGGAACAGGACGACCTGTAGCACCTTTGTTTGCACCAGAAGTCCACGCTGTACCTGCAACATCTAAATGTGCCCAACGGTAATCACGTGTAAAGCGTTCTAAGAAGCATGCAGCTGTTACAGAACCTGCTTTAGGGCCACCAATGTTTGCGATATCGGCAAATGGTGAATCGAGTTGTTCTTGGTAGTCTTCAAGAACAGGCATGCGCCATACACGGTCAAATGAATTTTGACCTGCTACATTTAATTCTGCTGCAAGTTCATCATCTGGGGTAAATAGACCAGTTAATACAGAACCTAATGCAACCACACAAGCACCTGTTAAAGTTGCAATATCAATGACAAGGGCAGGGTTGAAGCGTTTAACATAAGTGAGAGTATCGCAAAGAACCAAGCGACCTTCGGCATCTGTGTTGAGAATTTCAACAGTTTGACCGCTCATAGTTGTTACGATGTCGCCTGGGCGAGTTGCACCACCTGAAGGCATGTTTTCAGCAGCAGCAATTGCACCAACAACATGAATAGGAAGTTCAGATTCGCATAATGCGCGGATTGTACCTAATACAGATGCAGAGCCACACATATCATATTTCATTTCATCCATGCCTAAGCCTGGTTTAAGTGAAATACCACCTGTATCGAATGTCACACCTTTACCAACAAGTACTACAGGTGCTTCTTCGCGGTTGCCTTGGTATTCAATCGTAATGATACGCCCCGGACGATCTGACCCTTTGCTTACTGCAAGGAAAGCACCCATACCAAGATCAGCCATTTGTTGCTCATCTAATACAGTTACTTTTAATAAATTCGGATATTCTGCTGATAATGCTTGAGCCTGTTCAGCTAAATATTCTGGGAAACAAATATTGCCAGGACGGTTACCTAAATTACGTGCAAGATCTTGACCAGATTGAATTGCTTCAATCAGTGACAATTGTTGTTGATTAAGTGGACTGTTCGTCGCAATGAGATTAACTTGTTCAAGAATAAAATCATTCTTTTTAGACTTATATTCATCAAAAGAATAAGCAGCTTGCGTTAAGCTAAGTGCAAATAAATAATGTAATTCTTGAGGAAGTGCTGAAATATCAACACTAATCTGTTTGAATTTTTTTTGTGAAGACTTGATAATTGTTTGAGCAATTTTCGATAATTTTGCAGCTTTAAGCTCAGTTGCCTTACCAATACCAACAAGTACGCTATACGTACAATTAGAAACCTGACCAATTAAAGGTAAAGTTTCGCTTAGTGTTGCTTTAAACTGTGTTGATTCAATAATTGTATCTAAATTGTTGATTTGATATGTATTAGTAGCATGTTGAACTTGTTCAGAATCAACTAATATCAACAAAGATTGGTTCGATGCATTCTCTTGGAATGACTGATTAATACTGAGTTTCATATGCGATTTTCATGCCTTTGTAAGGTTTGGTTCCATTGAAACATTTTGATGAGTAGAGTTTCAATGTGCAACACGAGTATAGTTCTATATTTTCAACATTAGGTTAAACTAGTGTTGGTTTTTTTACCCAGTTTTTTGGAAGAATTAATTTGATTATTCGGCGTTATCTGGTCAAGCAAGTTGTATCGACATCATTGGTGGTGGTCTCCTTATTGACCTTGATCATGATGGGTGGTCGTTTGATCAAATATTTTGGCGTAGCAGCTCAAGGTCGTTTAGATGCAAGTATCTTATTTAGCATCATTGGTTACCGTTTACCTGAGTTTTTAACGCTTATTTTACCTTTAGGTTTTTTCATTGGTTTAATGCTAGTTTTTGGTCGTTTATATGTCGACCACGAAATGGCAGTATTTAATAGTAGCGGTCTCAGTCGTAATCGTTTAGGTCGCTTACTTGTTCCAATGACGGTGGTTTTCTTAGCGGTTCAGTCTTTTCTTATGTTATGGGCTGCACCTTGGGGATTGCGTCAGTTTGAACAACTGACATCGGCTCAAGCAGTCAGAACAGGTTTTGACTTGGTTCGACCAAAAGAATTTGTATCTTCTGGCGCATACACCATTTATGCAGGTGATTTATCTGAAGATCGTAAGAATCTAAAAGATATTTTCTTTTATCAAAAAGCAGATAAAGATGGTCGTCCAGATGTTGTTATTTTGGCAAAAGAAGCAACTCGAATTGAAATGCCAAATGACAGTGCCAATGTAGTGGATTTAACCGAAGGTCGTCGTTACGAGATTTATCCGGGTAGCCCGAAATATACGCATATTGAGTTTAAAACATATCGTTTACGTCTAGAAAATAATAAAGAAGCGAAGTTTGAAAGCACAGAGGTTGAGGCATTACCAACATCTAAACTTTGGGAAAATAGGGAAGACCCTGTTGTTGCAAGCGAACTTTGGTGGCGTGTTTATGTACCGTTTGCAATGTTTGTTGCACTATTGCTTTCAGTTGTGCTTTCTGAAGTGAGTCCACGTCAGGGACGCTATTTAAAATTATTCCCTGCATTACTTATTTTTGCGAGTTTAATTGTTGCATTAATGGCGGTTAAAACACGTGTAAGTAAAGATGAATTAGGAGCATGGGCTTATCCGTTGGTATTGTTTATCTATGCCAGTGTAGCGGTGCTGTTTTTAAGAAAACCTAATCTTGCACCAAAAATTAAGAAAAAAATTCAACGAGTGGGGTCTTAAAATGTTCGCACGCCGTATAGTTGCAAAACATGTGACCAAAACCACTGCGCTCGCAATGCTTGGTACAACGCTTATTTTAGCGGGCTTACAAGTCCTGTTTACTTATTTGGGTGAACTTGGTTCATTGAAAGGTAGTTATGGTGCATGGGAAGCATTGAAATATGTACTTTGGGGCGCACCAAGGTATTTATATGAAATTCTACCCATCTCAGCGTTAATTGGCGCTGTTCTTGGTTTAGGTGCCTTAGCCTCAAATAGTGAACTTATTATTATGAGAGCTTCAGGCATTAGCTTGTGGCGCATTGTTGGATGGGTGATTCGTTCTGCATTAATTTTAGTGGTTTTATCTTTTGCTTTAAGCCAGTGGGTTATTCCTTATACCAATGAACAAGCAAAAAGCGTTAAAGATCATCGTACTGTTGCGGAGTTGGGAAGTGTAAGTGGTTATTGGACTCGAGAGGGTCAGCGCTTTATCTATATTGACTATGCAAACTCATCTGGTCAGCTGCAAGATATTCAGGTTATTGATTTAGATAAAGATTATAATCTTCGTGGTGTTGTTACTGCGGAAAAAGGTAATTTTATTAAAGATGGTGCTTGGTCTTTAGAAAATGTACAGCAAACGGATGTATTGCCAAATGGTAATGCAGTAATGGAAAAAGCTGAAAAACTACCTCTATCTATGGCATTGCAACCTAAATATGTACATATGGTGACCATTGATCCTGAGAAATTATCACCAAGTCAGCTCATTAGTTTTACACGCTATATGCATGAGTACAGTCAAGTACCAAAAACATATCAATTGGCATTTTGGCAAAAAGTTGCTTCACCATTTGGACTGATTGCATTGGTCGTGATTGCATGTTCATTTATTTTTGGACCATTACGCCAACAGTCTATGGGTTTTCGTTTGGTGATTGCATTATTTACAGGGCTTGGATTTTATTACTTACAAGACTTCTTGGGTTATGCAAGCTTAGTATATTCACCATCTCCTGCGTGGTTTGTATTTTTACCAATTATCTTTATGTTTGCTGTTGGTGGTTACTTACTCCATCGAGCACGCTAAAAATACGGTAAATTGAAGAAAACAATGTGCGTTAGTGGCTTTAACCATTGAGTACACATAGAGTCTTTACCGAAATTTCGGTAAAATGTATTGATTAATTTGTAAACAGAAAAGAGTGTATATCATGACGGTTGCAACTGCTGACAAAATCCCTCACGTTTTAGTCATTATGGATGGTGTGGGGCACCGCGTAGAGGTTGAAGACAATGCCTTTTTAGCAGCAAAACGGCCTAATTTGACTGCAATGCAGGAAAAGCATCCGCATGGTTTAATTTCTGGTTCAGGCGAAGATGTTGGTCTTCCAGATGGACAAATGGGTAACTCCGAAGTTGGACATATGAATTTGGGTGCAGGTCGTGTGTTGTATCAAGATTTCACACGCATTACCAAAGACATCCGTACAGGTGATTTTTTTGAGCATGAAGTTCTAGTCGATGCTGTAGAAAAAGCCAAAGCTTCAAATGGTGCGGTACACATCTTAGGTTTATTGTCTGAAGGTGGTGTACATTCACATGAAGATCACATTGTTGCAATGGTTGAACTTGCATTAAAACGTGGTGCAAAAGTTTATCTTCATGCTTTCTTAGATGGTCGTGATACACCACCAAAAAGTGCTCAACCATCGCTTGAAAAATTAGATGCAGTTTTTGCCCAATACCCAGGTCAAGGTCATATTGTGACCATGATTGGTCGTTATTTTGCAATGGATCGTGATAACCGTTGGGATCGTGTTGAACAAGCTTATCGTCTTTTAACAGAAGGTGAAGCTGCACGTACAGTTGCTACGGCTACAGAAGGTTTAGAACTTGCTTATGCTGCTGAAGAAACCGATGAGTTTGTCAAAGCAACACGCATTGGTGATATCGCAAAAATTCAAGATGGCGATAGCGTTGTATTTATGAACTTCCGTGCTGACCGTGCGCGTGAAATTACCAAAGCATTTGTCGAAAAAGATTTTGTAGGTTTTGAACGTAAAGTTGTTCCAAATTTATCTAAATTTGTAATGCTTACACGCTACCAAGCAACCATTGATGCACCTGTGGCTTATATGCCTGAAGCATTAAAAAATTCAATTGGTGAGTATTTATCTGAATTAGGTAAAACACAACTACGTATTGCTGAAACTGAAAAATATGCACATGTAACATTCTTCTTTAGTGGTGGTCGTGAAGATGAATATGTTGGCGAAAAACGTATTCTTATTCCATCTCCAAATGTTGCAACATATGATTTAAAACCAGAAATGAGTGCATATGAAGTAACAGATGAGTTGGTTGCTGCCATTCACTCAGGTGAGTTCGATCTGTTGGTTGTGAACTATGCAAATGGTGATATGGTTGGTCATACAGGTAAGTTTGATGCAGCAGTGAAAGCCGTTGAAGCTGTAGATACATGCCTAGGTCGAGTGTATGAAGCAGTTATGGCACAAAAAGGTCATATGATTGTGACAGCAGATCATGGTAATGTTGAACAAATGCAAGATTACGTAAGTGGTCAGGTTCATACTCAACACACAACAGAACTTGTGCCGTTTATTTATGTAGGACCTACACAAGCAACTATTGCTGAAGGTGGCGTACTTGCAGATGTATCACCGACACTTTTAACATTAATGCACCTTCCTGTACCTAAAGAAATGCAAGGTCGTAATCTAATTACTCTAATACCATAAATTATAAAAGGTGAATGAATGGCTCGACACAATACTGTTGCTTTAATAACAACATGCTTAATGTGTTTGAGCCTTTCACCTGCTTGGGCGAAACAAAAGCCTCAAAAGCCAGATGTACTATCTTTAGATGATGAGCAGGAATATGCAGAAGTTCCTGTTGAAGCAATTCAAAATTTCGTTCAAATTTACGGCATTGTGAAAGATAACTATGTTGCTGAAAAAAATGATGATGACTTATTTCAACAAGCCATTAAAGGTTTAGTTTCAGGTTTAGACCGCTATTCTCGCTATTTATCACCAGAAGACTATAAGCAACTTCTACAATATACCGAAGGTGAGTTTGCTTCGGTAGATTTTGACTTATTGTATGATAATCAAATACATCAGTGGGTTATTAAGGGCTTAAAAGCAGATGCTGATTCAGCAAAGCTAGGTCTTAAAAATGGAATGGTTATTTTTAAAGTTGATAATCAAGAGTTAAAAAAACTCAATCATGATCAAGTCAATAATTTGTTATCAGGCTCAGTAGGTTCAACTTTAGAGATTCAACTTACAGATAAAAGCATTCCTATTACACTTGTTAGAAATAAAAAAATAGAAACAGATATTCAAGCTCAACTACTCAGTAATCAAATTCTTGTCATTAAAGTGCAAGTTTTTCAGCAAGATACTGCCAATGAAATTAAAAATATAATTGAACAACATACAACACCACGTTTAAAAGGCGTTTTAATTGATCTAAGAAATAACCCTGGTGGATTGTTGTCGGCAGCTGTTGAAAGTGCAGATTTATTTCTTAATCAAGGTGTTATTGTTTCAACTAAAAGTAGATCTGAGGGTGATCAACAATTCCAAGCCTTGCCAAGTTCAGAGTTCCAAAAGTTAAAACTTGGAATATTAATTAACAATCGCTCTGCATCTGCTGCTGAAGTATTTACCGCAGCATTAAAAGACCATGGTCGGGCATGGGTGATGGGCGATAAGAGTTATGGCAAAGGCGTAGTGCAAAAGTTATTCCCTCTTTCAAATGGCGCTGCGCTACAAATGACAGTTTCGCACTATTACACCCCAAAAGGTGCAATGATTGAAGGCGTTGGAATTCAGCCAAATCAGAAGTATGTTTTACAGCAGGATATGAAAGAAGAAAGCTATATTGAACATATTACAGAATTACTAATTGCTCAAAAATAATAATGCATTACTCCTCATCTATATCTAGTTCAAATTTTTTTAAACGATAGCGTAAAGAGCGAAAAGACATCCCTAGTTTTTTTGCAGCTAATGTTCGATTCCAATGTGTTAAATTTAACGCATTTAATAGAATTTCTTTTTCAATTTTTTCTAAGTAAAGCTCTAAACCTTCAGTCGGCAATTTATGGGTATTTAAGGTTTTTTCATATTTATATTCAGGTGTTTGAGTGATTTCTTCCGTTTGAATAGAAAATTGCTTTAATGGAGTGCTTTGTAAGTGTTGGATATTAATCGATTTGTCATCGCTTAGTGCCATTGCTCGTTCAATAATATTTCTTAATTCACGAACGTTGCCCGGATAATATTGCTCAAGTAAAAGTATTTTTGCTTTATCTGTTAGATATTTAGGTGAGATACGCCATTCTTGAGAAACACGTTGAATAAAGTGTTCGGCTAATAACAGAATATCATTACCGCGGTCTCTTAATGGCGGAAGTACAAGATCCATCACATGAATACGGAAGAATAAGTCTTGGCGGAAGCGTCCTTGTTGAACCAGCGCTTCTAAATCTTGATGACTGGCGCTAATCACGCGAAAATCCACATCAATTTCTGTATCTGAACCAAGAGGACGAATTCGTTTTTCTTGTACAGCACGAAGTAATTTGACCTGCATATTCAAAGGTAAATCTGCAATTTCATCTAAAAATAAGCTTCCTCCATGTGCTGATTGAATTAAACCTTGTTTATCTTGTGTTGCACCTGTAAAGCTTCCTTTTTTATGTCCAAATAACTCACTTTCCATTAATTCTGATGGAATCGCACCACAATTAATGGCAATAAAAGGTCCTTCATTGCGATTACTTAAACGATGTACAAGATTGGCCACGACTTCTTTACCTGTACCAGATTCACCTGTAATGAATACTGGTGTCTGAGAACGTGCAATTTTTTTCAGCGTTGTTTTTAATTGCTGGATAGGTACAGATTGCCCAATCAGCATTTTATTTTCTAGTAAGTTTTCATTATTGCTTTCAGTCAATATCTGAGGCTGATTAAGGGCTTTATCTAAAAGTTGTTGAAGGTGGTTTTGTTTAATAGGCTTATTTACAAAGTCAAATGCACCCGCTTTTAAGGCAGAAATAGCAATATCCATATTCCCATAAGCAGTAAGGACAGCAACAGGAATTTGTGGGTATTTTTCAGAAATATGCTGAACAAGTTCAATGCCATTCCCGTCGGGTAAATTGAAGTCGGTTAAGCAGGCATTATAGTTATTTTCAGCCAGTAATTTTTTAGCTTGCGTAATTTGATGTGCTACATGTGTTTGCATCCCCATTCGGGATAATGTCATAGACATGAGCGTACATAAATCTTCTTCATCATCTACAAGTAAGATGAGTGGTGTTGAATTCAAAGTAATTCCCCAAAGCTAATTTATGACTATACGCGGGCACTCAATTCTAAAACAAGCCCCAAGTTGTTGTTCTACATAGCTTAGTTTAGCTTGATTTGCCTCACAAAAACTATGGGATAAATATAATCCTAATCCAGTTCCTGTAATTTCTGTACTAAAAAAAGGTTGAAACAACGAGCGAATGTTTTTATTTGCAACGCCCTCACCAAAATCGATGATATCAATTTGTATGCTTTGGAAATGGCTATAGATATTTAATTCAATATAATTTTTATCTGCTGAATTATGGCGCACGGCATTACGTAAAAGATTAATAAGCACTTGTTGAATCTGTGATTCATCAAAATTTATTATAGAAGACGGTTCAATGTTTAAGTGAATTTTATCTGCAATATCTGGCAGATTATCTTGAATAAAAGACGGTATGAATTCATTTAGGTGGATTGTTGAAGCACGTGTTTCATTATTTTTAACCATGCTCAAGGTATCGTGAATAATTTGATCAATACGCTGAGCTTGCTTGCTAATCATTTTGCTCAATTGCTCTTGCTGATTTTCATCACTTCCTTGTAAAAGATGATTTGCTTGAATAATTGCAGCCAAAGGGTTTCTAATTTCATGCGCAATACTGGCTGATAATTGCCCTAAAGATGCTAGTTTTAGCTGTTGTGCATGCTGATTAATTCGCTTTGAATCTTGTAAAACTAAAAGTGTTAAGGTTTGATGGGGCACAAGTAATTTTTGAACTTTAATGTGAATGTGATAGTGACTTTGTTGAGATTCAAACTCAAATTTTTCCCCATCTTTAAGTTGATCAAATTTTAAAATTTCAAATAAATCGGGTTGAGCTTTATAAAGTGGAAAAGGCTCAATTGCATATAAAGGGCTAATACCTAATAATTCTCTTGCAGCAGGATTACTCAGTGCAATATGGCAATTTTCATCTAATACTAAATAGCCTGTTTCAATTTGTTCTAAAATATATCGATTAATATTTTGTAGTTTATTGATTTCTAATGATTGGGTAAAACTCCAATTTTCAAGCAATTGAAAACGTCGAACTGTAATTTGTCCGCAAATATAAACAAAGACAAATAAAATTGAAAGTAGAGCACTATTGCCAATATTATTCAGTGATGTGAACGAAAAGAGACCGCCTAGAAATTGCTGGTAAACCACACTAATGACAGCAATAAGTGTGATAAATAGGGCGTTTTTAGATTCTAAAAGGAGTGATGCTGCAAAAATAGCAATCACGAATAATAGGCTGATGTGTAAGCTTGGGCCGTTAGAAGCAAAAGTTAGTGCACTGAAAAATAAGACATCAACAGCAAAAAATAGAGTGATTTGTCGAATAATTTTCGATGAAAAATATTTATAAAAAATGAGTTGGATTAGACTACTTAAAATATAAATACTAATGGTAGCTAAATAGAGTAACGGATGACCATATTCGTGCTGTAAATTTTGGAAGGTCAGAAAAAAAACAAAGAAAAGACAAAGCGCAATAATGAGACGGTATGAGCCATACCACGTCCCTAATCGATATCTATTGAGCTCAGAATTACTATAGTTAGAATACATAAGCGTGTAGGTTGCTCGTGCTTAATTTAAGGTTTAATCAAGCCATATCGCATTGCTAAGTGGGTGAGTTTAACATCACTATCAATGTTTAATTTTTCAAAAATACGGTAGCGATAAGTGTTGACCGTTTTAACACTAACAAAAAGCTTATCAGAGATTTCTTGTGTGCTAATACAGTTTACAACCATCATCGCAACTTGCATTTCACGTTCAGATAAACTGTCGAATGGTGATTGTTGAGTATCGGATAAATATGAACTTGCTAACTGTTCCGCAATATCTGCACTAAAGTATTTACCACCCTGCATTACTTTATTAATTGCACGTACCATTTCGGTAACAGGAGCACCTTTGGTGATATAACCTTTTGCACCTGCTTTTAGAAGTAAAGATGGATATGGTTCTTCAGCTAAACCACTGACAGCAATCACTTTTGTCTCTGGTGATGACTGCAATAAGCGACGTGTTGTTTCTACGCCACCAATACCTGGCATATTCACATCAAGTAAGACTACATTTGGGGCATTTTGGCGGATAAGGTTAATGGCTTCTTCACCTGATTCAGCTTGTCCAATGACATCAATTTCGGCATGATCTTCTAGCATCCGACAAATGCCAGTGCGTACTAATTCATGGTCATCTACCACTAAAACTGTGATCACCCGCAATCTCCCTCTAGTTTATTCATCTTTTTTGTTACATAACGCAAAATAAGCTTGCAATGAAATGACAAAATTAGCAATCCTATTATCAATATTAATTGAAAACATCTGAACATTAAAAAGTGGGCTATATATTGTTCACTCTTTTGTGTTAAATGTAAGGCATATTTGAGGTAATACGCAAATGTATATTACCTCCATAAGTTGAGTAAATATTCGTGAAAAATACTAAAAAAGCGTTAATGAATGCTTTGGGAGCATCATTACTTCTTTGCATGAGTTCAACAGGATTTGCAGAAATTGTGATGAATTCTTCAGGGAATTCAAACCAAGCAAATATCAGTTGGTCTTCTGAGGAAGCAAACTTACTGTTAAATGGGGATGTATCTGCGAATACAGCAGCATATAGTGAACCATCACCGAAAGGTTCAGTAAATGTTACGACAACTGTTCGTAGTGGCTCTAGTGCGGTTCAAGCAGCACCTAAAACAGTACAAATTTTAGATACTTCAAGTTATTCAAATCAGCCCTCTGTAAATGCTCGTGCTGCTTTGGTGATGGATGCGCAAACAGGTGAAGTATTGTTTGGTAAAAATGCCAATACAGCATTGCCAATTGCTTCTCTTACCAAGCTAATGACTGCTGTTGTTACTGCAGATGCACGTTTAAATATGTCGGAGCAAATTACGCTACAACAAATTGACTTTGCTGGGGCAGGTGGTAAGAACTCGAGTTCGACTTTACGCGTTGGCGATAAGATGAATCGTGCAGAGGTTTTATTATTTGCTTTAATGAAATCTGAAAATCCTGCTGCAGCGGCATTAGCGCGAACATATCCAGGTGGTCGTACAGCCTTCTTTGCTGCAATGAATGCAAAAGCACGTAGTTTGGGTATGTCGTCAACACATTATGTTGAATCGAGCGGCTTAGACCCACGTAACGTGGCTTCAGCACGTGATCTTGGTATTTTGGTTACTGCGGCATCGCAATATAGTTTAATTCGTCAATTTTCTACTACGCCAAGCTATGATTTTAACTTAGGGTATCGTGTATTAAAATCGAACAATACAAATGCGCTTGTGCGTAATGGTGGTTGGAATATTAATATTTCTAAAACTGGATATATTAATGAAGCAGGTCGTTGTGTGGTGATGCATACCACATTAAATAATCGTCCTGCTGTCGTGGTTATTTTAGGTGCGAATAATACCCAAGCACGTAATGACGATGCTGTTCGTTTAATGAACTGGGCAAGCCAATTACCAAAACGTGTTTAATTTGAGGGAATCTTTAAGTTGACTCAACACTTAAAGGTTTAGCAATAAAAAACCCTGCATGTGCAGGGTTTTTTATTTTCTATCTAAGTGTCTAAAATAAATTACATATTAGATAAAATTGAATCGCGAACTTGATCTAAAGTTGCATCAATTGAAAGCATAACAGCATCAGAACATTGTTTGATTGCTGTGTCAGGATCTTTCAGACCGTTACCTGTAACAGTACATACAATCACTGAGCCTTCTTTGATTTTGCCGGCTTTAATGTCACGGATTGCACCGCCAACAGAAGCAGCAGAAGCAGGTTCAACAAACACGCCTTCATACATAGAAAGCAAGCGTTGAGCTTCTAAAATTTCAGCATCTGTTAATTCATCGAACCAACCATTTGAATCACGTACAACAGCTTTAGCATGGTTCCAGCTTTGAGGATTACCAATACGAATAGCAGTTGCTACAGTTTCAGGATTCTCAACAGGTGCACCACGTAAGAATGGAGCAGCGCCAGAAGCTTGGTAACCTGCCATAATTGGCAAGCCTGCAGGTTTTGGACCTGTGAAAGCATCAGTTTCAGGGTCATAAACAACTTGTTCAAACTCGCCCGCAGGTTGGTTTGCAACAGCCTCTGTATAACCCATCCAATGTGCAGTGATGTTGCCTGCATTACCTACAGGTAGGCAGTGGTAATCAGGTGCGCGACCTAATTCATCAACAATTTCGTAAGCAATGGTTTTTTGACCTTGCAAACGGTATGGGTTGATTGAGTTTACAATTGTTACAGGGGCTTTATCTGCAATTTCTTTAACTAGGCGCATACCATCATCAAAGTTACCGCGAATTTGCATGGTGATTGCACCGTACATCATCGCTTGCGCCATTTTGCCCATGGCAATTTTGCCTTCAGGAATTAAAACAAACGCTTTCATACCTGCACGAGCCGCATAAGCAGCCGCAGCGGCTGAAGTATTGCCTGTAGATGCACAGATAATAGCTTTTGAGCCTTCTTCAGCAGCTTTTGTTACCGCCATGGTCATACCACGGTCTTTAAATGAACCAGTCGGGTTTAAGCCCTCGTACTTCACATAAATTTCAACATTTTTGCCAATAATGCGCGGAATATTCGCAAGCTTAATCAGTGGGGTATTACCTTCACCTAAAGAAATTGCTTTAGTAGTGGCAGACACTGGTAAACGGTCGCGATAGCGGTCAACTAAACCAGTATAACGATTGGCATTCGACATGATGATGTTCCAATTGTGTGTAGAGCTTGGCAAGGGGAGGATATCCCCTCGACCCGATTAATTATCAAGCGATTCTAAACGAATTCGTACAATTTCGCCATGAATCACTGGTAATGCTTGAATTTGTTGAAGTGCTTCATCCATCTTCGATTCTTTAACAGGATCTGTCAAAATCACGATAGGAATGAGGTCTTTTAAGCGTGGTTGTTGCATGATTGCATCAATGCTAATGCCATTATGACTTAAAATACTTGTCACATTTGCAAGAACACCTGTTTGATCTTCTGCATTAATGCGAATGTAGTAGCCCGTGGTCATTTCTTCACGACTTAAAATCGTTAAGTCAGTTAAGTTTTCAAAAGCAAGCTGTGGAATCGTACCTGAACCATCTTCTGTATAAGAGATGTCACGGACAATATCGACAATGTCTGCAACAACCGCTGAGGCTGTAGGACCTGCGCCTGCACCTGCACCATAGTAAAGAGTTGGACCAACTGCATTGGCGTGAACTAAAACAGCGTTTTTAACGCCATTTACATTGGCAATAAGCTGATCTTCAGGAATAAGCGTTGGGTGTACACGAAGCTCAATACCTGTTTCAGCACGTTTTGCAATGCCTAAGTGTTTAATACGGAAGCCTAAGTCTTCAGCATATTTCACATCTTGTGCAGTAATTTTGCTAATGCCTTCTGTGAAGACTTTATCGAACTGAAGCGGAATACCAAATGCAATTGAGGCAAGCAAAGTCAGCTTGTGCGCAGCATCAATACCTTCAACGTCAAAGGTTGGATCTGCTTCTGCATAACCTAATTCTTGTGCTTCTTTTAAGACATCTTCAAATGCACGACCTTTGTCACGCATTTCTGTCAAAATGAAGTTGCCTGTACCGTTGATGATACCTGCTAACCAATCAATTTTATTGGCAGCCAAGCCTTCACGCATCACTTTAATGATTGGAATACCACCTGCAACGGCAGCTTCATAAGCAATTTGTACATGATGGTCATCTGCAAGTTTAAACAGTTCATTACCATGTTCAGCAAGAAGTGCTTTGTTTGCAGTAACAACTTGTTTACCGTTTAAAATAGCTTCTTTAATGATTTCATAAGCAGGATGAATACCGCCCATCACTTCAACGACAACGTCTACATCGGGTTGACGTACGATATCGAGTAAATCTGCGCTTTGTTTTACGGTGTCTGGAAGATTAAGATCAGGACGAGGACGACGTGTACCCACATGGGTAATTTGAATTTCACGATCGGTGCGACGTCTAATCTCAGCAGCATTTTCTTGTAATAGTTTAAGGGCACCACCACCCACAGTACCTAGACCGAGGATTGCCAGACGAACTGGTTTCACGTCACACTCCAAAATTTAATCGTTTATAAGCGAGTTAAGATCATAGCTAAAAAAACGCTGAGACTCTAGGGTAAAAATAACTTTATCTCTACCCATAAAAAACAGTGAGTTAATACATAAATATTAGTTATTTAAACGGGTGTCTAACTCTTCAGGAGTCAGGTAACCACCAAGGTAAACACCATCTTCATTATAAATTGCAGGTGTGCCATTTACGCCCATGTTTAAACCTAATTTATATTGGTCTTGAACAGGGTTTTTACAGGTTGCAGGCGGAAGTTGTTCATTGGCAATTGCACGATCAAAAGCAGCTTGACGGTCTGAACTACACCATACACTTTCCATTGCAGGCATAAATTGCTCACCACGTGGCCATGCGATATAACGAACCTCAATGCCTTTGGCATTAATTTCGCTCATATGCTCATGTAATTTATGGCAATACGGGCAACTTACATCTGTGAAGACATAAACCACGTGTTTGGTTTTGCCTTTTGCTTTGTAAACAATAAGGTCTTTTTTATTTAGTTGAGAAAGCAGTTTTTTATTGGCTTCAGCTTGTAGGTTGTCACCCACATTGTGTAATTGCTTATCACCTAAGCGAACAATATCACCTTGAATAATATATTTACCATCGCTTGTTGCATAAACTGAAGGCATACCCTCTAAGCTTACCCAATACAAGTTAGGAACTTCTGTTGCCTTAACATCTAAAACTTTGGCAGGAATACCTACTTTTTTGAAATGTTCGGCTAGTGTTGTAACTAGGCGTTGTTGGGCATTTCGTTCAGAAAGATTAGAAGCCTCACCCGTAGCAGGCGTACTCGCAGTTAAAGGAGTTTGCTTATTTTCATCGTTTGCATTTGAACAAGCGCTTAAAGCCATAGTTGTCGCAATAGCAGATGCGATAAAAAGTTTAGAGCGGGTAAAAGTCATAAATAACCCTTTCTTTGTAGATATAAAATAGGCAAATAGAATAACAAAAAACGAGACTTCAAATAAAACTTCTTAGTCTAATAAGTGAAGTGTTTATGTATCTAGGCTCTAGGATGGTGCTGTGCATGGAGTTGTTGCATGCGAACTTGAGCAACATGTGTGTAAATTTGAGTTGTCGATAAATCGCTATGACCTAATAACATTTGTACCACACGTAAATCTGCACCGTGATTGAGTAAATGCGTAGCAAATGCATGTCTAAGCGTATGTGGCGAAAGTTCTGTAGAAATTCCTGCTTGTAAGGCATAACGCTTAATGGCATACCAAAAATTTTGTCGGCTCATAATGCCACCATGTTGTGTTAAAAATAAATAATCGGTTGAGCTTTTATAAAGTGCAGGGCGGGCAGTATTTAAATATTGCTCAATCCAATCACAAGCAACTTGACCCAAAGGTACAAGGCGTTCTTTATTACCTTTACCCACAATACGGACATAACCTTGTTTTAAGTTAATGAGTTCTAAGCGTAAAGTAATGAGTTCAGAAACACGTAAACCACATGCATATAGTACTTCAAACATTGCACGGTCACGCAAACCCAATGCGGTATTTGTGTCGGGTGCATAAATCAATGCTTCAACATCTTGTTCAGATAAGTCTTTAGGTAAAGCACGACCAAGTTTAGGTGTTTTGTGTGTCGCAACAGGATTATCACTGCGAAGCTTTTGTTCTCTTAAGAATTTAAAGAAAGAACGTAGTGCAGAAAGCGTTCGCGCAATTGATCTTGGGCTTTTTCCTTGTTTGGTTAAATTTAATAAAACATCTGAAATATCGTCACTTGACCAATATGGCATTGAGGAAGAATGAAGTTCACTAATTTGAATTAAATCTGACAAATATGCATTTCTTGTATGTGGACTTACCGTTTGCGCTATTAAATAATCTCTAAAGCCCTGTAAAAAACTAAGTTTTTCTGGAATGTTGATGGCTGATGGAATACGAGGTTTTTTATTTAACATTTCTGAATCAACTTTAAGTATTTCAAATCGATAAAATTATTGATTTTGCTCACTGTAGTTTAATTTTATTCAACTGTCGATGCTGATCAATAGATGCGAATCGGAATCAAATCTGATTTGTGAATTATTCTCATTTGCTTGTATAATGTTCAAAAATATGAAGGGTTAGATGCGTGCGCTTATCTGATTTGAAAGTCAAACAAATTGCCGTTATTCATAAGGTACATCGTGCTATGGATAATGAAAGTTCACAAGACCTTGTGGCAAGTCGTTTGGAAACCTTAGGTTTTATACCAGGTACAAAAGTACAAGTGATTACAAAAGGTATTTTTGGTGGAGATCCAATTCTCATTCAAGTTGGGTTTACACGCTTTGCATTGAGAAAAATTGAAGCCGAAAAAATAGAAATCGAAGGAGCAATTGCATGAGTGATGCGCTGCGTATTGCCCTTGTAGGTAATCCAAACTGTGGTAAAACCTCTCTTTTTAACCATTTAACAGGGACACGCCAAAAAGTTGCGAACTATGCGGGTGTTACTGTTGAACGTAAAGTGGGGCAATTCACTTTGCCATCAGGTAAGGCTGTTCGAGTTCTAGATTTGCCAGGTGCATATAGCTTAAACGCAACTAGCCCAGATGAAGCCATTACCCGTGATGTTGTTCAAGGCAAAATTGCGGGTGAAGATAATCAAGATGCATTTCTATGTGTTGTTGATGCAACAAACTTACGTCTACATTTAGGTTTAGTGTTGGAAATGATTGAGTTGGGTCGCCCAATTTTAGTTGTTTTGAACATGATGGACGAAGCACGTCGTCGCGGTATGCAAATTAATACCCAAAAACTTTCAGAGCGTTTGGGTTTACCTGTTGTAGAAACTGTTGCGGTACGTAATGCAGGTATTGAAAATTTAACCAATGCTTTGGATTTGGGTAAATATGAAGTTCCTCAGACCGAAATGAACGGTTTAACAGGTACAAATCATGAAAAAATCGAGCAGATTTTAAATGATGTTGTTCACTCTGTAGATCATGAAGACAAGCGTTCTGACTTTTTAGATAAAATCTTCCTTCATCCTGTTCTTGGTTTAATTAGCCTTGCAGTGATGATGTTTATTGTATTCCAAGCTGTATTTGCTTGGGCTGAACCATTTAAAGCTTTAATTGAAGACTTCTTTGCATGGTTTGGTGAATTTGTTGGCGGCTTTATCTCACACTCATTATTAAACAGTTTAGTGGTTGATGGTGTGATTGCAGGTGCAGGTGGCGTTATTGTGTTCTTGCCACAAATTTTAATTCTATTCTTCTTTATTTTGGTTTTAGAGGAATCGGGTTATTTACCACGTGCGGCTTTCTTGCTCGATAAACTTATGTACAAAGCAGGTTTAAGTGGTCGTTCATTTATTCCGTTACTTTCAAGTTTTGCATGTGCCATTCCAGGTGTTATGGCAACACGTAGTATTAGTGATCCACGAGATCGTCTAACCACTATTTTTGTTGCGCCACTCATGACGTGTTCGGCACGTTTACCTGTTTATGCCTTATTGATTGCTGCATTTATTCCAGAGTATCAAGTTTGGGGTTTATTCAACTTACAGGGCTTGGTTTTATTTGCTTTGTATATGGCAGGTATTGTGAGCGCATTAGTTGTTGCGACGGTGCTGAAGTTATTCCAAAAAGATAAATCTCAACATGCCTTATTGATGGAATTACCAAGCTATCGTATTCCAGATATTAGAAGTGTGTGGATTGGTTTATTAGACCGTGCAAAAATTTTCTTAAAACGTGTAGGTGGCATCATCTTTGCGTTATCAATTTTGCTTTGGTTCTTATGTACCTTCCCACAACCACCAGAAGGTGCAACTTTACCTGATATCGATTATTCATTAGCAGGGATGTTAGGTCATTTAATTCAGCCAATTTTCGCGCCACTTGGTTTTAATTGGCAAATTTGTATTGCCTTAATTCCTGCAATGGCTGCACGTGAAATTGTTGTTGCTGCTTTAGGTACTGTTTATGCCTTATCTGCTGTAGATGATGATGCTGTGTCTCAAAGTCTAACGACTTTAATCAGTGGCGGTGATTTAGGTTGGTCTGTGGCAACAGGTTTATCATTACTGGTTTGGTTTATCTATGCGCCACATTGTTTAGCGACACTTGCGACAGTTAAACGTGAAACAGGTTCGTGGAAAACAGTGGGCTATATGACACTGTATTTATTTGGTTTGGCATACATCATGTCATTCTTCACGTATCAAATTGCTTCACATTATTTAGGTTAATTGAACTCAAAATAATTGTGATAGGAGATAGAGATGATTGAGATTTTAATTGTTGCTGCATTGGTGATATGGAGCGCTATTGTTGTGTTTAAGAAAGTATTTCCAAACACATCAAGCTCAGTATTCATGTCTTTATCAAATGTATGTGCATCGAAAGGATGGACGACATTAGCAAAGTGGCTTAAACCTGCGATGGTTTCGGGCTGTGGTGGTGGTTGTGGTTGTTCAGCATCTGAATCTCCTGTGGAAAAGAAAGTGGAAGTGCAAGCTGTAAAGTGGAAATAATCACTTTCAAATAAATTTAAGACCTAAAAAAGCCATCGAATGAGATGGCTTTTTTACGCACGGACACAAAAAAATGAAAAGAAAGTTAAAACAGAAAAAGCAAATAAAACATCAAAGTGCTAACATTTCAGCAGTTCTAAAATATATCAAAATTATGGTGCAAAAATGTTGATACAGCGTGGTGGTTTAAAAGTCGTTGCTGGGTTGGGTATTTCTGGTGTGGCGGCCGTTAATTTTTTGCATAAACAGGGTTATCGCGTTGCCGTAACCGATTCGCGTGAAAACCCACCGGGGCATGATCAAATTCCTGCTGAAATTCAAACAAGCTTTGGTCAACTTGACTTAGAACTTTTACTTTCTGCTGAAGAAATTGTGATTAGTCCAGGGCTTGATCCTAAAATTGAACAAATTCAAACTGCCGTAAATAAAGGCATTCCTGTTATTAGTGAAATTCAAATTTTACGCCGTGCAACAGATAAGCCAATTGTCGCAATTACAGGTTCAAATGCAAAAAGTACGGTCACTACTTTAATGGGCATTATGGCGCAAGCAGCAGGTAAGAAAGTTGCTGTGGGCGGAAACTTAGGGCGTCCTGCATTGGATTTAACCAATGATGATCCTGAGTTATATATTCTAGAATTATCAAGCTTTCAGCTAGAAGCGACATCAAACTTAAATGCGAATGTTGCTGTTGTGTTGAACATGAGTGAAGATCATTTAGATCGTCATGGAGACATGATGGGCTATCACACCGCAAAACATCGTATTTTCCAAGGCGTGAAAAAAGTGGTTTATAACCGTGATGATTCACTCACACGCCCTTTGGTTCCTGATGCAACGCCAATGCAAAGCTTTGGCTTGAATGCACCTGACATGAATCAATATGGCATTTTGAAAGATGATGACGGCACAATTTGGCTAGCTCGCGGACGTGAACGCTTGTTAAAAAGCGCAGATATGTACATTCAAGGTACGCACAATGTTGCCAATGCTTTGGCATGTTTGGCTTTGGGTGAAGCAATTGATTTGCCTTTGGAAACAATGCTTGAAACATTAAAAACATTTAAAGGCTTGGAACATCGCTGTGAATTTGTGAAAGAAGTAAATCAAGTTCGCTATTATAACGATTCTAAAGGCACGAATATTGGTGCAACTTTGGCAGCAATTGATGGTTTAGGCGCTGCGATTGAAGTACAGAATGGTAAAGTTGCCATTATTTTAGGTGGTCAGGGTAAAGGGCAAGACTTTAGCGCATTACGTGAATCTTTAAGCAAATATGCTAAGGTTGCTGTGCTTATTGGTGAAGATGCACCAATCATCGAAAAAGCAATTACAGGCACAATTACGCTTTTACATGCAAAAACTTTTAAAGAAGCAGTAGAACTTTGTCAGCAAAATACACACCCAAACGATGTTGTATTATTATCACCTGCATGTGCAAGTTTTGATATGTTTACAGGCTATCCACAGCGTGGTCATCAGTTTGTAGAACTTGTAAACGAACTCAATTAAGAATAATAGGAAGACTGATATGGCTGGGTTTGCTCAGGCAGCGATCAATAAAATAAATCAAATATATGATCAGTGGACGCCAAGACTTCCTGCCGAAGTTAATGTTCGGAATATATTGATTTTTTGTGTGCTTGCATTGCTTTGTATCGGCACAATAATGGTGGCATCTGCATCTATGCCTTATGCAGATCGAATGCATGAAAATGCATTCCATTATGTAACGAGACATAGTATTTCTATTTTTGTGGCATCTGTTGCGGCATTAATTGCATATAGATTTCCACTTAATATTTGGTTTAACAACACTTTCTTTTTATGGATTGTGACCATCGTTCTGCTTGCTGCTGTTTTGGTGGTGGGTACGGAAGTGAATGGTTCAAAACGATGGATTCGAATAGCAGGGTTTACTTTACAGGCATCTGAAGTTGCTAAAGTGATGATGGCTATATTTACCGCAGATTATGTTGTACGTCGTGCAGAAGAAGTGCGAAGCAATATTAAGGGCTTAGTCCGTTTAATGGTGATTATGGCGGCTACAGTCGGTCTTATCATGGCTGAACCCGATTTAGGTGCAACGGTTGTAATTGCTTTAACCATGCTTGGTGTGTTTTTCCTTGCAGGTGCGCCGTTAATTCAGTTTGCGACAGCGTTTGGTGCAATGCTTGCAGCATTATTTGTGCTTATTGTATTTGAGCCTTACCGTTTTGCACGTTTAATGTCATTCTCGAACCCTTGGAGTGATCCGTTAGGCGCGGGCTATCAACTCTCAAATGCGTTAATGGCATTTGGTCGAGGAGAGTGGTTTGGTGTTGGTTTAGGGCATAGTATTCAAAAAATGTCTTATTTACCCGAAGCACATACAGACTTTATGCTTGCAATTCTAGGTGAAGAATTTGGCTTTTTCGGTATTTCGATTGTCTTAGGACTTTCTTTTATTATGCTGGTTTGCTGCATCCGAATTGGTCATCGTGCTTTGAAAAATCAATATCTTCGAGCAGGTTATTTGGCTTACGGTATTAGTATTATTTTCTTAATGCAGATATTGGTAAATGCGGGCATGAATATGGGTATGTTGCCAACAAAAGGTTTAACACTTCCTTTTATTAGTTATGGTGGTTCATCTCTTATTGTTTGTGCTGTGATGATTAGCCTTATTCTTAAGATTGAATCAACAACGAAGGATGCTAATCCTAGTCGTGAAGAGTCAAGCTTCTAAGCGATTCATCTATTTATAAGTGGCAAGTTTTAAAAAACCGAGTATTTAAAATGCTCGGTTTTTTTTGTCTAAAAATTTAAATCTATTAGATGTAAAAGCCATCTAGGTTGGTATGTTTTGGAATAAGATTTAAATCCCATTGAGCAATTGCTTGTTTCAGCATTTTATTGGGCGCATCAAGGTCAACAGAAGGCTGTTTGAGGGCCTGTAATGCTTGTTGTAAAAGCTTGGATGGCTTACTCAAATCGAGTGCTTGCGCCATATTTTGCTTAGATAACTTTTGCCCTTGATCATTCATTGCAAGTGGTAAATGGATATATTCAAGGCGAGGGTAGTCTAATAATTCACCTAACCAAATCTGACGTTCCGTATTATCAAGTAAATCGGCACCACGAACGACATGCGTCATACCTTGCAAATAATCATCTACAACAACGGCAAGTTGATAATTGATAATGCCATCACGACGTTTTAAAACAAAATCGCCTAAATCGTTTGCTAAGTTAGAGCAGTGTTGACCTTGAAGTACATCTTGAAAGCAGATTTCACGATTTTCAACTTTTACACGAATCGCTTGCTGATCAAAAGAAAGGGCAAGATCTCGACACGTTCCTGTATAAATGTGGTTAGAACCCAAGATTTTTCGAGTACATTGACAGGCATAGACCATTTTTTTTTGATGTAATTGTTGAATCACATCTTCATAAATGTCTAAGCGGTCTTTTTGGAAGATAATTTCTGAATCGGGTTCAAACTGAAATGCATGTATAGATTGAAGGATATGATCTTCACTACCCGGATAAATTCGGGGGATGTCGGTATCTTCAATACGAACATGCCAAAGCCCTCGATTGGCTTTTGCATCGCAATAACTCGCAACAGCTGTGATTAAAGACCCAAAATGTAAAGGGCCGGTTGGCGATGGCGCAAACCGACCCACGTAATTCACTTCTTTCCCTTCCTTTTTTAAAGGAAGGGGCAGGGATGGATTACTGAATAACATGAATTAACCGTTATTTTGCTTCTCTTTGATTTCTGCTAATGTTTTGCAGTCAATACAAAGTGTTGCAGTTGGACGTGCTTCTAAGCGACGTAAACCGATTTCAATACCGCATGTTTCACAGAAGCCATAGTCATCGTTTTTAATTGCTTCGATAGACTGCTCAATTTTACGAATGAGTTTACGTTCACGGTCACGTGTACGCAATTCAATCGCAAATTCTTCTTCTTGTGTTGCACGGTCATTCACATCTGGAAGCGCCGTATTTTCATCCTGCATCGTATTTAAAGTACGATCCACTTCAGACATTAACTCTTCTTTCCATGCTAAAAGAATTTTACGGAAATGTTCGAGTTGCCCTTCGGACATATAGTCTTCATTTTTTTTAGGCTGATAAGGCTCAATACCAAATAAGCTAGCGGTTGTGCCACCTTCTGATGCTTTTGACTTTGGTTTACGCACTCGTTTTGTAGATTTTTCTTCTACAATATTTGTTTGTTCGTCCAATACTTGATTTTGATTGTCATTCGCCATGTAAGGCATTCCTCATCATATACGTACATCAATACGCAAAAAATATGGTGATATGCAAGTGTCTGTTTCCACACTCCCCACATAGATAAACGATCTTTGGGGGTCGTCATCATATAGACTTTTTATGTATTTTGATAGTCTTTGATGTTTTGGATTTGACCCGCCATTCTTTATTTATCAGGCAATAAAATAAAGCATAAAGTATAAAATGAAAAGTTAATAACCTGAAATTTCTAAATTAATTTTAGGTTTATATTCTTCAACTCTTTGTATTTCTGTACTAAAAGTTCCATTTTGTTTTAAATGAAGTACCCGATAACCTGGTGCAGTATTATCGAGTGCAAAATTATCACTCTTGGGTTTGAACTGTACGCAAGTAGAGGGTGTAGAGTAGAAATAAATATTATTCCAGATGTTGATTGAGTCCTGATGGACATGACCAAAAAGAACAATTTTAATATTTTGATGATTTTTTAAAATATCAGTTAAATTTCCACTATTTTTGAGTTTGTGATTATCAATCCATCGAGATTCCATTTCTAAAGGATGGTGATGACACGTAATAATGATATGTTGATTCTTATGGGTTGTCAGAATCGTATCAAGTTGTTGTAATTGCTCATCATCGATCCAACCATGAACCTGACCTTTGACTGCACTATTTAATAAAATGACAGTCCAATTCCCAATTTGAATTGCATGAACTTGGTTTTGATTTTTATAAAATGGAAAAAATTCAGCTTTATCATGATTGCCCGGAATCTGATAATGTGGAATGCCTAATGTATTCATAAACGTTAAATAGTTGGAATATGTTTCAGGAATAGCAACTTGAGCTAAATCACCTGTATGAAATATAGTGTCGGCATGTGAATATTTTTGTTGAATATCTTTTATAACGGCACGAAATGTTTCAGATGGATTCATCTGTAAAAATTCTAAATCATCTCTATTCATCAGATGTGTATCTGAAATTTGTATGACCGTTAAATCTTTTTGATTATTATTTTCTGATAAAGCCATGTCCATCCCCTTTAGACATCCTTTATGGTTTTAATATGTTGTTTTAACCATTGTAAAGCCATAATGACAGGTGCATTTCTTAAACGTCCATTTGTTAAAAGTGTGGCTAAGTCTTGATAGCTAATCAAATGAAGTAAGATATTTTCCCCTTCATCTGGCATACCAAAAATGCCACCCTCTTTGGGTAATTTAACTTGAGCACTATATAAATGAAAAAGTTCTGAGCAAGCGCCAGCAGATGGGTAAAATGTAAAGAGATGCTCTAAGTCATCTACTTCACATCCAGATTCTTCTAAAGATTCTCTACGGATACAACTTTCAGGTGATTCATCACCATCGAGTACACCCGCAATAATCTCAAGTTGCCATGGAGAACTTTCATCATCCATAGCACCCACTCGAAACTGCTCAATTAATGCAAATTTTTGTTGTTCATCATCATAAAGAAGGACACCTGCGGCTTCAGGACGATGAACAAGTTCACGCTGAATAACAGATGTATATGAAGTTTGATTAAACAATTGATGCGCTAGGCTAACTTTTTCAACTTGGATAAAACCACGATATAAATATTCACGTTTGTGAATATTTAATGAGTTTTTTCCATATGTTGCTTGTTTAATAATATTCATAATTTATTCATTAGGATAATTAAAACCTGATTTCATCCTAACTGAGTTTTTGATGAATACAAACTATTTTTTGCTCATTTACACTTTATGGTACAACTTTTGTCCTTGCTCCAAATATGCGTCACTCATGGCTTGGAGACCAATTTCAATTTCTTGACTATTTTGCTCGGAATTGATCTCAGCATTTTGTTTTTGAGCGTACTCTCTCACATTCTGCGTGATTTTCATCGAGCAGAACTTAGGTCCACACATAGAACAAAAGTGTGCAGATTTATGTGCTTCTTTTGGCATGGTTTCGTCATGCATGCTTCGAGCTGTGTCAGGGTCTAAACTTAAGTTAAACTGATCTTCCCATCTAAATTCGAAACGTGCTTTTGAAAGCGCATTATCACGTGCTTGTGAACCGGGATGTCCTTTTGCAAGGTCGGCTGCATGGGCTGCAATTTTGTAAGTAATGATGCCATCTTTAACATCTTTCTTGTTGGGTAAGCCTAAGTGTTCTTTTGGCGTTACATAGCAAAGCATTGCTGTGCCGTACCAACCAATCATAGCTGCACCAATTGCAGATGTAATATGGTCATAGCCTGGTGCGATATCTGTAGTTAATGGACCAAGTGTATAAAACGGTGCCTCTTTGCACACTTCAAGTTGCAAATCCATGTTTTCTTTAATCATATGCATTGGTACATGACCTGGACCTTCAATAATTACCTGAACATCATGTTCCCATGCTTTATGAGTAAGCTCACCTAAGGTTCTTAATTCATTGAATTGTGCTTCATCATTGGCATCTTGAATACAACCAGGGCGTAAACCATCGCCTAAGCTAAATGAAACATCATAAGCCTTCATAATTTCGCAAATTTCATCGAAATGCGTATATAAAAAGTTTTCTTGATGATGTGCTAAACACCACTGCGCCATGATTGATCCACCGCGGGAAACAATACCTGTTAGGCGATTTGCAGTTTGTGGGACATATCTTAAAAGTACGCCTGCATGAATCGTAAAGTAATCGACACCTTGTTCTGCTTGTTCAATCAATGTGTCTTTGAAAATTTCCCAAGTTAAATCTTCAGCAACGCCATTTACTTTTTCTAGCGCTTGATAAATAGGAACGGTACCAATAGGAACAGGGGAGTTACGAATAATCCATTCGCGTGTTTCATGGATATTTTTGCCTGTCGATAAATCCATAATGGTGTCTGCACCCCAACGTGTTGCCCACGTCATTTTTGACACTTCTTCATCAATGCTTGAGCCAAGCGCAGAATTACCAATATTGGCGTTAATTTTCACGAGAAAGTTACGACCAATAATCATGGGTTCACATTCAGGATGATTAATATTGGCAGGAATAATGGCACGACCTGAAGCCACTTCTTGGCGAACAAATTCGGGCGTGATTTCACGTAAATTTTGCGCACCAAAGTTTTGACCTGCGTGTTGGCGCATATCTACGCCTTCAAGCTGACGTTGATTTTCACGTATAGCGATATATTCCATTTCGGGGGTAATTATGCCTTGCTTTGCATAATGCATTTGCGTGACATTTTTTCCTGCTTTTGCACGCCTAGGATTTTGAATGTGAGCAAACCGAATATCTGCAGTACGAATATCTTTTAAGCGTTCTTGACCAAATTTTGAAGTGAGTCCTGCTAAGCGTTCGGTGTCTTGGCGTTCTTCAATCCACGTTTCACGAACATTGGGCAATCCTTTTTTTAGGTCAATTTCAATATTTGGATCTGTATATACACCCGAAGTGTCATACACCATAAGCGGTGGATTTTTTTCACCACCTAAGTCTGTAGGTGTATCTGTAAGTTCAATTTCACGCATGGGAACTTGAATGTCAGGACGTGAGCCTTGAATGTAGGTTTTTTTAGAAGCGGGTAAAATTCGAGTTAAATCTTTTGCATCTTGCTCATGTTGAGCAGAAATATCAGAAGCGGTGAGATTCGTTAATTGGTTCATTGCAATGATCCTTATGAATGAAATCAACGAATCAAGCACGACCAAAAACGTGGCGGTTTTATCCTATAGAAATAAGATAAATTGAGGCTTCAGTTTTTAGATTGGCTTGATTCCTACGCAGGTATTAACCTGATCAGGTTCAACGGTACTCACCATCAAATAAAAGCCATGGGCTTTATTAAAGTGATCTCAGCGAGTTTTTACTCGCGCTCCGTCAAGCGATTTGCAGATAGTAGCATGAAGTGAACTGAAAAGCAGAGTTGGTTTTATCTGCATTTTCTTTAAATTGTAAGTGATAAAGTATAAAAATTAAGATGTACGTTGAAGGCAAATGGCATCTGAAAAACAATCAAAATATTGATTAAAAGTGATGATTTTTAAATTTAAGTAATGACTTAGTTGTGAGGACAATTGACTTGAACCTGTTTGATTGCGTTTTACATTTGGAGGCAATTGAATGAATTTTAAAAAGTATCTCGCTTGTTCTGAAAGCTGAGAATGATCTAGCTTTGCGAGCTTTTCTATCGCCAATAAATGATCGCCTTGAATAGAAGACTCACCTAAATATGTATCAGAGACAGGATCTTTAGCTGTTCCTTTAAAGAGCAGTTGGCTATAGGTCAGATAAAGGTATTTTGCTTGTTGAATATAGATGCTTTGAGGAAATTGTTTTACATAATTTTCCCAAAATAATGCACGCTCTGAAATTTCATTGGCATCTGGCACAATTCGATTATTTCTAAATAAGTTGTGCATATTTTGCTGAGCTAAATTTTCAATGAAGGTTCGTTCAGCTTTTGGAAAATACGGTGCAAATATACGCGCAAGATATTGCGGGCTACGTCGATAAACAAGTTGGTGTTGATCTGTTTCATGTAGCTCGATATAAGCTTGTCCTTTATGTTTAAGTAAATATTGATCTCTTAAACTAAAATTTTGATGATGGCTTTGCTGAATTGTTGGATGTTGTGCCATATCTAAAGCGAAAGAATTAAAAGCATTTTTTTCTTCTGGTGTACGTTGTACCGTTAGAAATTTTTTGTACATTTGAGTACTTAAATGCATGAGATATAACTGTTGTTTGAAGTCTAAAAGAGGCAAACACGTTTTTAATTTTTGATTAATTTGCTCTAAGGCAAAAGTTGTGCGAGTGTTATCGATATCTTGCATTTCTTTGCTGAGATGATTGCACAGATACGTTAAGTCAATAGTAACAGGAGATTCGTGAGCTTCTTTTATTTGAACAGGTGGTGGGTCAGATTTTTGGCATGCAACTAAGCTAAGCATAAAGCCTAAGATGCTTAGAATAATGATGATGTAAAAAACTTTATATTTCACTAGAACTCATGCAAAAAAAACAGACCAACTAAACTGAAAGAACTATTTTATCGCTGAAACATGGAGAATGATTGTGGCTTTTATGAGCTGATTTCGTTAATGAGTGAATGTGAACGTAAATACTGTTGTAATTATGGCAATATCTTGTGAAAGCAAATTTAGATTTAAAAAGATGTGAAAAATATACATAAAAATGGTATTTAAGCTTTTAAATTTGTGATGTTATTGATTGAATACAAAGTGTTATCGGCAACTTAGCTAAATATCGTAAGGGTTTAAGTAAAACAATGAAGAAAAACTTTTTATGCTTTTTATCTCTTGCTGTAATGAGCCCTTGGGTAAACGCATTAGACTTAGTGAATGCTTATGAGCGAGCACAAAACTCAGATCCCAATTGGCAAGCAAATATCCTGCAATATGAGGCAGATCAGCTTAATTTAGGTATTGCGAAAGGTAATCTTTTACCTACAGTCACATTTTCAGGAAATATCACGAGAAAAAGTCAGGATATGAATAGTATTTCTATTCCTGGTGTACCTGAGGTGAATTCAGATAATTTGATGTCATCATCATCTACAACGCGACAAGTATCTTTAACTGCTCGTCAGCCTTTGTTTCGGTGGGATGCTTGGGAAGCTTTAAAGCAAGTCAAAACATCGGTGAATTTGAGTGAAGCAACTTTAAAATCACAACAACAAGATCATATTTTAAATGTGTCTGAATCATATTTTAATGTGCTGAGACAGCAATCTTTAACAGCCGCATATCTACAAGAAGAAAAAGCCTTACTTGAGCAACATAACATGATGAATGCAAAGTTAAGAGAAGGTCTTGTTGCAAAAAGTGATGTCAGTGAAGCCAATGCACAATATCAAAATGCACGAGCAAATCGAATTTCATCGCATGTTCAATTGGTATTGGCACAAGAACAATTATCGCAGCTCATCGGTTCATATCGTGAAAACTTAGCTGTGCTTAGAGATGATTTTAAATTTCAGAAACCCATTCCTGAAAAACTGCAAGATTGGACAGATTTAGCGAAGCAGCAAAATTTAGGTATTCAACAAGCACGCTTGCAATATCAATATGCTGAAGATGGTGTACGCGTTGAGCGAGCTGCAAAATATCCTCAAGTTGAAGCGGTTGGAACCTATGGATATACCAAACAAACACCTGAAAGTTTAATGTCGCAAAATGGTGAATTTGATCAAATTGGTGTAGAGGTCAATTGGAATATTTTTAGTGGCGGACGTGTCAAAAAGAACGTGCAAAAAGCATCTGTAAATGCAAAAAAAGCACAAGCACAATTAGATGCTGCAATGTTAAAAGCCAATACAGATGTTAAAAAATCGTATTTACAAGTAGAAACAGATCAGGCAAAACTAGACGCTAGAAAAGCCGCAATGGAATCATCGGAAACCGTATCAAAAGCATCAAAAGCACAATATAACGAAGGCTTAAAAACCATGGTTGATGTGCTTTTAGCTCAGCGTAATGCTTTTTCAACCAAGCAAGATTATGTGAATGCAAAGTATGATTACATTGTAAATGTTTTGAGATTGAAAGCTTCAGTGGGACAATTGAATGAAAGTGCATTAAAAGAAGTGAATGCTTGGCTTGTAGAAAAATAATCGATTTATAGGATGTTTTTATCAGTCGATCGGTGACCGAATACTGTCATAAAAGGTTCATCATATTTATGCTTTAATGTTCCCCATTATAAATTTATAAGTCTGTTGCCGTGGAGTATATTCCTTGAGTCCGACCAATCCAGTGCTGAATTATCATATATCTTCTCAATTTAATGAAGAATTAAGAGATGTAAATACAAAATTTATGACGATGGGCGGCTTAGTTGAACAGCAGGTCGCAAGTGCAATTCGTTCTTTACTTGATACAGATGCAACATTAGCAATAGAAACTCAGTTTCAAGATAATGTGGTTAATCGATTAGAAACTGAAATTGATGAAGCTTTAACATTGATTTTAGCGCGACGTCATCCTGCTGCAATTGATTTACGTATGGTGATTGCAATGTCAAAAGCCAATACAGATCTAGAGCGTATTGGCGATGAAGCAGCAAAAATTGCACGTATTGCACAAAACCTTTGTGAAGAAGGTGGTTCGCCACGTGGTTATATGGAAACACGTCATATTGGTAATCAAGTACGCATCATGATTCATGATGCTTTAGATGCATTTGCACGTTTAGATGTCGATCAAGCATTACGTGTATTACTTGCAGATGCCGATATTGACCGTGAATATCAGTCTGCGATGCGTACATTAATGACCTATATGATGGAAGATCCGCGTCATATTGCACGTGTAATGAATGTAATGTGGGTTCTACGTTCTTTAGAGCGTGTTGGTGATCATGCGCGTAATATTTCAGAACAAGTGATTTATATGGTGAAAGGATTAGATGTTCGCCATACAAGCGTAAAAGAAATTGAACAAAAAGTTCAGGAAAAATAATTCATTTTAGAAATAAATATATTTGGGAAGGTCTCTAGTTTACTAGGGGCTTTTTTATTGTGGATGAATTCCACTGAATTTTGGATAAAAAAAATCTCAGACTTTGGGGGAAGTCTGAGACTAAAATTAGTACGGTATCAATGGAGATAGGTACCGTCTATGAAATTAAGTATAGGTGGGTATTTAGAATAAATCATGTGGCTTATTGTATTCTAATGTAATGTTTTATATACGAATGTATGTGGAAATTACATTCAATGATTTTGATACAAATTGGATGAAGTCATTAGTCTTAGAGTAGATGCATTTGGGCGAATAATGCTGTAAACAACCATCATTTGAAAACTCAAGATATTAAAAAAATCTGATAAAAGGCGATAGACTTTATTTTGAATAGTTAGAATTGTAGGCTCTGTTTGTCATAGATAAATAAAGTCATGCATAAAAAAGGAGTCTTATGAAGACTCCTTTTTGACATTTGAAACTACGCGCTTCGCTTGTCTTGTGTAATTTTTAGAGTAGCGCTTAAAAAAAAGAGAAGCTCTCAATTCAGAGAGCTTCTCAAGTTAAAAGCTACGCGGACATTGTCCTTGTCTTGCATAAAACTTAAAGCAGTACTTTAAGTTTTCACTCAAGCATAGCTTCTCATCTTGCGGCGTGGCGGAGCAGTGCTCCGCTGAATCACGCCTCAGGCTTTAGGCCTTCAGCTTTTTCTAAAGATGCATCATTACTGAAGAATTTCTCACGTTGTTCTTCAAGAAACTTTTTCGCATCTGGTTCAAATACGTTTAAACGCTTTTCGTTAATAAGCGTTGTTTGATGTTTTAACCATTCTTGCCAAGCTTGCTTAGATACAGAGTCAAATAATTCTTGACCCTTTGCACCTGGGAACGGTGCAAAATCTAAAGCTTCCATTTCTTGTTGATACTTACGGCAAAAAACTTGTCGAGACATATCAATACTCCGAATTTAACGTAAAATTTAAGCGTAAAGCTTTTCTAAGCGAGTGTAAGCACGAGCAATAGCTGCTTCAACTTGCGCAGGCGCAGTACCACCAATGTGATTACGTGCATTTACAGAAGCTTCAAGTGTTAATGCTTTTTCGAAAACATCAGCTTGAATCAAGTCAGAGAACTGTTGAAGCTGTTCTAATGTTAATTCAGATAAATCTTTAGATTCAGCAACACCTAAAGCAACGGCTTTACCGACAATTTCATGTGCATCACGGAAAGCAACGCCATTTTTTACGAGGTAGTCAGCAAGGTCTGTTGCTGTAGAGAAACCACGTAATGCAGCTTCACGCATGATTTCGATATTTGGAACCAATGCAGGAATCATGTCCGCAAATGCCATCAATGAGCCACGAACAGTATCAATTGCATCAAATAATGGTTCTTTGTCTTCTTGGTTGTCTTTGTTGTACGCCAATGGTTGACCTTTCATGAGTGTTAAAAGACTCATTAAGTCTCCATACACACGACCCGTTTTACCACGGATTAACTCAGGAACGTCTGGGTTTTTCTTTTGTGGCATGATTGATGAGCCCGTGCAGAAACGGTCAGGAATGTTCACAAATTTGAACTGAGCCGAAGTCCACAGAATCATTTCTTCAGACATGCGTGATAAATGCATCATAATTAACGATGCCGCAGCATTGAATTCAATACCAAAGTCACGGTCAGAAACAGCATCTAATGAGTTTTCACATACAGCTTCGAAACCTAAAAGTTCAGCAGTATATTCACGCTCGATTGGATACGTTGTACCTGCAAGTGCAGCCGAACCTAAAGGTAAACGATTCACACGTTTACGGCAGTCAATTAAACGCTCAGAGTCACGAACAAGCATTTCAAACCAAGCCATTAAATGATGACCAAACGTCACAGGCTGTGCAGTTTGAAGATGTGTGAAACCTGGCATAATCGTTTGGGTGTTTTTAGCCGCTAAACTTAAAATGCCTTTTTGTAATTTTTCAAGTAATTGTAAAATTGCATCAATTTCATCACGTACATATAAACGGATGTCGGTTGCAACTTGGTCATTACGGCTACGACCTGTATGCAGTTTTTTACCTGTAATACCGATACGTTGAGTTAAACGAGACTCGATATTCATGTGAACATCTTCTAAATCGATGCGCCACTCAAAGTTGCCCGCTTCAATTTCAGATTTAATAGTGGTTAAACCATTGATGATGTCATCACGTTCTGTTTCAGTTAAAACACCAACTTTTGCAAGCATAGTTGCATGTGCAATAGAACCTGCAATATCTTGTTTATAAAAGCGTTGGTCAAATTGAACAGATGCTGTAAATTCAGCAACAAATGCATCAGTAGCTTCAGAGAAACGACCGCCCCACATACCCGATGTTTGGGCTTGTGACGGATTTGAGGAATTAGAAGATGTGGTCATGTCGGCTCAATAGAATAAAAAGCGATAATATGCAAAGTAGTATAGCAAATTCGGAAACACTTACCGAAAAACAAGTCGATCAAACTTTTGCACATATGCAGGGGGAAAATCATTCAATCTATTTTTTAACGAAAATGGGTCGTTGGCAATATTTAATTGAATTATTTATTGGCAGTGTTTTATTGGCACTGGTTTTGGTCTTGGCAGAAGCACGAGGGTGGTCGGGGCTAAGCTTTGAGCGCTTTATTCAATATGTGCTTTATATTGATTGGGTACTTCTATGTTTTGTGACGCTCATTGAATATTTTAAAAAAATTCTAACTAAATTGCATTTAGCACAATCTTTTATTCTTGGTTTTTTATTATTGCAACTGATTATTTTATCAACAACAGTCGGTCTGAATTTTTTTAAATATGTAGGTGAAAACTTAGGTTTAGAGAATTTAAGCTTAAATATTTTATTGAATCATATTGGCTTACATTTAGGTTACGGTATTTTACTTGGTGCATTCTGCTTTAGATATTTATACGTACGCGAACAATGGGTGCAACAGCAACATAGTGAATTGCGTTCAAGGGTTGATGCATTGCAAGCACGAATACATCCTCACTTTTTATTTAATAGCTTAAATAATGTCATTAGTTTAATTGCGATAGATCCTGATAAGGCAGAACAGATGTTGTTAAATTTGTCGCGTTTATTTCGGGCAAGTTTGCAAGAATTAAAGCTTGTAACACTGGAAGATGAAATTGAATTATGTCAAAAGTATTTAGAAATAGAGCAAATTCGTTTAGGTAATCGCTTAAATGTAGATTGGAAATTTGAAAATAAGCAAGTTTTTACCCAAGTGCAAATTCCATTGCTTACTTTGCAACCACTTCTTGAAAATAGTATTTTCCATGGAGTAGAGAAAATTTTAGCAAAAAGTACAATTAGTATATTAGTTGAAGTTTTAGATAATTATGTCAATATAGTCGTTACGAATCCTTTTATAATTAATGATATAGAACAACATCAAAGCCACGGGATAGCAACAAAAAATATTAAACAGCGTTTGCAAGCATACTATGGACGTTCTGTGAAATTTAGAACATTTGCTGGAAGTCAAACATATACAACCGTTATTCAATATAAATACAAATAATGCGTTTTATGGTTTTTAATCCTTTTAAATCAATTGGGTAGATATATGTATGGATATATTGATTTGTGATGATGAATCTTTAGCAGTACAAAGATTATCAAGATTGGTCGAACAACTGGGTCATCGGGTTGTGGCAACAGCGTCACATGGTCAAGAAGCGATTGAACTGGCTCAGATTCATCATCCAGATATTATTTTACTTGATATTCAAATGCCTGAAATGGATGGGTTAAGCTGTGCAAAACGCTTGCGTGATTTGGGTTTAATGCCTGCGATTGTTTTTTGTACGGCTTATGATGAATATGCATTAAATGCTTTTAAATCTCAAGTAGATGGATATTTACTTAAACCTGTGCTAAAACAAGATTTACAAGTCGTATTAGATCACTTAACCAAACTTACTCAAGCTCAGCTGAGTAATATAAAACAAAAAGAAAATATGGAAGAACTAAATAATCAGCGCACACAAATTGTGGCAAAGACCTTTCGAGGCGTCGAACTTATTCCTGTGGAAAATATTTATTATTTTTTAGCAGATCAAAAATATGTCACTGTTCGTCATAAGAATGGAACTGTTCTTATTGATGAGACATTAAAGGAGCTTGAACAAGAATTTGGTGAAAATTTTATTAGAATTCATCGTAATGCTTTGGTTTCAGTCAAATTTCTGAGTGGTTTGGAGCTTGTTAGCTCTGGTCAATATCAGGTGAAATGTCGTGGATTAGAAGAAAAATTATCTGTCAGCCGCCGTCATTTACCTCTGTTAAAAGAACGTTTACAGAAGATGTAAAATGATTAAGTATAAAAATTAACACAAGACGAAGTTCAATTTACTTGCATTTTTAAGATTTCAAGTTAAGTTTACAATCATACTTATTCTATTATTTAAGCTGGCATGATGAAAACCCTTAAAATTGCAACTCGACAAAGCCCACTTGCTTTATGGCAAGCAGAACATATTCGTGCGCGTTTAGAGGCGTTACATGCAGGTTTAACAGTTGAGCTTGTCACTTTTGTGACCCAAGGTGACAAAATTCTAGATACACCATTGGCAAAAATTGGTGGAAAAGGCTTATTTGTTAAAGAATTAGAAGCTGCATTATTAGATGGTCGTGCAGATCTTGCTGTGCATTCAATGAAAGATGTTCCAATGGCATTACCTGAAGGTTTAACGCTTGCAGTTATTTGCGAACGTGAAGATCCTTTAGATGCTTTTGTCTCAAATACCTATGCAAGTTTTGATGATTTACCAGAAGGTGCAAAAGTCGGTACATCAAGCTTACGTCGTAAGTGTCAAATTCTAAAAGCCCGTCCAGACTTAGAAATTATTGATTTACGTGGCAATGTGGGTACACGTTTATCTAAATTAGATGCGGGCAATTACGATGCTATTATTCTTGCAAGTGCAGGCTTGAAGCGTTTGGAGTTGGCAGATCGTATTCGTCATACTCTTGATCCTCTTGTCAGTTTACCTGCGGTGGGACAAGGTGCATTAGGCTTAGAATGCCGTGAAGATGATCAATCTGTTTTAGATTTAATTTTGCCATTATTACATGATGAATCGAATGTATGTGTTCGTGCAGAACGTGCTTTTAATGCGTATTTGGAAGGTGGTTGCCAAGTTCCAATCGCGGGCTATGCAACATTAAAAAATGGTCAAATTCATATTGAAGGTCGTGTGGGCAGTGTAGATGGTGAGACGTTACTTCAAGTGAACTTGAATGGTCAGCCTGAAGATGCTGAAAAGCTTGGTGTTCAGTTGGCTCAAGAATTACTTGCTTTAGGTGCAGGTGAGCTTTTAAAAGCATTGCATTAATATGCTTTTCATTAATACCAGACCTCAAGATCGTGCAAAGCCACTAACGATGGCTTTGCACCAACAGTCTATTGATGTCATTGAGTTACCACTACTTGAACTTATTGCACGCCCTTTATCAAGTGATTTGACAGGCTTGTATCGGCAGCTTCAAAGTGCCAAAGTGATAGTAGTAGTCAGTCCAACGGCTGTTGACGTTGGCATGAAATATCTAAACCAATTGCAAATTTCATTAGCTGATTTGGCTCATGTGAAATGGATTGCAGTAGGTCAAAAAACGGCTGAAAGCTTGATTAAATATGGTGTTGAAAGCCTTGTGCCCGATGTTGAAACATCTGAAGGAATGTTAAGTTTATCTGCTTTAAAATCTTTAGATACTCGAACAAATGTTGCATTTTGGCGTGGTGAGGGTGGACGTCAATTTATGATGGACACCTTAATTTCACAAGGTCATAAAGTTCTAAATTTTATTTTGTATGATCGACACTGTCCTGAACAGTCAAAACAGGTTATTGAAACAATAAAACAGCAGTTACAACAATCGCCAAGTTATAAAATGGTGGTGAGTAGTGAAGCAAGTTGGCTAAATTGGATTGAATTAATTCAAAATAATCGTGGTATTCTAAATAAAGCTGATTATTGGGTATTGGGGGAGCGATTGTTTCAATTATTACTTAATCATCAGAAGCAGAATAAACTGAGTTTTAAAATTACAAAATTAGCCGATTTAAAAATAGATTCAATTACGCAACAGATTGCTGTTGCTCAAGGGTAAACATGAAAAAGCTTTATATTTTTGTGCTAATAATTATTTTAGCTGTTGTCGCTAAACTAAGTTATGACGTATATAAAATATCGGCACAACAAACCGAATTAAAGCAAGTCATCAATAAATTGGAAAAATCAGGTTCTGATTTAAATGATCAGTTGGTGGCAATAAAGCGTGATCCGAGTGAAGCTCAAACAGTTACTGACATAAAAAAAATAACAGATACTCAATCGGATATTCAGCCAAATGATATGATCAAACAACAATTGAGTTTGGTTGAATTTGCGCTAAAACAGCATCAATATCATTATGCAGTAGAAAAATTAATAGAACTAGATCATCAGATTGATGATTATGTTTTAGCACCCTCATTAAAAAATAGTTTACATCAAGTGATTGATAAAGATATTCAGACCATTAAGCAATATGTTGTAAATAGCGATGCTCAACAACAAAAGATTAATCAACTTATATTGCAGTTAAATAGTGAACTAAAACAAGAAATTATCAATCCAAATTTGGCAGTATCATCTTCTGAAAATGCATATTTTTGGCAAAAATGGTTTTTGGTTGAATCGACAAAAAAACCAAATCAACAGTTAATGCAACGTTCAGTGGTTTTAAAAGAAGCTCAATTAAGACTTCTTATTGCACGTGAAGCATTATCTCAAGGGCAGTTTTTACAATATCATAAAGAGCTTGCAGATATTATTCAGCTTGTTAATCAATTGCCAGATCAGGTTGCAAAACAACTTGTTCGACAAATTAAAAATATCGATGGAATGACAGCAATTCCAGTTCCTGTATTAAGCACTCGAGCATTATTGGGCTAAGTTATGAAAACAGTGATTCTTGCTTATACACTTATTATTTTAATTTTTGCATCCATTTTGAGTGTTTTAAGTTATGGCTATGGGGCGGGTTATGTTTATATTTATTGGCGCGATTTACAAATACAAACCAATATTTGGGTTGTTTTCTTTTTAACCATTCTAACCAGTTTGGCTATTCAACTAATCTGGGTACTAAGTAAGCGTTATTTCACGCGTGAACAGCGTAAAAGTGAAGTTATTTTCAATTTTAAAAACTTGCATCCCTATGAGCAGTTAGCCGTTATTTCTCTTTTAGATGCAGAAATTGATCAAAAAGATTTTATTCAAAATGTATTTTCCAATTCAGGTCTGTTGCAAGGTGTTATTGAATCTCAGCTTGATTATGTACAAGGAAATTTTTCACAGGCATTAATGTCCTTAGATCAAGCAAACGCAATGGCATTTGAGCTTGCTGAGATTCAGCGTATACGTGTTTATTTGGCACAGAATGAGGCTGAGAAAGCGCTTACGCATCTTGAATTTTTAAATCAACATGAGCTATCGCCATGGCTTAATGATGTTAAAAATTCATATGAGCGAACTTTGCAGGATTTATGGGGTGCTTTTGCAATTGCATTTCCTTGGGATTACTTACGTGCGACTAAATATGGTCATCTAAACATTGATAAAAAAATTGAATGGCTTAAACAGCTATTGAAGCAGTTTGATCAAGCAAATGCAGATAATCTTCAAGATTTGCAACAGCGCTATTTGGCTTTGGCTGATCAACTTGAAGATAAGACTTATGACGTAAATGTACTGTGGTTAAAAGTGCTTTCACATTTACCTGAATTAAGCGAACAGCATGAAGCGCTTGCAGAATACTTGTTGGGAACTCAGTTTGATCAAGAAGTATTCTATTTATGGTTCCAGCAACAAGTATTAAAACAAAATCCAGATTATTCAAATATTGAGCAAAAAATTGAATATTGGGAAGCTAAATATCCAGCATTACCTATATTAAGTTTTGTGAAATGGCATGTTTTTCAAGAGCAAGGTCGCTTTGTAGAAGCAGAGCAATTATTAGAGTTATATCCAGATCATATTCTAATGAACTATTTACGAATTAAATCGACATTAAAAGATAAAGATCACTTAATACATCAACTTAATTTAATTTTTGAAAATAATGCAAATCACGTGGCAATTAAAATATAAAGGTACAGTATGAACGCTCTTCAAGATTATCCAGTGATATATGAACAGAAGGTTGCTTGGGGAGATATGGACGCTTTTGGTCATGTTAATAACGTGATTTATTATCGATATATTGAAAGCGCCCGATTATGTTATTTGGGTAGACTTAATATTTTAAACGAAGATATTTATACTGTTGTTGCATCAAATCAATGTCAGTATTTTCAACCCGTATTATATCCAGACTGTTTGAAAATAGGTGCACGTGTTGATGAGTTAAGAAATAGCGCATTTAGAATGCATTATTCTATTTGGAGCGAACAGCTTAAAGATATTGTTGCTGTTGGGGAAGCCGTTATTGTTTGTGTAAATAAAACGGATATGAAAAAAACTCAAATACCTCATCATATTAAAGATAAAATTAAAGCACTGGAAAAAGAGATTCATCATTTAATTTAAATATTAAAACCTTGTTATTAAGTGTAAATGTTTTTTATTGTGTTTAAAGTGCTTATTATTATTGATAATTTATATTTATATAAATAAGATATGTAGGTTAATTAATAAAATCAATATTTAATAAATTGGAGTTCATAATGCCAGATATTAGTAATATGTCTGTTGAAGAGTTGAAACGCTTACAGGTTCAAGCTGAAGCTCTAATTGCATCTAAAAAAGATCAAGCGATTGAAGATGCCTATAATCAAATTTTAGCTATTGCTGAAAAAGTTGGTTTATCTGTAGATCAAATTGTTGAATTTGGTGCATCAAAACGTAAAAAAGGCACACGTAAAGCTGTAGAGCCAAGATATCGTAACAAAGGTAATACCGCGGAAACTTGGACAGGTCGTGGCAAGCAACCTCGTTGGTTGGTTGCACAGCTTGAAAAAGGTGCAAAATTAGAAGATTTTCTTATCTAATCAAAAGTTGCATCAAATGTAGTTTAAAAGCCAAGTTTAAAAACTTGGCTTTTTTATTGGATTTAATTCATGAATTAAAAAATAGATGAAAAAACTTTGTGATGCGTGGTTTTAAATTGTATAGAGTTTATAAAGCCTGAAGTTATTTTAATAAATTGACGTGCTATGATTATTCAAAATCACTATTGAGTAGCTTTTTATGACTTGGGTATTGCAGGCCATTACAGGTGAATTCACAGGACAAGAGATCCTTATCGACCGTGATATGTTGGTAGGTCGTCATCAAGATTCAGATGTTCTTTTACAATCCTCAGAAATTTCGCGGAAACACGCTGCATTTTTATTAAAAAATAACGCACTTTGGCTTCAAGATTTAAAATCTTCAAACGGTACATTTGTGAATGATGTGCGTATTGAGGCTGAAACACTTTTAAAAGAAAATGATATTGTTCAGTTTGCAAGTCTGAAATTCTCTGTATTGCAAGCAGCCAAAAAAATTGAAAAGCCTACATTTGTTTCAGGTGTAGAACTTCAGCGTGTGGCTGTTGCAGATAAAGAGCAAGTTAAAGAACCTATTCAGCAGCCATCAGAAGCCATTGCTGTATCGGAAACAGCTGCGAAGCAAGAAGAGCTTACGCCTGCACAGCAAATGAATGAGCAAGGAATGCCTGACCTGAAGGCACGTGATGAAAATGTTCTGGTGACTAAGGAAGGTATGCCGACAAACGTTGGTATTCCTAAACCAGCACCTATTCCAGAAGGTGTAGATTTAACTGTACCTGCTAAACGTGAAGAATGTGAAGTTGAAATTCCTGCGGTATGCGTTGAACAAGAAAAAGAAGCACAGAAAAATGCTTCAATCGGTTTGATGGCTGTTATCGCAATTGTTATTTTGGCAATTATTGCATTTGTAATGTTTAAATAACGTTGCTTTAGCATACAATTAAGGCATGCATACGCATGCCTTTTTTATTGTGGAGTAAAAATGTCTGTCGCAAAGCTCAATACTCGAGAAGTTATTTTATTTGACCTAGATGGTACATTGGTCGATTCTGCTTCAGACTTATATCGTGCAATGAATTTGAGCTTAGAAAAACTCAACCTTCCACTGGTAACAGAACAGCACGTTCGTATTTGGGTGGGAAAAGGCACATCAATTTTTTGCGATAGTGTGTTGAAACATCTTACAGGACAGGTTGACCCTGCTCAGCATGAGCAATTACTTGCAACATTCTTAAAAATTTATAATGCAGAACCATGTGTAAATACTTTGCCATTTGAAGGTGTAGTCGAGTTTTTAGATTGGGGAGCGGCACATCATAAAAAATTAGTTTGTGTGACCAATAAGCCTGAATTACCTGCACGAAAAATTATTGAAGAATTGGCTTTAGATCATTATTTTGATGATGTGATCGGCGGAGATCGTTTTGAAGAGCGTAAGCCACATCCAAAACAACTGCTTCATTGTGTAGATACTTATGGCGTTACTAAAGAACAAGTTTTAATGATTGGTGATTCAAGTAATGATGTTGAAGCGGCACGACGTGCAGGAGTCGATTGTATTGTGCTTAGCTATGGCTATAATCATGGTGAAAATATTTTAGATTGTCAGCCACAACAGGTGGTTGATAATCTTAGAGAATTGATTGCTTAATAGAACAGTAAATAAAGGAATATTGAAAATGAGCGTGTGTGTGGTTTTTCGATGGCGAAGCTCAGTTAAATAAAATGAAAACACTGAACAAAGTCCAATATGAATATATAGAGAGAAACCATGACAACTCAAACGCAATTCGATCACTTAAAAGAAGCAGGCTACAACCTTATTCCTGTTTACCGCCAACGTTTAGCAGATACAGAAACACCACTTTCTGTGTTTGCACGATTAAAATCTCATGAACAAGCTTATCTTTTTGAATCTGTAGAGGGTGGCGAAAACTGGGCGCGTTATTCAATTATTGGTTTGGGTGAATCGACTGTATTTTCATGTAATGCAGGTGAACTCACTATCCAGCAAGCAGATGGCACAACGCTAAAACAAGGATGCACAGACCCATTTCAATTTATTCGTGATTTTCAATCTCAATATAAAGTACCAACTCAGCAAGATTTACCTGCACTGCCAAATTTCACAGGTGGTTTGGTGGGCTACTTTGGATACGATGCCGTACGCTACATTGAGCCTCGCTTAAATAACGTGCCAGAAGCAGATCCTGTGGGGTTACCTGATATTTGGATGATGTTGTCTAAAACAGTGATTGTCTTTGATAATTTAAAAGATACCTTGTTCTTAATTGTTCATGCCGATGTGAATGATGCGGATGCTTATACGAAAGCACAGGCTCAGCTAGATGTATTAGAAGAACTTCTTGCAACGCCTATTCGTCTAAAAGCGGAAAAACATACAGCACCGCATTTTGAGTCACTTACAGGCAAAGGAAAATTTTTAGAATCAGTTGAAACTGTAAAAGAGTACATTCGGGCAGGGGATGTGATGCAGGTTGTGCCGGGGCATCGTATGGTTTCAGATTTTGATGGTGAGCCGTTACAAGTGTATCGTGCGCTCCGCCATCTTAACCCATCACCGTACTTATTCTTGGTACAAGGGCAAACCTTAGAGAATAAGAAGCCATTCCATATTGTCGGGTCATCACCAGAAATTTTGTCTCGTTTAGAAAATGGTATTGCAACTGTTCGTCCATTGGCAGGGACACGACCACGTGGCAAAACCAAAGAAGAAGATTTAGCACTTGAGCAAGATTTACTTTCAGATGAAAAAGAAATTGCAGAACATCTCATGTTAATTGACCTTGGTCGAAATGATGTAGGGCGTATTTCAAAAATTGGCAAAGTGCAGGTTACAGATAGAATGGTCATTGAACGCTATTCACATGTGATGCACATTGTGTCAAATGTTCAAGGTGAAGTTCGAGATGATGTTGATGCTTTAGATGTATTTAAAGCAACGTTCCCTGCAGGAACACTTTCTGGTGCACCAAAAATTCGTGCAATGGAAATTATTGACGAAGTTGAGCCTGTAAAACGTGGAATTTTTGGCGGAGCTGTTGGTTATTTAGGCTGGCATGGCGAAATGGACATGTCTATTGCTATTCGCACCTGTGTAATTCGTGAAAATAAGGTCTATGTTCAGGCAGGAGCGGGGCTTGTTGCAGACTCAAATCCTGAATCTGAATGGCAAGAAACGCAAATAAAAGCTCGCGCAGTGATCAAAGCGGTCGAATTATCATCAAATGGATTGATTTTATGAGTTTTTGACGTTTTTTTTGAAAAAAACACTTGCACGGATTCTAAGTTTTGCTAAACTGCACACCGTTCCGATACGAAACGTACGAAACACTAAGAAACGCCGGCATAGCTCAGTTGGTAGAGCAACTGACTTGTAATCAGTAGGTCCACAGTTCGAATCCGTGTGCCGGCACCATCTTAGAAGTTTTAAGTTTTGTTGAAAGAGCAACACTGAAAGTAAGTGTAAATGGTGAGGTTCCCGAGCGGTCAAAGGGGGCGGACTGTAACTCCGCTACGAAAGTTTCGAAGGTTCGAATCCTTCCCTCACCACCAATTTAAGACTTCAATAAGTGGATTGTACCAACATCGTGCGGGAGTAGCTCAGTTGGTAGAGCGGCAGCCTTCCAAGCTGCATGTCGCGAGTTCGACCCTCGTCTCCCGCTCCATTGAAGCATTTGTTTGCTCTTATAGCTCAGTGGTAGAGCACTCCCTTGGTAAGGGAGAGGTCTCGAGTTCAAATCTCGATAAGAGCTCCAGATACAGTTTAGCAACGTAGTTGCACAGAATTTTTTAAAAAGCAGGCTTATTAGTCTGCTTTTCGAGTATTTGGTGTTTGTTTTTTTAGACGATATGTCGATGCTGGGTTTTGCTCAGAATTGTGTTCGACGTAAACGAGGAAGATGAAAATGGCTAAGGCTAAGTTTGAACGTAATAAGCCACACGTT
>NZ_LWRV01000039.1 GCF_009372215.1 Acinetobacter portensis | reverse complement strand
ATATTGATAAATTATTTAAAGATTACTGTAATGATTTATTTAGTATTTAGCTATATATCAAGCTTGGTTATGCATCTGATAAAGATAAGAATGATTACAATATTCTAGAAAACAACGTTAAGGTGATGCTGAAATCAGGTGCTGTACCGTTGTTTACCTCTGATATTCCTGGAATACCACCACAACAAGTGGTTCCTTTGGTAACACATGTTATGAAAGGTGAGGGGATTGATAATAAAACTATTCTTTTGTCAGCAACAAGTGAAGCAGCAAAGGCATTAGGTCAAAAGAATTTGGGTACGCTTGAAAAGGGTAAAATTGCCGATTTAATTATGATTGATGGTAATCCAATTCAAGATATCTCTGCGCTACAAAATATTGAATTGGTTGTGAAGGATGGTGTGGTTGTAACAAATCACTTAAACCAAAAGACTAAACCTGTGAAAGTAGATTGGCTGAATCAACCGATTAAGTAATCGCTTAACACAATTCGACGAGTCTGGATTTGTTTCAGCTCGTCGATTTTTTTTGTCAAAATTTTATAAATCATTTAAATATTACACAATTGAATTTTACTTATTTAAGTATTACAAGTTTTTATAAAGTTCAAAATTTTTAAGTATCATAAAAACGTAATATAGCTGTAACTTATCTGTCATATTATCTGCTCAAAATGCAATAACACAGAACAAGTACAAAACTGAATAAAAAAGTGGCGTACTCCAAATTTGCATAAAAGAGAGATTCAAATGCGCTATACACATATTGCACTTGCATTAGCAGTTTCAGGGGCAGCTGTAGCAACAACAGCAAATGCAGCTCGTGACACAATTCAAATCGCAGGATCTTCAACTGTTTTGCCATACGCAAGTATTGTCGCAGAAGAGTTTGGTAATACATTTCCACAGTTTAAAGCACCTGTAGTTGGTTCAGGTGGTACATCTGGTGGTTTAAAACAGTTTTGTAATGGTGTGGGTGATAACACCATTGATATTGGTAATGCATCTCGTAAAATAAAAGATTCAGAATTAGCTGCTTGTAAAAAAGCAGGTGTGAACCAAGTTTTAGAAATTAAGATTGGTTATGACGGTATTGTTTTTGCATCGAACTCTAAGAAAGCATCTTACAAATTACGTCCACAACATGTATTCGCTGCTTTAGCTGCAGAATTACCATCAAATGGTAAAATGGTTGCAAACCCTTATACACGTTGGAATCAAATTGATAAATCGCTTCCAAATGAACCGATTACTTTAGTTATTCCAGCATCAAACCACGGTACGCGTGAAGTGTTCCAAGAAAAAATGGTAGATGCAGGTTGTGAAACATATTCAGCAATTAAAGCTTTAGATAAAGATACGCAAAAGAAAGTGTGTTCAACTTTCCGTAAAGATGGAAAAGTAATTGAAATTTCAGGTGATTACACAGAAACATTGGCACGACTTAAAACATCTCCAAGTGCCGTTGGTGTATTCGGTTTAGGTTTCTATGAACAAAACCGTGACAAACTTCGTGTTGCTACAGTCAATAATGTTTCACCATCTGAACAAACAATTTTAAATGGATCTTATCCTGTATCACGTCCGTTATTCTTCTACGTGAAAGGTGAGCATCTTAAGTCAATTAAAGGTTTACCAGAATTTACTGAATACTTCTTAAGTAAAAAAGTGTCTGGTAAGGGCTCTAAGTTAGATAAAGCAGGTCTGATTTCAATGTCAGATAAAGAACGTGCGCAAGTGCTTGCGAACTTTAAAGCGGGTAAAGCTGTAAAATAATATAATTAAGCTGATGATTGGTACAACTGATCATCAGCTTTCTATTTAGTGTCACAATATTCAAAAAATAATTGGAAATTGGTGGAAAATAAATGAATCTGCTACTTATTGGTGTGTTGTTAGCAATTATTGCTATCGCTTATCAAATTGGATTATCCAAAAGCCGCACACTAGCAGGTAAGGGAAATAACTCTGCGCAGTTGCATTCGCGTCCGGGCTATTATGGCGCACTAGTCGCTTTATGGTGTGGTATTCCTGCATTCTTGATTTTATTGGTTTGGAATATTGTTGAACCAAGTATTTTAACGCATGTTGTATTAAATAATGTTCCTGCAAATATTGCAGCAAATTTAGATCCTGCAACCACGGGTGTTTTGGTCGATCGTGTTCAAGCCATTGCTTCAGGTTTTGGGGTAAGTGATATTCCAGCAAGTTATGAAGTTGCAGCAGCAGAACAATTAGCAAAATTTCAAACCATAGGTACATTTGCAAAAATGGCTTTGGTGATTTGTGCTGCACTTTTAGGTTTGGTTTGGGCGAAGAAGAGAATTTCAGAACAATTCCGCGCGCGAAACCAAGTCGAAAAAATTATGAATCTCGCGCTTGCATTATGTTCAGGCGTTGCAATTTTAACGACTGTTGGCATTGTAATGTCGATGTTTAGTGAAGCTTTAAGATTCTTCCATTTTGTTAATCCATTTGATTTCTTCTTTGGTACAGAATGGAACCCTGGTTTTAGTACATCAGGTCATGCAGAAGGTAGTTATGGTTTGCTTCCATTGTTATGGGGCACACTTATGGTGAGTGGTATTGCACTTTTAGTTGCAGTGCCTGTTGGCTTAATGATTGCCATTTATCTTGCTGAATATGCATCTTCAAGTTTCCGTTCATGGGCAAAACCTGCCATTGAAGTTTTGGCAGGTATTCCAACTATTGTGTACGGTGTTTTTGCCTTAATGATTATTGGTCCTTTTGCAAAACAAGCGGGTGCTTATATTGGCTTAGACATAAATGCCACGAGTGCTTTAACTGCAGGTTTTGTCATGGGAATTATGATTATCCCATTTGTATCATCACTTTCAGATGACATCATTACTCAAGTACCACGCTCATTACGTGATGGTTCATTGGGTTTAGGTGCGACAAAGTCTGAAACTATTCGTCAGGTGGTTTTACCTGCTGCACTACCAGGAATTATAGGTGCATTTTTACTTGCCGCTTCACGTGCAATTGGTGAAACCATGATTGTGGTATTGGCCGCAGGTAATAGTCCACTACTACATATTAATCCGCTAGAAGCTGTTTCAACAGTCACGATTACCATTGTGAATCAATTAACGGGAGATACAGATTTTGCAAGTCCACAAGCATTGGTTGCCTTTGCTTTAGGTCTGACATTATTTGTAATTACCTTAGGTTTAAACATTGTTGCACTTTACATCGTGCGTAAATATCGCGAGCAATACGACTAATGAGCAATACGAATACAAATACATTGGCTACAAGCGATCCCCAAAGGGCCGCTGAGCTTAGAGAAAAGCGTAAGAATACGATTGCAAAATCATTATCAAAACGTCACCGTAAAGAAAAAACGTTTCGTGTTTTGGGCTTCTCGGCTGTTGTTGCAGGATTATTTTTTGTCGCGCTGTTGTTCGGTAGTATTCTTGCAAAAGGTTTACCATCATTTTGGCAAAGTAGTTTAACAGTGCCTGTGTATTTCGACCCAAGTGTGATTAATGCTGGACCGAAACCAAAACAACAGGTCAATGAAGCACCTGCGAAATATCAGGAACGTTTAATTGCATGGCAAACCCAAATGGGAATGGCTGATTGGGACTTGTTATTGGTGAACGGCATTATTGCAGAAGATCCTAAATTGGAATCTAAGCGAGATGAAGTTGCGTCACTATACACCAGCTCAGAAGCATATCGTTTAAGAGATATGGTACTTGAAAACCCAGCTCTTATTGGTCAAAAGAAAGACGTAAAAGTACTTGCTGATGCCAATATTGATGTTTGGTTAGCAGGAAATATTGATCGATCTTTACCTGATGATCAGCAACAACTTAGCCCAGAAGTACGACAGTTAGCAGATGGTTTAAAGGCAGCAGGTATTATTAAGAATACTTTCAATACTAATATTTTCTTTAGTCCAGATTCACGTAGTTCACCTGCAACATCAGGTTTAGCTGGTGCATTTATGGGCTCATTATTCATGATGTTTATCGTGATTCTGATCTCAATTCCAATTGGTGTTGCATCTGCGGTTTATTTAGAAGAGTTTGCACCTAAAAATCTGATTACTGACATTATTGAAGTCAATATTAATAACTTAGCTGCTGTACCATCAATTGTGTTTGGTTTGCTTGGTGCTGCCATCTTTATTGGATGGATGCACATGCCACTTTCTGCGCCGTTAGTAGGTGGTTTAGTGCTGAGTTTAATGACTTTACCAACAATTATTATTACCACACGCGCATCTTTAAAAGCTGTGCCACCCTCTATTCGTCAGGCAGCTTTGGGTTTAGGTGCTTCTAATTTGCAAACGGTGTTTCATCACGTATTGCCATTGGCATTACCAGGTATTTTAACTGGTGCAATTATTGGTGTTGCGCAAGCACTGGGTGAAACGGCACCGCTACTTCTTATTGGTATGAGTGCATTCGTTGCAAGTGTACCTGCAACTCCATTTGATCAATCTACAGCATTACCTGTGCAAATTTTCTTATGGCAAGGGAATGAGCTTCGTAACTTCTTTGAAGGGCGTACAGCTGCTGCAATTATCGTACTTTTAGCATTAATGATTGGCTTAAACGGTCTTGCTATTTGGTTACGTAAAAAGTTTGAAGTTCGTTGGTAATTCGGGGCATGATGATGAATACAGTAAATGCTACAAAAACAAATTCCTTAGAACAGGATAAATCGGTGAATTCAGAACATACACAATTTACATCGCAAAATGTAGATCAAAAACCATCAACTTCTTTTGTATCTCAGTTTGATACACAGGCTTCGGCAAAGAAAACGCCAAAGTCTACCAATGTGAAATTGAGTACTTCAGATGTACATGTTTACTACGGTGAATCTGAGGCGATTAAAGGCATTGACCTTAATATCTACGAAAATGAAGTGATTGCATTTATTGGACCATCGGGTTGCGGTAAATCTACATTTTTACGAACTTTAAACCGCATGAATGACACGATTGATTCATGTCATGTTACGGGTAAGGTGCTGTTGGATAATCAAGATATCTACGATCCTAATCTTGATGTTGTATTGCTTCGTGCGCAAGTTGGAATGGTATTCCAAAAGCCGAATCCATTTCCAAAGTCAATTTTCGATAATGTCGCTTATGGTCCAAAATTACATGGATTAGCACGTGATAAATACGATTTAGAAGAAATTGTAGAAAATAGCTTAAATAAAGCAGGTCTTTGGAATGAAGTGAAAGATCGTTTAAGTCAGCCAGGAACAGGTTTGTCTGGCGGTCAGCAACAACGTTTATGTATTGCGCGTACAATTGCTGTTTCGCCAGAAGTTATTCTAATGGATGAGCCTTGTTCTGCGTTAGACCCAATTGCAACTGCAAAAATTGAAGAACTTATTTCTGAGCTTTCTACACAATATACCATTGCAATTGTAACGCACTCGATGCAACAAGCAGCACGTGTTTCAGACCGTACAGCATACTTCCATTTAGGTGATTTAATTGAAGTCAATGCAACTGAAAAAGTATTTACTCAGCCAGATCATCAACTAACAGAAGCATATATTACAGGTCGCTTTGGTTAATATATTGCTGAAATTAAAGGAGCCGAAAGGCTCCTTTTTTTACGAATATAAGAATAAGAATAACCAATGAGAATTATTTTCAAATAGGCATTGATTTTTAGTGTTAAAGACCACATCTTATAAATCATAAATATGTATTTGATGAGCTTAAATTATATGTTATTTCACGCGACCAAACTTCCTGCTGAAATTCGTGTGCATCACTTAAATGCTCGAGTGAATGAACAACGGAAAAAAATAGCTCAAACAACAGCATCAAAATTTGAACTTTTACAATTAAGTCAGCAACTAATTAAAGAAGCACGAGTACGTAAAAAAACCAATGAAAAAATTTATATACTCGACTTTAAAGGCGATACAGCTGCCTCTGCTGTAGAACAATTACGTGAAGAAATCACATTGGTTTTAGCTACTGCAAAAGCAGGGCGTGACCGTGTTGTTTTACGTTTGGAAAGCCCAGGTGGAATGGTTCATGGTTATGGACTTGCTGCTGCACAATTGGTTCGTTTGCGTGATGCGGGCTTTAAACTGAGTATTTGTGTCGATAAAGTCGCTGCAAGTGGTGGTTATATGATGGCATGTATTGCATCTGAAATTGTTTCTGCGCCATTTGCTATCGTTGGTTCAATTGGTGTGGTTGCACAAGTACCAAACTTTAACCGTTTGCTGAAAGACAATAAAATTGACTTTGAACTTTATACTGCAGGTCAATTTAAACGTACTGTGACTATGTTTGGAGAAAATACTGAAGAAGGCAAAGCGAAGTTTGAAGAAGAGTTACAGCAAACGCATAATTTATTTAAGCACTTTGTTGAAAAGTATCGTCCACAATTAAATGTTGAAAAAGTAGCAACAGGCGAGCATTGGTACGGTCAAGATGCTTTAGATTTAAACTTGGTGGATAGCTTAAAAACTTCAGATGAATACATTTTAGGTTTATTGGCTAAACATGATGTTTATGTCATTGAAACACGTAAAAAACCGACATTAGGTGAAAAATTAGGTCTTCAAGCAGCACAAATTGCAGATTCGCTTATTCCTACAGTTTTGAATAAAGTGATGGAAACTTTAAGCAAAGCAAATTCAAGTCTGGTGCAAATTCGTGATCCAAAACTTTAATATTATCTCGATTTAAACCGTATAAAAGCTCACTTTAGTGGGCTTTTTTTATGGGACTTTATTCCTTCAATCACGTTAGATTTTTTGGCGATTTATTTGGAGATCGGGTACATTAACATTTTATTTTTTAGGTATTGATTGTGGCTGTTGTAGAAGCATTTATCGCAACTCAAAATTGTTATTTTAATTATGAATTTGAGGAATTGAATCAGTGGGATGGGGATTTTCCTGAAGAGCTTTCTATTTCTTTACGTGGCATGATGTTCCGACATGAAATTCAATATCCCGAAGCGACATATTATATTTATTACAGTGATATTTTGACAGGTTGTGAATTGCAACGTATGAAAGATGATTTTGCTAACTACTGTCCTTTGGAATAACTTTTTGGCCTAAATTTCCCTCTCCTAGTAGGAGAGGGTTAGGGAGAGGTTAATGCCTTCATTCCCTACGAAGCAGTGCTACTCATCTTCCAAAGGGAGAGAGAGGGTACGATGCAACATCAAAAAGTTAGGGAAGTATAAATAAAAAAGCGAAGCCTAAGCTTCGCTTTTTTATATCATCTAAAATTAGATTTTAGACTTAGATCTTAGAGATAAGATCAGCAACATTGCGAGCTTGTTCAGCAGCATTACCTGTATAAGATGCAGGTGTCATTTCTGCTAAACGCGCACGATCTTCAGCAGGAACAGCAGAAAGTTCGTTACCATTTACGAAATCAACCATCATCTCACGTGTCATTGCTTGACCACGAGTAAGGGCTTTTAATTTTTCGTATGGTTTTTCAACTGCATAACGACGCATAACTGTTTGAATTGGTTCTGCAAGAACTTCTTGAGCATGATCAAGATCTTCAAGAATACGCGCAGCATTCAATTCAAGTTTACCAATACCTTTAGAGCAAGCTTCAAAAGCAATTAAGCTTTGTGCAAAACCAACACCCATATTACGAAGAACAGTAGAGTCAGTTAAGTCACGCTGCCAACGAGATATAGGAAGTTTTTCACCTAAGTGACCCAATACTGCATTTGCAAGACCTAGGTTACCTTCAGAGTTTTCGAAATCAATTGGGTTTACTTTATGTGGCATTGTTGAAGAGCCAACTTCGCCTTCTTTCAAACGTTGTTTGAAGAAACCAAGTGAGATGTAGCCCCAAACGTCACGGTTAAAGTCGATTAAGATAGTGTTAAAACGACGAAGCGCATCAAAAAGTTCCGCCATGTAATCATGTGGTTCAATTTGAGTTGTGTACGGGTTGAATGCTAAACCTAAAGATTCAACAAATGCTTGTGAATGTGCAGGCCAGTTAATTTCTGGGTAAGCAGAGTAGTGCGCGTTGTAGTTACCTACAGCACCGTTAATTTTACCCAATAATTCAACTTGTTTGAATTGTTTGATTTGACGTGCAAGACGGTAAGCCACGTTCGCCATTTCTTTACCCAACGTTGTTGGGCTTGCAGTTTGACCATGTGTACGAGACAACATTGGTTGTTCTGCATGTTTTTCAGAAAGCGCAACAATTGAATCTATGATTTGTTGCATCGCAGTGACTAAAACGTCACGACCATTTTTAAGCATTAATGCATGAGACAAGTTGTTAATGTCTTCAGAAGTACATGCAAAGTGAATGAACTCACCTGCATCTTTTAATTCTGCGATATTTGCAATTTGTTCTTTAAGGAAGTATTCAACCGCTTTAACATCGTGGTTTGTTGTACGTTCAATTTCTTTAATGCGGTTTGCATTGTCTTCTGAAAAGTTCGCAACAATTGCATCTAGTGCTGCATTTGTTTCTGCACTAAAAGCAGGAACTTCAGTAATTTCAGGACGGTTTGCAAGTGCTTGTAACCAGCGTACTTCAACAGTCACACGAGCATGGATTAAACCAAACTCAGAGAGGAAAGGGCGCAAAGCATCACATTTGCTAGCGTAGCGTCCATCTAATGGAGAAAGTGCGGTTAAAGCGTTCATAGCGATTCCTTAAACTTTGGAACTAAACGAAAAAACAAAAACTCGATTTGCATCAGTTAAACCACCTGAAACTGTAATCGAGCCAGATCTTGAATATCTTTTAAAAGCTTACGTTTGGTGAAGATCATCGTCCATGAGCTTCCACCAGATTGACGCCACAAATGCGCCATTTGTAAGCCAGTAAATAGGGATGCTCGAATACGATTGGTATGCGAGCTATCTTTAAATGCCTCAGCATTGCCTTTGACCATAATACGCGGGTTAATTTGACCTGCGGTATCGACATAAGTTTGGGCTAAATTGGCAAGGATGCTTGGGTGTAAGTAATTATTATCGAAAAATGAAAGTTGTTTCAGAATTTTTTGTTGTGATTTTTCAATAATTTCTACAAATTTAGGATTGCTATAAACCTTCTTTTCTAAATGAAGAAGTGACATTGCATAGGACATGGGTAATTTGGTTTGAGAAAATTTGGGAATTTTAGATTTTGGCGATGGGTTGAAGGGTTGGGTGATGCTACTTTCTAAAGTTTTTAAACCTAATGAAATATCGGCAAGTTGATTAAAATAATCTAAAGTTTGGGTACAAGGTTTGGCTTGTGGTCGAATATTTAAACTGGCTTTAATCAACTGTTCCAAATAAAAGTTACCGTTTTCGCCTGTGCTCTGTCGTCCAGATAGTGCTGTCATATGGGTAAGCTGCGCAGATTGAAAAACAGCAGCCAACGCCAACGCTCTATTTTGACGTACATTCAGAGTTTGAAGCGGTTGAAACGGTAACTCTGTCATGCCAAATATTCCTTTAAATAAAATCAGGTTTCGGGGCATTGGTATGATGAATCACACCGCCACCTAAACAAACTTCATCTGCGTAGAACACTACACTTTGTCCTGGGGTTACAGCACGTTGTGGTTCATCAAATTCAACACGAACGCCATTTGGCATGTCGGCATCTTTGTAAATCACACAACCTTGGTCAGGCTGACGATAACGCGTTTTCGCTGTACAGCGGAAACCTGTTTCAGGAATCTCTTGTTCGCCTGCAACCCAATCAATTTCCTCGCTCCAAAGTATAGAACTTTGCATAAGAGGATGTTCATGACCTTGACCAATCACTAAGCGGTTATTTTCAATATCTTTGTATAAAACAAACCATGCGCCTTCAGCAGCACCTTTTAAGCCGCCTAAGCCAATACCGCCACGCTGACCGAGCGTATAGTACATTAAGCCGTGATGTTCACCAACCTCTTTGCCATCATCTAATACAATTTTTCCTGCTTGAGCAGGTAAGTATTGTTTTAAGAAGTCATTAAAGCGACGTTCACCAATAAAACAAATACCTGTTGAATCTTTTTTCTTGGCTGTTGCTAAACCTAATTCTTCTGCAATACGACGCACTTCAGGTTTTTCAATTTCACCTACAGGGAACAAGGTTTTGTTAATTTCACGACCATGAACCGCATGTAAGAAATAAGTTTGATCTTTATTTTGGTCAAAACCACGAAGTAAAGGCGCATATTCTTCACCACGTGAATTTTTTAAAGTTTCACCACGACGGCAATAATGACCTGTTGCAATAAAGTCTGCACCAAGGTTAATTGCATGATCTAAAAATGCGCGGAATTTAATTTCTTTATTACATAAAATATCTGGGTTTGGCGTACGACCAGCTGCATATTCTGCTAAGAAATGTTCGAATACACGATCCCAATATTCCATAGCAAAGTTGGCAGTATGAAGTTTGATGCCAATTTTGTCACAAACGGCTTGTGCATCGGCTAAATCTTCCATTGCCGTACAGTATTCCGTGCCGTCATCTTCCTCCCAGTTTTTCATGAAAAGACCTTCAACTTGATAACCTTGTTGAAGAAGTAGTGCAGCAGAAACAGATGAATCTACACCACCAGACATACCGACGATGACACGTTGTTGCATAGGACTAGGCATCCAAATTTGTAAATAGGGGAGAATTTTGGTGCTCATAAATGAGCGATAAAGGATATTTTTGACCTGTTAAAGCATCTTCAACGGCTTTAATCACCAAAGGACTACGAGCGCGTGCAGATTCTTTAAGTTCATCCAATGTCATCCATACAGCACCGACGATATCTGTATCTAATTTCGCATTTTCATGATGATGAACATCTTTAGCTAAAAAGCAAAAACGATAGTACGTGCGGTCTGGAAACATAGGAGGTGTATAAGTATAAATACCAAGCAATGATTCGATTTCGACATCATGCCCAGTTTCTTCCAAAGTTTCACGAATGGCAGCTTGAATAAGCGTTTCATCGCATTCAACATGACCCGCAGGTTGATTGAATACAGTATGCGTTACACCTTCTGTATGTTCTTCAACAAACAGAAATTTCCCGTTTTTTTCGATAACGGTAGCAACAGTCACGTGAGCTGTCCAAGCGGTCATTAAAAAACACCATGGATAAGGATGTACTATTGTATAAAATTTTGAGGTGTGTGGCTATGGCAGTGGGTTTTTTCTTTAAAGCTATTTTTTAATTTTAAAAGCAAGATTCGGACTTAGAACGAAACTCTAACACACGGTTTAAATATTTTATTTATATTCTAAATTAAGTATTTATTTTAAATTAGAAATTCTATTTTTATGTTAAAAACACAAGGAAATTTATTACCTATCATTGTGATTGGTGCAGGTATCTCTGGCCTTTCATGTGCAAAAAAACTTCAAGAAGCAGGAAAAAATGTCATTGTTTTAGAGGCAAAAGACCGAATAGGTGGTCGTTTGCATTCTATGAAAAATAAGGATGATGTGTTTGATCTAGGTGCATCTTGGATTCATGGTATTGAAAATAATCCAATTTGGGATATTGCCCAAAAAAATAATATTGAAACAGCTGTCTTTAATTATGTAGATTCAGATTTCTTTCATGAGAATGGTCAACCATTTACTGTTCAAGAAAAGAAAGAGTTTGAGTCTTATATAGAGCAAATTGAAGAGAAACTTACAGAGGCGACGGATGTTTCTGCTTTGGTTTCATTACGTGAAATTTTGAATACCTTAGAAATGGAAAGTAAAAGCTTTTCGCCTAATCACTTAAAGCATTTAATCTTTTCGTTTTTTGAAAAATATGCCAATGACCCATATGCGACAGATTTGTATGGGCTGTTTTCACAATATCAAAAATATGAAGGATACTTTGAAGGTGATGAAGTCATATTTCCACTCGGTTATTCGCAAATTTTAAATGATATATCGGGCGATATTGATATTAATACCAAGACCAATTCTGCCGTAAAGAAAATTCTTTATGATAAAGATGTTGTCAAAGTTATCGATCATAACAATACAGAATATTTAGCATCTAAAGTGGTGGTGAGTGTACCATTGGGTGTTTTGAAAAATAAGAGTATTGAATTTAGTCCTCCATTACCAGAACAACATCAATATGCAATTGATGCTGTAGGTTTTGGGTCTTTTAATAAAATATTTTTTGAATTAGATGAATCTCTTGATTTGCAAAAGAACTCTGATGCAAATAGCTTTTATTATTGGGTTGGTAATACTTGGTACAACGTTTTAGATTTATCTAAAATATATAAAAAGCCTGTTTATTTAATGTTATTTGGCGGAAAGCTGTCTGAGTTTGTAGATAATGCGACGAACAAAGAGGTTTGGGATTTTATTTATAAAAACTTAAATACGAGTCTTAAAAAATTGCCCAATAAGCCAAAAAGAATATTCATTACCCGTTGGGGCGCAGATGAATTTAGTTATGGCTCATTTAGTTTCCCATCTATTTATCATAATGAAAGTTTGGTCGCTACTTTAAATGAATCGATTGATGATCGTATTTTCTTTACAGGTGAGCATTGTAGTTTGGAATACGCGGGCACAGTACATGGTGCACATATGAATGGTTTGGAAACAGCAGAAGAAATTGAAGCTGTTTTAAAATAATTTAAGCTAAATTCTAAATCTTTATGTGTTGAGCATTTTAAAACCCATTCGTTCTTTAATGTTCAACATGTTTTCTTTTGATGTGAGTTGTTCAAGTGTCATAAATGCAACGTCTAATGCTGTTTCAGGTGAAGATGATGTAATGATATTTCTATCTTGAACAATTCTTTCATCATTTAATATTGCGCCAAAGTCTTGTAATTGTTTTCTTCTTACGCTTCCTTCAAAGTTATATGTTGTTGCATTGCGACCATTTAAAACACCGCTTTTGGCAATGCTTAAAGCTGCAACACAAATAGAGGCAATTAATTTATTTTCTTGATCGAAGTATCGAATCACATCTAAAAATCTTTCATCAAAGGCATCTATATAAAAGCCTGTTTCTTCAAATCCACCTGGAATGGCTAAAGCGTCGTAATCTTCTAAATTGATATTATCCAAGGTGAAATGCGGTATGCATTTGTAGCCCCATGTGCATTCAAGAATAGGGTGTAGTCCGACAGAATCTAGCTGAACAGAGCCATCGCCTTCAAATGAGTTCCAACCAAATACGTCTGTAAACACACTTGCTTCATAAGATTCAAAGCCATTTGCTAGTAAAAGTAATATTTTTTTCAAAGCATGAACCTTATTTTTTGAAAGTAGAGATCTTAAACTATAAAATAATGGAATGTTTTTGTATGTGGTGTTTTTAAATCACCTTATATACTAAAAATTAAAATGTTATCTTTATGAAAAAGCGAGTAAAAAATCGCTAGGTCTTATTAATGAGCGATTTTATTTAATGATCTTTATTTACCTTAATTTTATTTGTTAATTCATTTTTCAAATCATTGTATTTCAGTAAAAAGTTGGCATATAGCTCTTCATAGTTGAATTCAAAATTGATGTAATTACCTTCATGATATAAATTAATTTCAAACTTGTATCTATTAGTCAGGTGCTTAGTTAACTCATACTCTGTTTCTGTTGGATTATATGTTAGGTTTTTATATAACCTTTGAGTGTTTGTAGATGTTTTAAGCTCATTTGGAAGCTCTTTATAGTATGAATCATAAGCTTTTCTAACATCTTTAAGCTTCGCATTAAGAATAAGAGCACTAAATTCAAAATCATCATAAATATTTGGAGAAATTTTATTATTTGAAGTGTCATTAATTAATTCAAAGTAGGCATTAGCGTTATATAAAATTTCAGAGTAGCTTATGTTAGAATTTTGATTGCTATACAAGCTATTTAAAGCAACTAGTTCTTTTGATATATCTGATTTAAAACTTTTAAATGTATAATATTCTCTTGAAATTCTCGTTTTGAGTTGGGAAATGAGCTTAAAAGTGTCTTCTGCATATTGTTTTTCCAACTCATATTGTTTTTGATCTTTCCAACTGTCATATAAAAAGAAAGCAGCTATAGGTGCATATAATGTTGCGCATACTCCTAACATTCCTGTGATAACAGTTGCGCAATCTTGATGAAACTTTAAATTTATTAACAAAGCAATAAATAAACAAATGCAAAGAAGTATTAAAAAGCTGCTTACTAAGTTTGTTAAAAGTTTTTTCTTTTTTAGATTCATACGTAGATTGCCATTGGTTATTAATTTCGCTTATTTATAATTCCCTGAAACTTTCACATAATTTTGTGCAGAATAGGGTAAAAATGCGAGTTCTTTTTCAGTCAATTTACGAATTTGCTTAACAGGGCTACCCACATATAAATAACCACTTTCCAAACGCTTATTGGGTGGAACAAGAGAACCTGCGCCAATCATCACATCATCTTCAACAATAACATCATCTAAAATAATAGTACCAATCCCAACAAGTACGCGATTTCCAATTGTACAACCATGCAATTTAACATGATGACCAACCGTGACATCTTCACCAATAATTAAAGGCGAACCCTCAGGTTTATCTGCTTTTTTATGACTTACGTGAAGCATTGAGTGATCTTGAACATTCGAATTTTTACCAATATGAATATGGTTTACATCACCACGAATCACAGCAAAAGGCCAAACGGAAACATTTTCTGCCAGAACGACATCGCCAATAACGACAGATAAATCATCGATATAACAAGAAGCATCAATTTGTGGGGCAGTGTCTAAATAAGGACGAATGTTTTTAGTCATGGTTAAAATCAAATGTTTAGAATGAATGTAGTATAAATAAAAAAGCATCTATATCGAAATATAGATGCTTTATCTTAAGTCTAAGATGACAATATCTTAAAAGATAAGTTCTTAGAATAAGTTAGCAAAGAATTGCTTAATATGATCGATCATGCGAGAGAAGAAACCAGCTTCTTCAACTGCTTGTAAAGCGACAAGCGGTTTTTCTGCAATTACTTTACCATCTAAAGTTGCTACGAATTTACCAACAACTTGACCTTTTTGAAGGGGTGCAGTCAATTTAGGCTGTACTACAAGCTGAGTTTTAATGGCATTTGCTTTGCCTTTAGGCATAGTCACATTAAAGTTTTCAGCTAGACCAATTTGAACGTCGCTGTCTTTACCGTACCAAATTTTAGATTTTGCTAAAACTTGATTTGCAGGTTGAACTTTTACAGTTTCAAAGTTTGCATAGCCCCAAGCCAATAACTCACGTGTTTGAGATGCGCGTTCATTCATGCTCTGTGTACCAAAAATCACAGAAATTAAGCGCATTGGCCCACGTTTAGCAGAAGTGGTTAAGCAATAACCTGCTTCATTGGTATGACCTGTTTTTAAACCATCAACACTGGGGTCAGTGTAAAGAAGTGCGTTACGGTTACCTTGCTTAATACCGTTAAACGAAAATTCTTTTTCTGAATATAGTGGATAGTATTTTGAACTGTCATGAATAATGTGTTTTGCAAGCGTTGCCATGTCTTTTGCAGTTGAATAATGACCTTCCGCAGGCATACCTGTAGAGTTCATAAACTGTGTATTCGTCATACCAATTTTTTTGGCTTCTTCATTCATAATATGAACGAAAGTGCCTTCATTACCAGCAATGTGTTCAGCCATTGCTTTTGAGGCATCGTTACCCGATTGAATGATAATGCCACGGAGCATTTCTAAAGCAGTTGCAGTACCGTTAAGTGGAACATACATGCAAGATTCCGAGCTACTGCCACGGCACCATGCAGATTCATTCATGCGTACTTTTTCATCTTCCGTGAGTTCACCGCTCAATAACTTTTGTTCAATGATGAAACTTGTCATCATTTTTGTCATTGAAGCAGGTGCTAATTTTTCATTTTCATTTTTTGCAGCTAGGATTTGCCCTGTTTCATAATCCATCAAAACATAAGATTTATTATTTAGTTCTGGTGGCGTTGGTAAAACAGTCGCTGCATATGAAAGACTAGGTAGTAATATTAATGCAGCAAGGGCGCTTTTTCCGGTCATTTTTAGGTGGTTCCAATATTCTGATATAAGCACAACGTTCATGCATTCTAGGGCAAATGCAAGCTGACTTCTACGGGAAAAATCAGCTAATTTTCAAAAGTATTGTAACGAAAATAAATTAATTGCTGTAAGTGGCTACATCTTCACAAATTGCTTTGTTTTTTTCATCGCCCGCTTTTTTCGCATCTGCTTTTGCTTCATCTAAAATAGGTGCAAAACTTGACTGTTTAGACAATAAATTTAAAGCTGCAACAGGGTCTTTTTCTTTAGGTAAATATTCCGTCACTAATTTTTTATAGCCTGTTTCAAATTTTTTCTGATCTGAAATTTGGCTCGGGCATATTTCAGATAAAACATAAATTGCAGCAAGTTCTTGATGAGTGATATCTTGAATAGGGGTAACTTCAATATTTTCATCTTTTGCATTTGAAACTTGGCTTAAGCTTAAACCAAATGCAATTGCAGTGAGTGTTTTTACAATTTGAGATTTCATAACTTTGGATTGCCTAAAAATTTGTTTATATTTTTAAGGTTATGATGATTGTATATTTTTATGCAAATGAAAAGATACTGAATGTATAAAAGATGTTGAAAGTGCAAAGATTTTGTCAGAAATAAGGATGAATGATGGAAATTGGGTTGAATGATGTTGTATCCAACCCAAAGCAATTACATCTCTATTGTTGAAACTTCAGTACACGCAAATTGATTTTCTTCTTGCGATGCGTCTTTCAGTGCTTCGCGTGCCTCTTGAAGTAAAATTTTATACTCAGCGTCTAATTTTAATTTTTCTAAGGAAATGTTTTTATCTGAATAATCGGCTAAGTATTCAGAAATGAGGTTTTTAATATTTTGATCGAATTTGGCATTTTTACCGATCAGTGTCGGACACACTTCTTGCATGATTTGAGCTGAGGCAACATCTTCTTTAATTATACTATTTTTTTCTGCTAGGCTTAGATCTGTTGTTGCATGAATAGATTGAGTCATTGCAAGTGTTATAGCCAAACAGAATGAATAGCCTAATTTTATAGGAAGTTGCATTTTTATCTCAATATTTAGGTAGATGTTGACGCAACAATATATATAATATTTATTATATTTCAATAAATTGACCTGATTGGTCATTCAATTAAGTGAAAGAGTTTTACGTGAATATTCTCATATCAAATGATGATGGTGTTTTTGCGCCAGGTATACAAGCTTTGGCACAAGCATTAAAACCTTTAGGTCGAGTAGTCGTTGTTGCGCCAGAAAGTGAAAGAAGTGGTTTTTCAAGCGCATTAACTTTAGATAGACCATTGAGACCTATTCAAATTTCAGACGATGTTTGGGCTGTAAATGGCACACCTGCAGACTGTGTTTATTTGTCTATGAATGGTTTATTCGATTTTGAATTTGACTTGGTTGTTAGTGGTATTAATAGCGGTGCAAATTTGGGTGATGATGTTTTATATTCAGGAACGGTTGGTGCGGCATTTGAAGGGCGTTTAATGAAACAACCTGCAATTGCTGTTTCGTTGGCAGGTGCAAATGTACGTTCATATAACGAACCAAAAGACTATGCGGTTGCGGCACAATGGATTCATGATTTTATTGCCAAAGGTTTACCCGAATTACCATTACGTCATATTTTAAATATTAATATTCCAGATATTGCCGAGTTAAAAGGTGCGAAAGTGACGTATCAAGGGCAGAAAAGTCAGTCAAAGCCTATTACCAGTCATGTTGACCCTCGTGGACGTCAAGTTTTTTGGATTGGACTTTCAGGTGAATCTGTCACAGAACAGAAAAAAGGTTTGAATGGTATTGAATCTGACTTTTTCGCTATTGAAAATGGCTACGTGAGCGTTACGCCAATTCAAATGGATGCAACCAATTATTCAGTGTTAAGTGAATTAGACTTTGCTTTAAATAAGTAATGTATTTGGGAATCTGTATTTAAATATTTTATTTGTACATTAAAATAAAATATGAACGATTGATGGACTGGAATGTTATAACTTTGTGAAAAAGTACTTTATCTCGAATTTTTATGTACTTTTTTTTGCTACTCTTAGTGCTAATACGTGGAATTAATTTAAAAATTAGTGGGGAAGATGAATGCCTTTGGTGTCAAATTATCGTGGAAAAGCTATGCCATTTAAATTATTAAAAACGATCGTTATATCAACAGCGGTGATTGCGACAGTCGTATTAAGCGGTTGTGCGTCTAAACCACAGATAAATAATGCTACGCGTTATGCAGCAGCACCAAATTATTATACTGTGCGTACGGGCGATACATTAAGTGGTGTTGCTGCACGTTATGGTTTAAGTTATATCAGCGTTGCTGAAATGAATGACATTGCAGCGCCTTACCGAATTTATGTTGGACAGTCATTACGTTTGAAAAAGGGTAGTGCACCACGTACAACAAATACTCAGGCGATGACACAAGTTGCACCTATTCAACGTCAAAAAATTGATCTTCCCACAAATCAACCTGCAAAAACTGTAGCACCTGTTACTGCACCGACAGCTGTTGCAACATCTTCATCATCTTCTTTACGTTGGGTAAAACCAACCAATGGTGCAATTATTTCTAGATTTGACTCTGCTCCAAATGTGAAGGGAATTCGTTATAGCGGAAACGTGGGCGATCCAATTTTTGCTGCTGCCGATGGACAAGTGGTTTATGCCGCAGATGGTTTAAAGGAATATGGTAATTTAGTGTTGGTGAAGCATGTTGATGGGTACATTACGGCTTATGCACATAACAGTAAAATGCTAGTGAAAAGTGGTCAAAATGTGACAGCTGGGCAAAAAATTGCAGAGATGGGTTCTACAGGAACTACACGCACAATGTTAGAGTTTCAAGTGCGCCTTGATGGTAAGCCAATTGACCCTGCAAAAATTTTACCAATTAATTAATTTTTTGTAATACAAAGCATAAATTTCACCGTATAATACAATGAGTTGCTTTTATTGGAAGATGGAAGTTTCTCATGATTTCAGAGGGAAATTTATGTTAGATCAACTTCGTGCAATGGGCGTATTCGCGTGCGTTGTTGATAAAAGTTCGTTTAGTGGCGCAGCTCGTCAGTTAGGAATTACGACGAGTGCGGTAAGTCAGCAAATTCGTTCTTTGGAAAATGATATGGAAGTCACGCTTCTGCATCGTTCTACCCGAAAATTGAGTTTAACTGAAACAGGGCAAGCTTTTTTCCACAGTTGTAAAGAAATGCTTGCGGCAGCTGAACGTGGGAAAATTCGAATTAATGAATTGCGTGATGATTTGGTGGGGGAGTTGCGCATTGCAACAACACCAGAACTCGGAGCAAATCATGTTATTCCTGCATTGTCGCAGTGGATGTCAGCTCATCGTGGTTTATCAATTCATATTGAAGCAGATAATCAATGTATAGATTTAATAGAAGGGCGCATTGATATTGCACTTCGTATGAGTTTAAAAAACGAAGATACTAATTTACAAGTTTTTCCACTAGTACGAGTTGAGCAAGTTTTAGTTGCTTCACCAAGTTATTTAAATCAATCTACACTTGTTTCTCGTCCAGAAGATTTTCGTAATCACGATTTAATACCTGTGAGTTTAACGAAGAATGCTCAAAATTTTGATTTTAAGCATATTTCTAATGCCGAAACTGTAAGTTTAGAAATGGATTCTCGTTTTACAACGAATAATGTCATGGTTGCTAAATCTTTATGTTTACAAGGGCTAGGTATCGCAAGATTATCTTGCCTTGATGTACAAAAAGAGCTGCAAACTGGCGCTTTGATTGAAGTTTTACCTGAATGGAAATTGCCTGCTTTTACCTTAAATGCAATTACATCTAAACATGATCAACAGCCCATGAAAATTCACCGTTGCTTAGATGCGCTAAAACAATATTTTAGTCAGCTACCTGGTGGAAGAACTTTTCAAGATTTACCGTAGTTTGAAATAATACTGATACATAAAAAAAGCCGCATATGCGGCTTTTTTTATGTGATTTAGATTTAAGCTAAAAATGCTTTAACCATTTTCACAATTCGTTCAATTAGTTGATCTGCTTGAGCTTTATCAATATTTAAAGCAGGAAGTAGGCGGATGACAGAACCTGCTGTAACGTTAAGAATAAGCTTATATTCATCACGAGCAACATCTACAAGTTGGGCACATGGTTTTGGTAGTTCAAGACCAATCATTAAACCAAAACCACGAACAGTGACGTTTTGACCGTCAAGCTGTTGTTTAAACTGCTCAACAATATATGCACCCATGTTTGCTGCATTTTCTACTAAATTATCTTTTTGAATAGTATCAATAACGGTATAGACAACACGTGAACCAAGTGGTGTACCGCTATAAGTAGAACCGTGATTCCCTGCAGTTAAAACACCAACGCCACGACCTTGAGTCATCACAGCACCAATAGGGAAGCCATTACCTAAGCCTTTAGCTGTCGTCATTACATCAGGAATGATGTTGGTGTGTTGGTACGCAAAGTATTTACCCGTACGACCATTCCCTGTTTGAACTTCATCAAGCATCATTAACCAATTGTGCTGATTGCAAATTTGACGAATATCTTCAAGGTAGCTAAAACCTTGTGGTGCAGTATTTACACCGCCTTCACCTTGAATAGGTTCAACTAAAATCGCAACGATATCTGGATGATTAATGGCTGCTTCTTCAATCGCTTCAATGTCGCCAAATGGCACACGAATAAAGCCTTCAACCAATGGTCCAAAACCATCTTGAACTTTTTTATTGCCTGTTGCAGAAAGCGTTGCCATAGTACGACCATGGAATGAGTGATCGGCAACAATAATTTTAGGGTTTGAAATACCTTGTAGATGACCAAATTTACGTGCAATTTTAATTGCACCTTCATTCGATTCTGCACCGCTGTTCGAGAAGAAGATTTCTTCCATACCTGAAACTTCTGCAAGTTTTTGCGCAGCTGCAGTTTGCCAAGGTACTTCAAATAGGTTACTTGTATGAAGTAAAGTTGATGCTTGATCAACAATTGCTTCTGTTACAGCAGGGTGTGAATGACCTAAACCACAAACAGCAATACCTGTAAGTGCATCGAAATATTCAGTACCATCTGCGGTATATAGATAAGAACCTTGTCCTCGGACAAAGCTGATCTGCTGACGGCCAAATACAGGCATCAAATGTGATGGTTGATCAGTTTGCACGGGAGCAAAGGTAACGTTATTCATGGCTAACTCTTATCTGTTAGTTGATTGGGAAATTTGGATATTAATGCCAGATAGATCAAAGGCATTAAGATGTTCTATATAAGCAAAATCTACCTAAAAATTAAAGCCCGATTGTAAATAAAAATGGATTTATTACTTTTGACATATTGTTTTGTGTAGATTTGGGTATAATGCGAAACAGAATTATTGAGGATTTATCAATGACTGAACAAGCACGCGATACCGAAGCGTTAATTCGTGACCAAATTGCTAAACATGCCGTTCTTCTTTACATGAAAGGCACTCCACAATTTCCACAATGTGGTTTCTCTGCACGTGCGGTAGAAGCGCTTAGTCAAATTGGTCGTCCATTTGCTTATGTAAATATTTTGGAAAACCAAGATATTCGCGCAATGTTGCCACAAATTGCAAATTGGCCTACATTTCCACAATTGTGGATCAATGGTGAGTTGATTGGCGGTAGCGATATCATGCTAGAAATGTTCCAAACAGGTGAATTAAAAACCCTAGTTGAACAATATAGCGCAGCACCTGAAGCTTAATTCAGTTGTTGAATCGAAAAAAAAGCGCCTAGATGGCGCTTTTTTTATGGGGCTTATTTAATTTTCATCAGATTTTGAATCTAAAGGTTCTGATTTCTGCTCAACATCTTTAGTTTTAGCTTCTTTCGACTTCGCTTTATCCTTTTTCTTATCTTTATTTTTTTTCTTCTTTTTCTTTGGCTTAACTTCTTCAAGCACGGCACCATCTTCAATGGCTTGCCAATACTCAAGTTGAGCCATAACAGCTGCGTAAATAGAACCTTTGGTATAGCGACCTTTTTTATCGAGTTTTCCAACAGGGCGCGCCATCAGTATTTCAAGCGCTTGGTCGATGGTATCAATGGCATGAATATGGAATTGACCTTCTTGTACGGCTTCAATCACATCTTTACGCAACATTAAATGTTCCATGTTTTGACGTGGAATAATCACACCTTGTTTGCCTGTTAAACCTTGTAGTTTACATGCATCGAAGAAACCTTCAATTTTAGCGTTTACACCACCAATTGGCTGTACTTGACCCAATTGGTTCATAGAACCTGTGATTGCCCAAGATTGATCGATTGGTAATTGGCTAATTGCGGAAATAAGCGCTGATAACTCGGCAACGGTTGCGCTGTCACCATCGACTTGACCATAGCTTTGTTCAAATGCGAGTGCTGCTGAGAAGTGAAGAATTTGTTCACGACCAAAATGTGCTTTTAAGAAGCTCGACATGAGTAACACGCCTTTGGCATGCAACGAACCACCAAGCTCTACACTTCGTTCAATATCTAGAATATCTCCGCCACCTTGATAAACAGATGCTGTTAAGCGTGATGGTAAGCCAAATTCTACATCTGCATATTGAATAACAGAAAGGGCATTAATTTGTCCTAAACGATGTCCACGTGTTTCAATAAGTTGTGTGCCACGTGATAAATCTTGCCAATACAATTCACGTAAATAACCTAAGCGATATTTACGATGATCGAGTGCGGTATTGATATGTGCTTCAGTCACCATTTTATCTTCAGCTTTAGCAGCATGATGATGTGCTTCACGAATTAAATCACCAAGCGTTAAAGCATGTAATGACAATGAGCTTTGATCTTCTGCTTGACGGCTTGAATCTGTGAGTAAAGCGGCCAATGCACTACGGTCAAATGGAAGTAACTTGTCTGATTGAACATAGTCTGCAATGAGCTGCATATAGGCTTGTTCGTTTAATTCATTACGTTGCAAAGTATCGGTGAAATCTGCACGAATTTTGAAAATACTGCCAAGTTCAGGCTCAAGTTCTAAAATTTCATAATAAATTTCAGGTTCAGCAAGTAAAATCACTTTAATATTTAAAGGAATTGCCGCAGGTTCTATAGAAATGCTACCTGTTAGGGTAATCATATGTTCTAAAGATGAAAGCTTGAGTTGCCCAGATTTTAAAGCACGTTTTAAACCTTGCCATGCATAAGGTTGTTCAAGCAATTGCTCGACTTCTAGAATTAAAAATCCGCCATTGGCTTTATGTAATGAACCTGGTCGAATTAATGTGAAATCTGTGGTAATTGTACCTTGTTGAGTGAGTTGTTCTACGTGACCCAATAAGTTGTAGTGGGTTGGGAAGTCTTCAAATATAACAGGCATGCCAGAATTAGGTTTGTGTGTAACCACGATATTGGCTTGATAACGGGCAGGAACACGACTGAATAAGCCCGCGGTAAAATCATCTTCCTCTTGTTCAAGTACCACTTCAACATTGTTAATAATGTCTTCTGCATAATGTTTAAGATAGTCGGCTAAACCATCGACATCTTTAAATTTATTCAGCATCGACTCAATGCGTGGAACAACCACTTTTTTTGCAATATCTCGGTTTAGAACTTGAACTTTATCACGTGCATGATCTTCTAAATCACCCAAATGCATGCCTAAACGCTCAAGCTTTTTATCCATATAGCGCATGTTTGCTGAAATTTCAGCACGATCTTTCGTATTTAATGCATTAATTTCGGCTTGCGTCATTTCCTGCATTTTATTGTCTTTTAAATGCATTGGAACAAAGCAATGTTCTTCATTGCTTGAAATGAGTTTTAAATCTAATTCTTCGCCTTCTTTAGTTAGTTCAATCAATGCAAGTTGTTGTTCATCGCCTGTTTGTTGGCGAATCATCTCAATACGGTTGTGATAAGTTTCAGCTGTAAAACGTCGTTCAAGCTGTTTCAGTACGGTTTGCCAAGTTTGATGTAATTGTGTTTGAAATTTTGGTGCTTGTCCCGCAGGCATTTGTAGGGCAATAGGTTGGCGTGGATGTTGAAAGTTATAGACATAAACCCAGTCATTGGGTGTAGGCATTGTTTTGGCATGTTGTTGAAGTAAACGCTTGATCATTGTGCGTTTACCTAAACCCGCCGTACCTACAGCAAAAATATTGTAGCCTGAATATGGCAGGGCAATACCTGCTTCAACAGATGCACGAGCGCGGTCTTGACCTAGAAAATTATTTAAAGGCTTTATTCTTTTTGTAGACGATGGAATTTTTTCCATGTCTGGGCTATGTGTAAGCTGTTTATCTTCAAGTTTGGTTTGTACAAGCGTATTCTGAATTTCGTTTTGATCAAATGCTGATAAAAGGCTAGTTTGTGTCGTGTCTTGATTTAGGTTTGTTGTGTTAGCAGATACAGCAGAATTAACTTGATCGAGTTTTTTGGGCACAGTTGAGATCCAAAACAAAATTAAACATGAGAAGTTTAAGATATACAGGTTTAATGAAAAAATTCAAGCAAACCGAATATTTTTCTCTATAAAAATAAGAATGTTTTCATAAATGATGTTGAATCTATTTGTATTAAGCGTTTGAATAGCAATTATTCATTTTGCAGAAAATAATTAAGTAATGACAACACAAACCACAGGATGGAAATCTGCGTTTACAGCATTTTTAGATCGACGTGCATTAATCATGTTGTTCTTGGGTTTTTCAGCAGGTATTCCAATCTTACTGATCTTTTCTAGCTTATCTTTATGGTTAGGCGAAGCAGGTATAGATAAAAGCGCAATTACATTTTTCAGTTGGGCTGCTTTAGGTTATTCATTCAAATTCGTTTGGGCACCTTTAGTCGATGAACTTCCGCTGCCATTTTTAACCAAAGCTTTGGGTAGGCGTAGAGCATGGCTATTGGTTGCACAATGCTTAATTATTCTCGCTATTTGTATTATGGCATTTTCCGACCCATCTTTAGGTCAAAGCTATATTTACCAAATGGCGGTGGGGGCTGTATTACTGGGCTTTTCTGCTGCCACGCAAGATATTGTGATCGATGCTTATCGTATTGAGCTTGCAGAAACCAAAATGCAAACGGTTTTGGCATCGACTTATAATGCAGGTTACCGAATTGGGATGATTGTTGCAGGTGCAGGTGCATTATTTTTAGCAGCATCATTAGGTACGGCAAAAGGTAATTACATTTACAGTGCGTGGAAAATTACTTATTTGGCGATGGCTGCGGTTATGTTGGTTGGTATTATCACCACATTATGTATTCGTGAGCCTCAAGTTAATCGAGCATCTAAAGATTATAAACGTAGTGATTATTATCGCTTAGTGGCTGTATTTTTCATTGCTGTGATGAGTTTTGTTTTCAGTTATATCTTCTCCGGTAATTTAACAGAAAGTTTAAAAGCACAATTTGAAATAAAAGATTCATTTTTACTGTTTTGTTTTGAAGCTTTGCGTTTTATAGGTTCAGGTGCCGTTGCTGTATTTATGGGGGCTGCCTTGGTTAAAGCGGGTGCTGTAAATAAAAAAATGGCATTTGAAACTTGGGTGAATCCAATTGCAGATTTCTTTAAACGCTATGGGGTAAAACTTGCTTTAGTTTTGCTGTTGTTGATTGGTTTTTACCGAATTTCAGACATTATTGCAGGTGTTATTTCTAACGTTTTCTATCAAGATTTAAACTTCACCAAAGAACAAATTGCCGAAGCTGTTAAAATTTATGGTGTGATTTTTAGTTTAGTAGGTGGCTTTTTAGGAGGTTTGCTTGCACAGCGCATGAACATTATGAAATTGATGTTTGTGGGCGCAATTTTAGCATCATCGACCAATCTAATTTTTATTGGTTTGGTGAAGTCGGGTGAGCAACTGAATGATGTTCAAATTCAAGTTGGTGCGCAAAAATATACTGCTCAAGTTGATGAAGTCGGTTATTGGAAAGCTAATATTCCAAGTCAGGTTTTAGCGCAAAGTCATCAATTAGATGTGAAAGCAAGTTATGCAAAATCGAATGAGTCTGTGATTGCAAGCTTACCTTACTTAGTGCAAAGTAACCAAAATGCGGTTATGCAGTTATTGCCTGTGACAAGTAATAACAGTATTTCTGAAAAAGAAAAAAATGGTAGTTTGGTTGTTCGTGGGCAATATTTTGGACAGTCCTTAAATGATCAACAAAAAATTGTTGTGACTTTAGATGGCGAAAAATTTGATGCTAAGTTAGATAAAGATGGCATGTTTAGCACAGCAATTGATGCAAAAAAACTAGTTCAGTCACCTTCTAAAAACATCACAGCATTTATTGATGAAAACGGTAAAGCTTTATCGCAAGTTCAGCATCGTTATGATGTAGATACATCTACACAGAAAAATGGTTTAGATGTCGATTTACAGCCACTTCCTGTCATTAATGCCAGCTCAAATGATAGTGTTGAAGTTTCAGGAAAAGTGATTAAGCGATATAGTAGCGGTTGGCTCTACTTTGCCATTATTGTTGATAACTTGGCTTCAGGTTTGGCGGGTGCTGCATTTATTGCATTCTTATCAAGTTTAACTAGCGTGTCATTTACAGCAGTTCAATATGCGATTTTCAGCTCATTAATGACGCTTACACCTAAGATTTTAGGTGGTTATTCAGGTACTATAGTCACCAATATTGGTTATCCAAACTTCTTCTTTATGACCACTTTAATTGGTATTCCTATTTTAGTTTTGGTTGTTTGGGTTGGAGTTCTATTGAAAAATCATCAAAAACTTACTGCAAATGAAGGTGAATAATATGCGAATGCTGCATACCATGTTACGCGTAGGCAATTTAGAACAATCGTTAGCGTTCTATACTGAAGTGCTGGGTATGACTTTGCTTCGTAAACGTGATTATGAAGAAGGTCGTTTCACTTTGGCTTTTGTTGGCTATGGTGATGAAGCAAATAATACGGTTATAGAATTAACGCATAACTGGGATACATCTAGTTATGACTTAGGCAATGGCTATGGTCATATTGCACTTGGTGTGGAAGATGCTTACAAAGCGTGTGAAGACATTAAAGCACGTGGCGGTAATGTTGTACGTGAAGCAGGTCCTATGAAAGGCGGTGTAACGGTTATTGCTTTTGTTGAAGATCCTGATGGCTATAAAATTGAGCTGATTCAACAAGATGTAAATGCTCAGAACAACTAAGTTCGACACTATAGTAAAATAAAATAGTGAACATTTCACATGAAGTGGTCGCAAAAATTTAAAAGCTCAGTAAGATGGTTTATCGCATGGTAAATTTTCATACTGAGCTTTTTGTTGGCAGTAACTTTGAGTGGCAGTAGATCAATACAAGGAAAGAGTAATGTTGAAATTATTGGCTTTAGACCGTTTTACAGTTTTATTGGTAATGATGGTGATATTGGCATCAGTCATACCAGTTTCAGGTCAAGCCGCATATTACTTTGGTATTTTAACTACAGTGGCAATCGCAATTTTATTCTTTTTACATGGTGCGAAGTTATCACGCGAAGCCGTAGTACAAGGCATTATGCATTGGAAGCTTCATGCACTTGTATTTGCACTGACTTTTGCTTTGTTTCCAATATTAGGTTTAATGGCAAAACCCATACTTGAACCCATGCTTGGGCGAGAATTGTATTGGGGCTTTTTGTTCATGTGTTTCTTGCCATCAACCGTACAATCTTCAATTGCTTTTACTTCTGTGGCTAAAGGCAATGTTGCAAGCGCCGTATGTAGTGCATCTTTTTCCAATATTATTGGGATGTTTATTACGCCCATATTGGTGAGTATTTTTATATTAGGGCAGGTGAAGCACGACTTCAATCCTACAGCATCTATTATTCAAATTACTTTATTATTATTTGTGCCATTTGTTTTAGGGCAAATTTTACGACCTTGGATTTTTCCAAAAATGCAAAAAGTGCCAAGTCTTGTGAAAGCATTTGACCAAGGTTCAATTTTGATGGTGGTATATGGTGCTTTTAGTGGGGCAGTGGTTGCAGGCCTTTGGAAAGTGGTGAGCTTGAATACGCTTATATTGTTGATATTGGCATGTTCGGTGCTACTGACGATTGTTATGCTTTTAGCGTTATATATTCCTAAATGGTTGGGCTTTAATAAAGAAGATCAGATTGCAATTTTTTTCTGTGGTTCGAAAAAAACCTTGGCGAGCGGTGTGCCTATGGCACAAATTTTATTTATAGGACAACCACTTGGCATGATTGTTTTACCGATTATGATTTTCCATCAAATTCAACTCATGGTATGCGGTGTAATTGCAAATTACTGGTCTAAACAAGTGAAAGTCGAAGAAAAAGAATAGTTCGCTTTATATTAAATTTAAAGTATAATAACGCCCACTTGTTGTGCTTAGCTCTGACGGTATCCGTCTCGGTGGGCCAAAAGAATGGTCTGTTGTGGTGTTGATCTGTTAAATAATTTAATTATTTTTCTTTCCTCATTTCGATGAGAGTGATCAATTGCGATGACAGCAAAACCTTCTTGAATCTTAGGAGAATCGACGATGCGCGCCGATATTCACCCAAAATACGAAAAATTAGTTGCTACTTGTTCATGTGGTAACGTTATCGAAACTCGTTCTGCAATTGGTAAAGAAACTGTTTACCTAGACGTATGTTCAGCTTGCCACCCATTCTATACTGGTAAACAGAAGAATGTTGACACTGGCGGTCGTATCGACAAGTTCAAACAACGTTTCTCTGGTATGTCACGTTCTATCAAACGCGATTAATACTGAAACGAAAAAAACGGGCTTTATGCCCGTTTTTTTGTGCCTGTCACTTTACTTGTGGATTATTTAAATTACCAAGTAAGTGACAGATACAAGTGTACAAAACCTTATTATTGGTCTTGTACATCAATAAGATGATCGAGTTTTTTCTGGAAGTAATCGCCTTGAATGAAGCGGGCTTCAACGTTCCATGCATTTGCAAATAAAGTCATGTCATTTAGCTCGCGCAATAAAATTTGAAGTGAACGAGTTTCTTGGAATGCTGTTAATTTTTCAGTGAGCTCTTGTGCTGTATTTTCATCATTGAGCATTTGAGTTAATTCTGGGTGCAATGCAACACATTGAACATTAATTTGTTTGGCTCTAGACTAGCAGATTT
>NZ_LWRV01000038.1 GCF_009372215.1 Acinetobacter portensis | reverse complement strand
TTATTTAGTATTTAGCTATAGCATTCATGAATTGGCGATCTCACAACAAAAGAATGGCTTAAATCCTGAACATATCCAGTATTGGAGAAAGATGTTAGAAGGTGCGACGTATGGTTTAGATCTAAAAAAACCAGCAACTTCAACTGCCAAATCAATGCTTAAACCGAAAGTCGAATGGCTAGAGTTGAAATTTAGTCCAGAGACTTATCAAAGCATTTCAGCATTTTCTAGGTTGCATCATTCCTCTATTTTTAGTGTGATTTACACTGCAATTATCAGCGCACTACAAAAGGCTGGCGATCTAAAAGAGATTGTGATCGGAACATCCGCTTCTGGTCGTACAGATCCATATTTCTTTGATACTGTCGGTTATTTAACCACAATGGTGGCGCATCGTACTCTGTTCTCTCCTGAACAAAACTTTGCACAGCTTCTTGAAAAAACCAGTCAGATGTTGAATGAATCGATGGCTTATGCAGATATCCCAATCAATTACATTCAAAAAGCTTTGGGCTTGGCTGATGACTATGGATTAATCTTTGATGTTTATATCCATATTCACTCAAATAATGCACTCAATGGAGCATTTAAAACACCTCAAGGTGATATTCAATATCGACAAATTTTGCCTGAGCGTAATGAATCTATGTTTGGACTACATTTTGAAATCATGGACAATCTCATCAACGATCAACATCAATTAAGTCTCATTGTGACTTATCAAACGCATCGTTATCCAACAGCGCTTGTTGAGCAAATTAGCAAAACCATTCAAAAAATCTTGAATGAATTAAATATCAAATAAACGGTTTAGATCGTTTATCCATTTAATAAAAAGACCAAACATCCTTCTCTCTGATCAAGAATCAAAGCACTGCTTTAATCGCAATGCAAGATACAGTCAGAAGAAGGCTTACCCTTTAACAAAATAGGTATCCACACAAACGAATTAACTGTGAGAATTCTTTAATCCCCCCTTACGAAGTAGCTCTTCCCCCTAAAGGGAAAGGACTAAACGATTTGAATTAAATTAAGCGAATATAAAATAAATTGAATAGGTTTCTTATTGAAATGAAATTCTAAATTTAACTTGCGATATCAACTACTCAAATCCGAATTCACGATAGAATCTACTACCGTGACAAAGTAAAATTCCGTTCGTTGGACAGGGATTACAAGAACGTAGTCCATCTGCCCAACAGAGATTTTTTGCAGCCTCATCCTTAAAAGTTAGGTAGATTACCTACACAAACCACTCATAATCAAAAAGACAAAATAATGGCTGTGTAATCATCATTTTTTATTTAATGTTATTAAAGTAATATTCCGCATCTACAGAAAATTTATTCTATATTTCTAATAAATTAACTAAATCTCTCAACGATCAATTTAATCTCTTTCTTTGTACTTGATTGACCACGTCTTGTACGGTCTTACAACTGGCAAGTGCGTAAAAGTCCAAACGAATATCATATTTTTCAGAGATTTTTTCAGCGATTTGTTTTAATTGTTTAGTACGGATTCCGAGTCGAAGAATTTCAGTTTGATAAAAAATATTAGATGAAAATTCATGTTTAACAATTTCCCGAAAAATATCCATAACCGTATCTGAAATATGCTCTAAAGCAATGTGCTTATTTTTTAAATTTTGAGCTTGAGGATACAGTTGTTCCTGAGCTATTTTTTGCAATAACTTTCGATCAATTTTGGCATTTTGCGTTAAAGGTAAATGATCTACACAATACCATTTTGTGGGAATATGTGAATGAGGTAGATAATTTTTTAACTGGCATTTCAAATCTTGAATATCTATTTTTTTTTGGACATTTGTCAAACTAAACATCGCAACCAATTCAGTAATCTCAGTTTGAGGATGAGTGCAGCAAACTATCACGATTTCTTGAATCGGTGTATATTTCATCAAAGCCATTTCTACTTCAGTTGCTGAGATACGCACCCCCTTAACCTTGAGATACCCTTCCTCTCGTCCAGCAAAAATGATATTTCCATCTGTTCGAACATAACCTAGATCACTCATTCTAAATGCAATCTCAGTTGTGCCAACTGAAATGCTGATAGGTACGAAATCTTTTTGGCTGATTTTTCCATCTAAAAGATAACCGTTAGATAAATTTGTCCCGATCATATACATACGACCAACTTCACCCACCTGACAAACTTGCATTTTTTCATTTAAAATAAAATATTGATTATGTTTCAGTGCTTTACCATAAGGGATAATATCCTGATCAGCATTTTTTATCTCATGCCAAATACTCCAAATCGTAGTTTCGGTCGGTCCACCTAAGGAAAATAATCGAGCATTGGGTAAATGTAAGCGTAATTTTTCAATCAAATTTACTTTGATATAGTCCCCACCTTGCGCAATCAAACGCAAAGACTGCAATTGAGCTGGATAGGCGACACTACACAACATATCTACAATTGCAGGTACACTAACCCATATCGAGATCTGGTTTTTTTCTACTAACGTTGCCCATGCCAGCGCATTTTTACTTTGTTCTGCCGTTGGAATCACTAAAGTTGCTCCCAATGACATAGATGCAAAAACATCAAATACAGACATATCATGATGAAATGGCGTGACAGCCATAATCACATCATCCGCAGTCATCTGCCATTTTTCAATACTTTGCTCAATCACATTGGCAGTTGCTCGATTATTAAGAACTACACATTTAGGTGTACCTGTACTGCCTGAGGTATATAGATAATAAGCTGCATCACGACTCATGCTATAAGTCATCAGAGACGTTGGATTAACTTTTTCAGTACTTAACTGTGAAAAATTATGCGTATTTTCACTAAATATTTCATCTGTCAACACATAACAATAATTTTCAATCGACTGCTTCGAAACGACCAAATCAACTCGGCTATTTGCCAATAAATATTCACGTCGTAGTGCTGGTGAATCCATGTCTATCGGTAACCAGATCAAACCTTTTAAAGCACAAGCTAAAACACTATAAATATATTCGGGGCTTTTACCTAATTGAATAGCTACCACTGCGCCTTTTTTGAGTTGAAGTCGATCCAATGCCAACATCATCTGATTAACTTGATGTGCTAACTCAGTATAGCTAATACATTTTTCATCATAAATTAGTGCGGTTTTACTCAAGGGCTGAAAAAACAAATGCTGTTGAATGCAATGTAGATAATCTAAAACACCAGCAAGGTCATGATCATTTTCTATAATTTCAAGCTGTGATTTAACCGTATTTTTATATGAATTATTCATTTCAAACATGTGATCAATATCTACTTTCATCAGTAAATTTCCTCTATCTTTTTTATTTAATACTGTAATTGAGAGAGACTAAAGCCTACTAGGAACAATGATTAGGATCTGTGTCTAAGTCTGCCTTTTGCCTAATCGAAATATATTAAACCGTTTTAAGCACCTTTTAAATGATAATAATTATTATTTACATTTATACCATCTTACTTTATCTTAGTGAACTGAATGGCTCAAATAAAAGATCACCAACTTGCGTGTTTTCGATCTTCAAAAGGTTATTAGCATGAGTACAGTAACATCTAAACAAAATTCAAAATCATTAACAGATAAAAATGCTGCGCGTCATGATATGCAACAAATTGAAATGTCCATCGTCTCAATCACTCAACCCTTTTCATCTATCTCAAGAATTAGGGGTAAAATTGACACTTCTCAAGCTGAATTATGGCTACTTCCCAACGTTGCTTTAAGACTGCTCTTTACCAATAATGACGGTCATCAGCCTATTTCTCGTGTTTATACTGTAAGAGCATTTGATGCAGAAAAATCTGAAATAGAAATTGATTTAGTCAAACATGCAGACTTTAGCCCTGCTATGCAGTGGTTAAATACAGTTCAGGTTGGCGATAGTATTAATATCATTGGACCACGCCCACATTTTTCCCCTAATTTCTCCCCAGATAAACACGTCGTGATGTTTGCTGATGATACGGCGATCCCAGCGATTTATTCTATTTTGCAACATTGGCAGCATGGCGTCAGTGCTGATCTTTATATTGAAAGTTTTGAAGAAAATATTATTCAGCAATTAGTTATATTCGATCAAATCCAAATTCATTTTCATCATAAGACCAATCATCATCAAAAGGGCTGGTTATTTGCTTCAGCATTACAAATAAATGATTATACAAATAAAACGATTTGGGCAGCTTGCGAACGGAGTGAAGCTCGAGCATTACGTGATTTCTTTTTAGAAAATCAAAAAATGGATAAAAATGATGTGAAGATTTCAGGATATTGGAAAGCAGGTGTATCAAGCTCAGTGTTGGATAAAGTCCGTGAAAACCATTATTTACAACATACTCAACAAGGTAAAAATTTGGCGGAATATGATGATTTAGATATGCCGAATTAAGAAATGTAACGATGTTCTAAAAAATATAACAGAATTTAATGCAAATAAAGGAATGGTCAGGCAAAAAGTCCTTACTCCTACTTTACTATAATGCACTCTTAACCTTATATACTATCCAATATCTGATTTATCTGTATTACCTACTTTCATTTTTTCAATAGCTTTCACTAAAAGTACTTTTTTTATTGTATTTGGATGATCTTTTGCACGATCTATTCTAACACTCAGAGAAATATTGACTTTTTTTGTTATCCTTTTTCAAACTGCCGATTTTCCAAGATTGATCAGGAATGGTCGGTAGTTTAAACTAAAAAAATCTATACTAAAGCCGCCTACACTAATGTTTTAGTTTAGATCGAATTTCATCAAATTCACTAACACACCTTCGGATATTATTTTTATGTTAAAAACTATCAAACACATTGTAAATAAAGGGTTTTATAGCAATGAAAGATAATAATAGCATAATAAATATTGAAAACCACACACCCATGATGCAGCAATACCTTAAAATAAAAATGCAGCATCCTCACTCATTAATGTTTTATCGCATGGGCGATTTTTACGAATTATTTTTTGATGATGCAAAAAAAGCAGCCAAATTATTAGGTATTACACTTACCCATCGTGGAAAAGCCAATGGTGACCCAATTCCTATGGCTGGTGTACCCTATCATGCAGCTGAAGGGTATTTGGCTCGTTTAGTGAAAAAAGGCGAGACCGTTGTAATTTGTGAACAAATTGGTGAAGTAACAGGAAAAGCACCTGTAGAACGTGGCGTTGTACGAATTATTACACCAGGCACGCTCACCGATGATGCGCTTCTTACGGCACACCAATCTTCAAATCTTGTTTCTATCTGTATTCAACAAAATGAAATTGGTATCGCTTTACTTGATATCAGCGCAGGTATTTTTAAAGTCCAACAACAAGCGCTTCAAATAGATCAACTTAACATCGAACTTTCACGTTTAATGCCAAGTGAAATTTTGGTTGATGAGAATATTGTAGATCCAAATATTATTGAAAATATTAAACAACTTTTAGACTGCCCTATTACCAAGCGTCCAAATGTTGATTTTAATTTTAACAATGCTCAGAAAACCTTATGCGATCAACTTGGTGTATCTACGCTTTCTGGTTTTGGTATAGACCATTTACCGCTTGCGAAAGCTGCTGCAGCTGCATTAATTCACTACGCCAAAGAAACTCAAAAAACAGCCTTACCACATATTCGTTCTATTAAGCTCGAACAAAGTAGCGATTTTATTGCATTAGACCCTGTGACCCGTCGTAATTTAGAGTTAGTTGAACCTTTATTCGAACATGGCACATCATTATTCCAGCTCATTAATGATTGCCAAACTGCAATGGGTGGTCGCTTATTGAGCCGCACACTGATGCAACCGCTACGTGATACCGCTATTTTAGATGAGCGCTTAGACGGAACTTCAGTATTACTTAAAGGCTATCACGAAGCACCTGTACGTTTAGTTTTAAAAGAAATTGGGGATGTTGAGCGAGTTTTAAGCCGTATTGCTTTAGGCAGCGCGCGTCCACGTGATTTAGTACAACTACGTCAAACATGTGCTCAAATTCCCTTTTTAAGACATGCACTTCAACCGATTATTTCAGCAAATCAATCTAAATTACTTCAACAATTAAATGAAGAGTTAGGCGATTTTCATGGATTACATACACGCTTAATATCTGCAATTGTTGAGAATCCACCAGTTTTACTTCGTGATGGAAATGTCATTGCAGAAGGCTTTGACAGCGAACTTGATGAACTCCGTAAAATCCGAGATCATGCAGGTCAATTCCTTATTGATTTAGAAATTCAAGAGCGTGAAAACACAGGTATTTCTACTCTAAAAATTGGCTATAACCGTGTAAGCGGCTATTACATCGAATTAACACGTTCGCAAGCCGAGCAAGCTCCCGATCATTATATTCGTCGTCAAACGCTCAAGAATGCAGAGCGATATATCACACCAGAATTAAAATCATTTGAAGATAAAGTCTTATCAAGTGAATCACGCGCACTTGCACGTGAAAAAATGCTTTTCGAAATGCTATTAGAAGAATTACGTACCGATATTGGTCATTTACAAATGATGAGCAGTGCAATTGCTCAAATTGATATGATTGCCAATTTTGCTCATCAAGCGCGTTTACGTCGTTGGAATAGACCTGAATTTAGCCCTGAAATTGGTTTCAAAATTGTTGCAGGTCGTCATCCTGTTGTTGAAGAGTTAAGTAAATCTGCCTTTACACCAAATGACACCACTTTAGATTTTAGTCATCGCATGGCAATTGTGACTGGGCCAAATATGGGTGGTAAATCTACCTTTATGCGTCAAACTGCTTTAATTGCCCTACTTGCATACTGTGGAAGCTATGTTCCTGCTCAATCGGCAATATTAGGTCCTATTGATCGTGTCTTTACACGTATTGGATCTGCTGATGATTTATCTACGGGCAAATCAACTTTTATGGTTGAAATGACTGAAACCTCGCAAATTCTTCATCATGCCACCAACCAATCTTTAGTGCTTATGGATGAAGTAGGTCGTGGAACAAGTACATATGATGGTTTATCTTTGGCGTGGGCATGTGTTCTAGATCTCACAAAACGTATTAAATGTTTATGTCTTTTCGCTACGCACTATTTCGAATTAACTGAACTCAGTAAAGAAATAGGAATAGACAACTACCATGTAACAGCCAAAGAATTAAATGGAAATTTGATTTTATTGCATAAAGTTCAGCAAGGTCCTGCAAGTCAGAGTCATGGTTTACAAGTAGCAAAATTAGCAGGCATACCTGCAAATGTCATTAAGGATGCACAAAGCCGATTAAAAATTCTAGAAAAACAACAGCACAAAAATGTAAATACATCGGTGCAAAATGATTTATTTACGATAGAACCCGAAGTTGAAGTTGTGGAGCGTATTATTGAAATTGAGAAGCAATCTCCTGCTTTAGAATATCTTCAGTCTATTGATGTCGATAATTTAACGCCAAGACAAGCGCTTGAACAATTATATGCATTGAAAGAAAAACTTTAATTTACACTTCCCTTCAAGTAAAAAATAAGGACTTGTATCATTATTACAGGTCTTTATTTTTTATATTTGTACACAAAAACAACAAATTAATAATTAAAAACGTAAAGTTAATCACATTATTTTAATATAAAGTATATTTTTATTCATAAATTATAGGCTTTATATAATGAAAAAAAGTCAAGCTGCTTTGCTAATTGTTATTAGCTTAGCGATTGGTTCAATTGCTGGTTATGTTTCTTATTCACAATTAACAGCTCGATATGTTGCTGCAACAACTGCATGTACAATTATCACCCAAGCTGTTGACAACAAATTACTTACAGCTGAACAAGTAAAAGAACTTGGTACTTTAACAGGTCAAGAACTGAATAAAAGCTATGCTTCAGTTGCATCAAAATTGGCGCTAACTAAGGCACAAGTTGATGCTGCTTCACCTGATTCTACATGCAGTCAATTCTTAGTTGGCATTAACCAAGCTAAGTAATATCGATTTAAGATACGTAATCGATATTACTCGATTACGTATCTTTGCATTAATAATAAAAACAATTAGTCTCTATTTTATTTTTATAACTTAGATTATAAAAAAATTTTGCTTAGTACTTCATTATTCCTTAAAGTACTGCACTTTCAGACAATCCTATATCACTTATGAACTTCAAATTTTTTGCCTTTGGAATGAGCATGTTATTTGCCATGGTGATTTGTGTTGTCATACTAACCATGATTGGCAATTTGTTCCTGACAAAAGATCAGCTTTCACAATTTATTGAACCTATATTCTTTTTAGGTTTTGTCTTTGTTGGATATTTTATTTATCAAAAAGCAATACCCAATAAATATATTCATGCATCTGCTTTATCTTTGGTACTTATTGCATTCATAGCATTATTTCTAGATGTGATGAAACAAGTCCCTACCCATTTATGGAAGTTTTTAGGTTTCAGCTTTATTCTTTTACAGCTTGGAATTTGTATAAATTTAACCATTTCTTATTTTAAAAAATCTTAATTTAAGATGAAAAAAAGCTCATTTTTATGAGCTTTTTTTAATTTAATGATGAACAAACTTAGAAATAAACATTATTCGGCAAATCAGTACCATTCACCCATAAATTTCCCACTGCATACGCTTTAAATTGAGCAGGATTATGCGAAGCCAGCGTTCGAATATTGCGCCAATGACGGTCTAAATCATATTTTAAGCGTGTAGATGAAGCACCAGTAACATCAAATAATAAACTTGCTGCTTTTAATGCCAATGGTTCAATTGATATTTTAACCAATGATGCCTCCAATGCAGCTTGATGACTGAGTTGATAATCTGTAATACCATCCTTCGTTGTTTTAAATGCTCGATCTTGTGCATGTGCTGCACTTAATACGGCATTTTCAACAATATATGAAGATGCAACAATTTCACCAACTTTTTCCAACAACAAAGGATCTTGTTTTGGGTCTTGATGAACCGCATAAACAAAAGTCCGTTGACGGCTTTTAACTAAATCTGTTGCTTCACGTGCAATGGCTTTCACAATTCCTGCAATCACAGAATGTAATAACAATTGGGTAAATGGTTTAAATTTGACTTGTTCAGCCTCAATAGGATGAATTTCGTCTGAATTGACAATTACTCTATCGAATTTTGTTGTTCCACTTGCCGTAAATTTTTGCCCTATTCCATCCCAATCATCTAAACGTAAAACACCTTTTCTATTTGTTGGAACAATGACAGATAAACCTAAATTATTTTCATCACTTACACGAATAGATACATAGTCTGCATAAAGTGTACCTGTAGAAAATATTTTAGTGCCCGTTACTTCGTAGTGATTTTCTACTTTTACTAGTCTTGTTTGATACTCTCCACTACCAACAACAGCCGAACTGACAGGCTCAGTAAATGCATTACCAATGACTTTTCCTTTAAGAATCTCTTCAATCCAATGTGCTTGAAATTTTGCATGATTCGATTTTAATAAATCTTCAACAAATTGAAAATGTGAGCGTAATATTTGTGGAATATCATTATCAAACTGAGCAATTTCAATAAAAATTTTAAATAGTTCCTCAATACTTACGCCTTTTCCGCCAAGTTCAATCGGTAGTCTTAACGCACCTAATTTAAGTTCTTTTATTTTCTCAATAGCTTTATAGGGTGCAGCCCCACCCAATATTTGACGTTCATTGGCATCTTGTTCTAAAAAGTTTAAAAAGTCTTTAAATTCCTGACTCTCAATATAGTCATATTTTCTATTTATTTTATTTTGACTCGGGTCAATAAATACAGTCATCCATATTCTCCAAAATTTAAAACGCTCTATTTTGTTCAAGGTTATTTTTAAAATGAGAAAATACCAACCAAGCAAATGTGATTAAGAATGACGTTTTTTAGATATATTTTTAATCGATTTCCATTACAATAAAAATGGTAAAACCATCCGTTTCATTTTTTTAAAACCATATAAATGATCCTTTTATTCAAAAATATATAAGTAGATGTGAGCTATATTTTAAAAATTAAAATTTCAAAATAAAAAAGAGGCATTAAGCCTCTTTTTTATTTATAAGATTCTCTGATGAAGTTTAACTAAGCCTGATTCGGATTTGTTAATTCCGTCATTGGCCAACGTGGTGTAGTGGTTACAGATAAACCATCCGTTTGCCCGTTTTTCAAACGTTGATAACCTGCAAATGCAATCATCGCACCATTATCAGTACATAAAGCAGGTTCTGCATAATAAACCTGTGCTTTAATTTTTGATAAACCTGCTTCTAAACGTTCACGCAAACGCTTGTTCGCACTTACACCACCAGCAATCACTAATCGCTTTAAACCTGTTTGCTTTAAGGCTTTTACAGATTTTTTCACCAAAGTATCTACAAGTGCTTCTTGGAAACTTGCTGCAATGTCTGCATCATGCTCTTCACCATTAAGCTTTTTAAGCTGTACGGAAACTGCTGTTTTTAAGCCGCTAAATGAAAAGTTTAACCCTTGATGCAACATTGGTCGTGGAAACTCAAACGCTTCTTTATTCCCTTGTTCTGCAAGCTTGGAAATGTTTGGACCACCTGGATATGGCAATTTCAACATTTTCGCTACTTTATCAAATGCTTCACCTGCTGCATCATCAATAGACTCACCGAGTAGCTCATATTGCCCAATTCCATATGCAGCCATCAATTGTGTATGCCCACCAGAGACCAATAAAGCGACAAACGGAAATTCTGGAGGAGTTTCAGACAATAATGGCGCAAGCATATGACCTTCCATATGATGAACGCCAATTGCAGGTTTATTTAAAGCAAAAGCTAAGGTTCGACCAAATAAAGCTCCTGTCATTAATGCGCCCATTAAGCCTGGACCACGAGTATAAGCAATCGCATCAATTTCAGATTTCTTTAAATTACTTTCTTCAAGCAATTGATTTATTAATGGAATTAACTTTCTAACATGATCACGAGATGCAAGCTCTGGTACAACACCACCATATTCAGCATGCAATTTAATTTGGCTGTAAAGTACCTGCCCTCGTAACCCTAACTCGCTGTCATACAACGCAAGTCCTGTTTCATCACAAGACGTTTCTAAGCCCAAAACGATCATTAAATTGCCTATAAATTGTATCAAATCAAATGCGAGACCTATTATAGACTTGTGGTATGAGATGTAAATGAGTAAAATACTGCACTTCACTTGTGATCTAAGACAATCCAGTCTAGATCTTATCCATAACTTAATGAGGATTCTTCATGCCACAAGTTAAATTGAAAGAAGGCGAACCAGTAGACGTAGCTATCCGTCGCTTCAAACGTTCATGCGAAAAAGCTGGTGTTTTAGCTGACGTTCGTAAACGCGAATTCTACGAGAAACCAACTCAAGAACGTAAACGTAAAAAAGCTGCTGCTGTTAAACGCTACCAAAAGAAATTGGCGCGTGAATCAGTACGTACTACTCGCCTTTACTAAGATTAATTTGTGATTGACTGCCTGGATAACTAAATGACTACTTTAAAAAACCAAATAACAGACGTTTTGAAAGCAACAATGCGTGCTAAAGAAATGTCAACGTTAACGGTAATTCGTGGTCTGCAGGCGGCAATTAAGCAAATCGAAGTCGATGATCGTGTTGAACTTGACGACGCTCAAGTTCTTGCGGTCATTGAAAAGCAAATAAAACAACGTAAAGAATCGATTAAAGCCTTTCTAGGTGCTAATCGAGATGATTTAGCTAGTAAAGAACAAGCCGAACTTGAGGTTTTATCTCAATTTCTACCAGAAGCTATGACTGAGGAAGAACTTGATTCTATCATTGCGCAAACTATCTCTGCGCAAGAAGCTACTAGCATGAAAGATATGGGTAAGGTGATGAACTCTCTGCGTCCGCTCATAGCCGGGCGCGCCGATCCTTCTCTAGTTTCTAGCAAAATTAAAGCGAAACTGGCTTAATATCTTAAATCAGTGAAATTACGTTGAACTGTCTTTGTAGAAAGTCAGTTCATAACGTCAAATTTAAAATACCACTAAAATAAAATAATTACCCCCTTTAAACTCATTACCGTTTCTTTTTATACCCTATACTGCCTTTCTTTTTGCATTTCAGTTAAACGCTTTTTAATTGTCTCCGACATGGCTAAATTTTCCTTAGATAAACGCTGCGCATGTAATAAAGATTTAATCGCGTCATCCTCCCAACCTGTCCAATACTGCACTTCTGCCCTATATCTCAATACATTAACGGTTCGTAAAGGATTTGTCTTATCTGCATTAGCAGATTGCTGCATCAACAACCATGCTGCCGAATCGATTGGATTCTTTCTTATAAATCTTTGAATTGCTGCCTGAGCTTCCGATTGCATATTTTTTCGAATCAATACTTCTGCAAGCTTAAAATTTAATGCACGATTTTCTGGAGTGACATTCGCTAAAGATTGAATTTCATTCAATGCTAAATCAATCTTATTTTGACCCAAGTAAATATCCGTTTGAATTAACGTTAATAAGTTATGAGATTTATTGTGTTTTTTAGCTTCATTTAATGCATTTTGTGCAGCAACATATTCACCTGAATTTAAATAATACGCAGCAAGTGCAATATAACTTGCCACACTATTTGTAGATACCAAATTTTTAAGCTGTTGTTCAGTACGTTGATTCGATAGCACTGCCGTATATTGTTTTAATATTTCAAAATCAGTCTGATCTAGCTTTTGTCGTACTTTGGGTAATTGCCTCGCCCGTAAACGTGCCTCACTCATTCGTTCTGTTGTAAGTGGATGTGTAAACCAAAAATCAGGTAAATAACTTACACGAGCAGTGGCACGGTTCATCACCTCAAAAAAGTCCGCCATACCCTCAGGGTTATATCCTGCAGCATACATATATTGCATACCAATACGGTCAGCTTCACGCTCTTGATTACGACTATAAGAAAGCTGTTTATCAATAAGCGCAGCCTGCGAACCCAACATAACAGCAGCACCTGCATTGGAGTCTGATTGCGTAGCAACCAAAGCCCCCACCAGAATACCTGCAAGCGCTAATAATCCTTGTCCTTTGAATGCTTCTTGCGAACGACTGTAATGACGTTGTGTAACATGTGCAATTTCATGCGACATCACCCCTACCACTTCGTCCATTGTTTTTGCAGATGTAATAAGACCTGTATTTAATGCGAATAAACCACCAGGTACCGCAAAAGCATTAATTTGATTATCATTAACCACAACCAAACCCACCGGTTTAGAAAGCTGAGTTTGACTTAAAATTTGAGTAAATATGGAAAATAACTGATCTTCCAACCATGGATTGTGAAGTACAGGCATTTGACGCTGTACTTCACGGTAAACTTTTTCGCCAATAAATTTTTCTTTTTGTTGATCTAAAAGTCCAACACCACTCCCAATTTCAGGAACATCAAATTGAGTTTTTTGATTAAATGAATGATCATCTGCACATGTCATTACCGAACTTAAACCAAGTCCAATTGCACATATAATTTTTTTCAAAATTAATCTCTATCCATGATGTCTACCTATTAAAATATAGCATTCAAATATGAATAGATATGCAATGATGTGTTATTTCATTGATAACAATGAAGCATTCACAACATATTGTGGTTGCTTCCCATCTAAAACATCCACCAAGTTTTGGTAAGCAAGTTCTGCCATTTTTTTACGTGTGCTTGCGGTTGCTGAGCCAATATGCGGTAGCGTAACCACATTATCGAGTTCAAATAACTCAGAGCTTTGTAATGGTTCTGTTTGATAAACATCCAGACCTGCTGCAAATATTTTTCTATTTTTCAAAGCTTGAATTAATGCATTTTCATCAATAACAGCACCACGAGAAATATTAATAATGACGGCATGTTTCTGCATTAAGTTGAGTTCTTTTTCACCAATTAATGCTTGAGATTCTGCATTTGAATCTACCACCACAACAACATAATCGGAACGCTGCAACAATTCAGTCAAACTACAATATTGCGCACTTAAAGAATGTGCAATCTCTGGTTTTGGCTTACGGTTATGATATAAAACATTCATATTAAAGCCATAAAACCCCCGTCTCGCAATTGCTGCACCAATATGCCCTAAACCAATAATACCCAATGCTTTGCCATGAATATCCTGACCAAACTCATCAGCTCCGATTGTACGTGTCCATTCACCATTTTTCACCCAACGATCAAGTGATGGGACTTTTCTTGCAGCACTCATCAGTAATGTAAATGCCAAGTCAGCGGTACTTTCAGTTAGAACATGCTGGGTATTACACAGCAGAATATTTTTATCATTCAAATAATTTAGGTCGTAATTATCATAACCAACACTTACGCTAGAAATCACTTTTAGCTTTGTTGCAGAATGTAGGTTACTTTCATTTAGTAAGCGACCTGCACCAATTAAGGCATCTGCATGCGTAACTTCTTTTAATATTTGTTCATTTAAATCACCCAGTTTAGGGTTGATTACACTTACATCATATTTTTCTTTAAGTTTTTCTAATACTTCTAAATCTATTTGGCTAAATACCACGACTTTTTTACGCATTGCTTTCCCTTTCATCCCGTTTTAGTTTGTATAAATTTCCATAACCTTTTTTTCAATAGAGGCTCATCTAACATTTCTTGCAAACTTGCCAAATGTGTAATGTTCGATTTTTGATAATGGGGAATTTCCCCCAAAGTTAAGATATTTTTATCCATGGAAATAACATCCAAGAAACCTTGGATATAACTTTCAACAGCATAACCATCTTGTAAATCTGGTAGCGCAAATGGCCAATTTAATTCAGAAAATTCAGCATGAATGCCACGCTGTATATTTGCCCACAAAAGTTGTTGGTCAGCAGTAATATTCGACCCTTCCATTAAAATAACCAAATAAGGTAAAACCAAAGCCTGAATATTAAATGACTCTATTTTCAGTGCAGGACGAACATCTTGCTCAATAATAGGCTCAAGTGGTTTTTCTTTTGATTGCTCAAGAACTTTTTCAGACTCAAAAGATACAATTGGATCTGGTAAAAGTGGAACTTTTTCAATAATCGGCTGGTGATGAGGAATTTGTTCCATCACAAGCTCTACAGTATTTTGATCGCGCCAAATACTTGGGTTTGATAATTCTTGGCACACAGCTCCTCTAGAAATCCAAACATCAATTCCTAAGCTTGCTAATACTTCACGTGAATGCCCAATCATCAAATTTTCTACACTAAATTATCTATTAAATTTCTATGCCTATTCTAACGACAATACGTTTAATTTTCTCTTATATTTAAACCACTAAATTAAATAATGATCAAACTGTTTTTCTTATGCATCAATTCCACAATTTCATCGCTTTCAAAACCTAGTCGCCAATATAAAAGTTCTAAAACATCAAGCTCATCTTGCGTGATAATTCGATCATTCCATAAACAAACTTCAGCAATACTTAGAATATTTAAGCGTTCTCGCAATAATAAACCCGACATATCTTGTAATATATCCGCTAAATCTATCGGCTCGTCCGAAATATCTTCATAAAAAACCACTTCCTCTGGAGTTAGAATTCGACTTAATATTCTCTCTCGAACTTCTAACTGACTTTCACTATTAATTTGTTGAACATGTAAAAGTGCATCAATTAAGCGGACGATATGAAGTTTTACTTCTGCTAAAGATGTTGGAATATGGGTTGGTAAAAGGTTTAACTCATATTTTACACGCTCTAATAGCAAAGCATCTAATAAGCCAATTTCACCATCTTCTTGAATGATTTTTGCCAGTTTTGTTAAAAATTGACGCGCAACACTCAAAGGCATTCGACCAATATTGCCACAAGCCTCATGAAAAATAGCGACATGAATACGTCCATCTTCATTTAATAATGCATCAACAATTGCACGACTTACTTCTGCATCTGCAGGAATAAATTCACGATATTGGCGAATCATGAGAATGGCAACCATCACTTCACGTGAGCCTGTAGAAGTTTGTAGCGCACGTTGAATTAACTCTGGGCGAGTCATGTTCGCACGAACCTCAGGATTCAAAGGCTTAATGGCATCTTTCAATGCAAAACTAATGGGAGACAAGCGCAGCAATGGCAGTGGCTGTGGTGATTCCCATGGCGTGGCATAATCTGCACTCAACTCTTCTAAAGAGCGAAATAAACTAAACCAAGGTAAATAACGAATTTTTTTTAAATTTTCGAGCTGTAAATCTTTAACCAAAGCTGGATCTAATTCAAAAATCCTCGCTTCAATACTTGGATGAATATTCATCCAACTTTGTGGGCTTAAAGAGTTTGCAAAACACATATGTGAGATAGATTCTGAAAATTCACTATGTATTTGCGAGCCTGCATGATGCACATAAATACGCAATAAAATTTGAATATTGGCATTATTTTTAATCAGTTTTTTTGTATTTAAATCATTTTCAAATGTACGCCCGCTTAATGTGATGTATTTAACCAATCGATTAATCAAAACACCTAAGCTACCCACCAACCAAATTACACCACCCAATGCAATAAAAGCCGTTGAAAGCTTATGCGGATCTTGCATATAGTTCCGATTAAACCCTCTTTTCGCCAATTTACTTCCCAACTGGCTAAACGAGGTCAAACTACTATATAAAATTTTAATTTTTGTATTTTTTGCAGTTTCGCCAGATAAAATACGATTAAATTCATGACTTAACAGACCATATAACTCTTGTTGATCTAAATTTTGTAATGCCCCCCACGTTAAGATAATCACGATATCTTTAGGATGAAAACCCGCTGTTAAGGCATTCACACCCACTTCATCTGGCAAGACATATACAGCAGGTGTTTCTATTTTAAATTTTTTCGCTAAGTTTGAAACAATTGTTAATGCTGCATATTCTTCTGGCGTACTTTCTAAAAAATTCAAAGATCGTGCTTTTAATTTTTTTGCTAAAGAATGTCCACCCGACCGATGGATATAGCATTCAATGGCTATAGACACACACATAATAGAAAAAATAATAATGACAGAACACAGACTAAATTCATTCAATAAGATGGCTTGGCTCTGATCAAAATAATGAACAACAACCCCAAGAAGAATATTAAATATCCCAAGCGTTAAAATGACCGCAATAGCCCAAATACAGGTTGTTAAAACCATATTTTTATTTTTTATAAAATAATAACTTACATCCTTCAATGTAAATTTTCCCAATATTTTTGCTGTCTATAGGAACATCATAAATTAAAAAAGCGGGAATTTCCCGCTTTTCTATGAACAAGAAAAAATTTATTCTTCTTGCAAACCTGTCAAATCTACAGATGCCGCATCAACATTTACGTCAATATAACCATCTTTACGTTTTTTTGCGCTTTCGTTACGTTGATTTTGCAAATTATCTAAATATGCTTCATCAATACCGCCCGCAACATAAACACCATTAAATACCGAGCAATCAAAGTCTTTAACTTCAGGTACTTTTGTGGTTCTTACTGCATCTTTTAAATCTTCCAAATCTTGGAAAATTAAGCGATCTGCACCAATAATTTCACGAATTTCTTCAACGCTACGACCTGATGCAATAAGCTCAGTTCTTGCTGGCATATCAATACCATAAACGTTTGGATATTTTACCATTGGCGCTGCTGAAGCAAAAAATACTTTTTTTGCACCTGCATCACGCGCCATTTGGATAATCTCATTACACGTTGTACCACGCACAATGGAGTCATCCACAAGTAAAACATTTTTGTTTTGGAACTCAAGCTCAACAGGGTTCAGCTTTTGACGAACCGATTTTTCACGTTGTTGTTGACCAGGCATAATAAATGTACGACCGATATAACGGTTTTTCATAAAGCCTTCACGGAATTTCACACCCAAGAAGTTTGCAAGTTCTAAGGCTGAAGTACGCGATGTATCTGGAATTGGGATAACAACATCAATATCATGTTCTTCACCCCACTCACGCGAGATTTTTTGCGCAAGTTTTTCGCCCATTTTCAAACGCGCTTTGTAAACTGAAATACCATCAATAGTTGCATCTGGACGTGCGAAATAGACATATTCAAAAATACATGGACGATATTCAGAGTTTTCAGCACATTGTTTTGTGAATAATTGACCATCTGCATCAATAAAAATTGCTTCACCAGGAACAACATCACGTTCTGTTTTAAAACCTAAAGACGTTAATGCAACAGATTCAGAGGCCAAGATATATTCTTTACCCAATTCTGTGTCACGTGAACCTAAAATTAATGGACGAATACCATTTGGATCACGGAAACCAATAATGCCATGACCTGTGATCATTGCAACAACTGCATATCCACCTTTACAACGCTCATGTACACGCGTTACAACATGGAAAATATCTTCTGCTGTTGGGTTTAACTTACCACGATTTTGCAGCTCATGTGCCAATACGTTTAGCAACACTTCAGAGTCTGAATCTGTATTCATATGACGTAAGTCAGTTTTGAATAAGTCATCATGTATTTCTTTTGCGTTGGTTAAATTACCATTGTGTGCCAAGGTAATACCGTACGGAGAGTTTACGTAAAAAGGTTGTGCTTCAGCACTGCTTGAAGAACCTGCAGTAGGATAGCGTACATGACCAATGCCGTAATTACCTTGTAATGCACGCATGTGACGTGTATGAAACACATCACGAACCATACCATTGTCTTTACGAAGGAATAAACGCCCTTCATGACATGTCACGATACCCGCCGCATCTTGTCCACGATGTTGTAACATCGTCAAAGCATCAAACAACATTTGGTTAACAGGCGATTTACCAGCTATACCAACAATTCCACACATAACAACCTCGCAGACAAGCTAGGATTAATAAAAAGGATTATTTGTTGATTCATCTGATTTTTCACTACTTTTTTGTGAATGTTCAGATGATAAACCCGAAGATTTCGGAGCATCTTCAGGTTTCATGTGCTTTAAAGCTTCATTTGCAGCTTCTTTAGACAATTCAGTTGCCCAAGGTGCATACGGAAGTAAATGTTGTATGAATTTAGATTGTTTCCAATGCGGTGAGCTTTCAACCCAAGGTCCAATCCCTTGCATTGTGACAAGCACAACCAATAATCCTTTCAATGTACCAAATGCACCGCCAGCCAATCTATTTAATGGCCCAAGCTTAAGCGATTTCAGTATTCCATTTAAAAGGGATGTCACAATCCATGTTGATACAATAATCACTAAAACAATGAAAGCAAACGCAGATATCTTTTGAACGACTGGATCTGAGCTCAGTGGAATCATGAGAGGCGCTAGGCTTGAAGAGTATTTTGCAGCAATAATGAGTGCAAAAATCCATCCAACCAAGTTCGCAAAGGCTTTAATGAATCCTTGTCGCAAACCGTTTAGCCCTCCAATGAGCAGAATGATCAATATAAAGACATCTAATGTATTCATATTACAGCGCGTTAATACAATCTTTAATTAAGTCTGGACCTGTATAGATTAAACCACTATACACCTGAACAAGACTTGCACCCGCTTCACGCTTCGCAACAGCTTGTTCACCAGACAGGATTCCACCCACACCAATGAGTGGAACTTGACCATTTAATGCTTTGGAAAAAGCAGACAAACATGCCGTACTCTTTTCAAATACAGGCGCACCAGATAAACCACCCGCTTCTTCGCCAAAAGGTAAACCTTCTACACCTTCACGAGATAAAGTGGTATTTGTAACGATCAATCCGTCAATCTTAAACTCAATCAACTGTTTCGAAATAAATTGAATGTCTTCAGCTTCTAAATCTGGCGCAACTTTTAAAACCAAAGGAACGTAATGTTGATGTTCTTCAGCCAATTCAAGCTGACGATCTTTCAAAGTTGAAAGCAATTCTGTTAAAGCATCGCCACTTTGTAAGCTTCTCAGGTTTTTCGTATTAGGCGAAGAAATATTTACCGTAATATACGATGCATAGTTATAAACTTTTTCTAAGCAAATGAGATAGTCATCTACTGCATTTTCAACAGGCGTATCCGCATTTTTACCAATATTAATCCCCAAAATTCCTTTGAATTTTGATGCCTTAACATTTTCAATGAGTTGATCCACCCCATCATTATTAAAACCCATACGGTTAATAATGGCTTTCGCTTTTGGTAAACGGAATAAACGAGGGTGTGGATTACCTGCTTGTGGACGTGGTGTGATGGTACCAATTTCAATAAAGCCAAAGCCTAAATCTGCTAATGCATCTATATATGCACCGTTTTTATCTAGACCTGCAGCCAAACCAACAGGGTTTGGAAATTGAATTCCCATACACATTACAGGTTTTGAGGGAACATTTTTTCGCATCAAGCCCATTTTATGGGTTGATTTCAATAAAGATAATGTCAGCTCATGTGCACGCTCTGGTGCTAAAGAAAACAACAAAGGGCGAGCAAGAGAATACAACATATCGGTAAAAGTCTACTGCTTTTTAAGTCGACACATTATAGGCATAGGTCGTAGAAAACACCATGCTTTGCAGTGTTTTATTTTTACCAGTTGATGCCCTATTGCCGATAATTCATACGATCAACTTTAAGAAATTAACACATATCAACACTTAATTTTTATTGTGTTATTTATGTAATAAATATCAATACAACATAGCATTTTTACATTTCACAAAATTTCGATACTAAGACTGAGGAATAAAGGCTTTTAATTGTGTAGATAACCCTGCCGCAATAACAGCTTGATCATAAATTCGTGCCTCAGCTAAAGAAAATGGCTGAAATGAATCTGACGTTAAAATTGAAGAAATATACGCAATGACATTCATATGACAAACCACTGCAATCGATTCATAAGGCAATTGTGACAACCACTCTACTGCAACTTTTGCATCGTCTTCAGGTTTAATGGTATTGCAAATTACCACAGGTACATCTTGAAAATGTTTTTGCAAATGAGCGAGTGTTTCTTGTGCTCTTAATAAAGGACTAACGACAAAAACTTCAGGTTTTATTATGTTTTTTAAATAATCTGCAGTTTCTTCTGCTTGTATATGACCACGAGGCGTTAATGGTCTTTTTTCATCATTACCAAAAATTGCAGGAATCGCTTCGCCATGGCGAACTAGTGTGAGCTGCATAAAAATATCCCTATCTGAATATACAAAGAGTATAACCTGCAGATGATGACAATTTGATATCATAAATTATCATCATCTTATTCATTTTTTAGCTACGTTGATGTGGCAGTACAAATTCAACATCACTTCGATGCCCTGTTTTCATCATAGAAAATGCGATAGATATTGGTGGCGCACCTTCAAAAACAATTTCATATAAAGCACAGGTAATTGGCATATATACACCAAGCGCTTCAGAACGTGTTCGAACTTGAGCAATAGTATTAATACCTTCTGCCGTTTGCCCCAATTCAGTGGTTGCTTGTTCTAAAGTTTTCCCTTTACCGAGTGAAAAACCCACTTGATAGTTCCGACTGAGTGGACTATTACAGGTTGCAAATAAATCACCCACACCAGATAAACCTAAGAAAGTCAGTGGATTCGCACCTAATTCAACAGCAAATCGGCTCATTTCCGCCAAAGCACGTGTCAAAATCATACTTTTGGTGTTTTCACCCACTTCAAATGCGGCAGCCATCCCCATTGCTACAGCATAAATATTTTTAAGCGCACCACCTAACTCGACACCATTTACATCATCACTTGCGAATACGCGAAATAAAGCACTATGCAAGGCTTGCTGAACTGCGCTGCGCACAAGCTCTGAATCACTTGCAATAACAGTTCCCGCAGGTTGTCCCGCTACAATTTCTTTGGCTAAGTTTGGCCCTGAAAGCACCCCAAAAGGAACTTCAGGAAGTTCTTCTTGAATAATGTCACTCATAAAACTAAAAGTATCGGCTTCAATACCTTTTGTTAAAGATACAATTGCTTGTGAACTAATAAATGGTTTAATTTGACGTAAAACATCGCGGAAAGAATGACTCGGAATTGCCACTAAAATAATATCGCGATCGCGTACCGCCACTTCAATATCAGAAACCGCTTTTAAATTTTTCTCTAATGGAAAATCTGGCAAATAACGTTTATTGATATGCGTTTCGTTTATTTCTTTTGCTGTTGCTTCATCACGAATCCAAATGATCGTATCGCAACCATTACGCACAGCCGTATTTGCCATTGCCGTTCCGAAACTACCACCACCTAAAATCGTTACACGCAACCCTGTTTGCTTATTCAGATTTTCTGTACCCGCTAAGCTCGCAAAATCCAATTCAGACATTTATTTACATCCTAAAATTTATAATTTATTTATTCCAAAAACGAACAAAATCATGCGTATTTATTTCTGTACGTGGCGGAATTGCTTTAACTGCCGTGCCAATATAAATAATGCCCGAAATTAAATCATTCTCACCCAACTTCAAAGCTTGTTTGAAATGTTTAGATTCAACAACAGCTCCACTACGCCACATGGTCGAAAAACCTTGTGATTGTAAAGAAAGTAAAAAGTTTTGAATGGCAGCACCCGTACTTAAGGTTTGCTCAAAATAAGGTACTTTTGCATGATCAACAAATTGAGTTAAAGCCAAAACCAATAAAGGCGCACGATATGGATGATGCTTAACACGCTCTAATTGTGCAACTTCAGTCTGTCCCATATCTGCCAAAGCTTGTGACAACAACTCACCAAAAGCATCTCGCTGATCTTCTGGAATAATGACAAATCTGGTTGGTTTGAGTCTATGATGATCTGGTGCTGTAAGTGCCGCAAGAAATGCTTTTTCTAATTGTTCTGAATTTGGTGCTGGCTCAACCAAGTGACCAATAGACTGACGTTGATGAATATTTTGATGAATGATATCGACCGCTGTATCCGTCATTGACTTCTTAATCTGCTTAAAAATTTAATTAAGATTAGCATAAACTCATCCATACGCCACATGAGTTAATTTTTATTTGATCACCCAATAATGCATTAAAATAAATGTAAATTTAACTCAACCACAGTTTTCTACCATAATGTTTATAATTTCATACAATTACTTCACTATAAACACTAAAATCTATGTTCAAATAAATGAATAACACCACTTCGAGATAAAACAAAATGAAAAAAATACTTACAATCAGCTCAGCATTTTTAGCCACTTTAGTATTAAGTGCTTGTAGCTCAAACCCAACAATGAACACGCTTGCGATACAAAAAGCAGATAATCAATACGAAGTGACAGGTTTAGGTAAGTCTGAAGTCCTTGCTAAAAATAATGCTGTTATTGCTGCAAATAAAACCTGCGGAAAATTAACCGCTATTATTTCAGATCAGAAAACAACATATAACGGTGCTTTAAAAAGCATCGTCGATGAGCAAACAGGTAAAATGATTCAAGCTGCTGCAAGCGTACTTGGCACAATTGCAGGTAAAAGCGCAGATATTTCTAAAGATGATGATTACCAAACAACGCTAACCTTTAAATGTGAAGCAAAATAACTTAGCCACATAAATTACAAACATAAAAAAACCGCTTATTAAAGCGGTTTTTTAAAGCTAATAATTCGAAATTAACAATAACCATCTAAACGAGTAAGTGGCAATTTTTGACCAATTGCTTTTTCAATTTCAGGAAGATAGAACGCATCATCTTCAGATAAGAAACTAATACTTACACCACTTGTTCCCGCACGACCTGTACGACCAATACGATGTACATAATCATCAGACTGTTCAGGTAAAGTAAAATTAATGACATGTGAAACACCATCAACATGAATACCACGCCCTGCAACATCTGTTGCAATCATAATATTATGCTGACCATTTTTAAATTGATCGAGCATTTTCAAGCGTTTGTCTTGTGCAATTTCACCCGACAACATCACCACTTTATAGCCATCACGCTTTAAATGATCATACAATTTACGCACTTGATCACGTCGATTTGCAAAAATCATGACTTTTTCAATGGGTTCATCACGTAGAATTTCCTCTAACAGTTTATATTTATCTGTTTTAGCAACCATATATACACGTTGTTCTACGTCTGCATTGGTTTTCTTTTCAGGTTCAATTTCAACCGTTACAGGATCACATAGCCATTGCTGTGCAAGATTTAAAACATCATAGCTAAATGTTGCAGAGAACATGAGTGTTTGACGTTGCTCTTTACGTGGCGAATAACGAACAATACGTTTTACCGATGGAATAAAGCCCATATCAAGTAAACGGTCTGCTTCATCAATCACCAAAAATTCAATCTGATCTAACCAAACTTCTTTTTGTTCAACAAAATCGATTAAACGACCTGGTGTGGCTACAATAATATCGACAAAGTTTTTACTTAATTCTGCTTTTTGCTTTTCAAAATCTACACCACCCAATAAAGTGACTAAATGTAGATCTGTATATTTTGTTAATTCTTTCGCATCACTTTCAATTTGCAATGCCAATTCACGTGTAGGCGCTAAAATAAGTGCACGTGTTTCACCACGAAATCGTTGTTCTTTAATCGGGTTATTTAATAAGTCATTAATTACACTTACAAGAAAGGCAGCAGTTTTACCCGTGCCTGTTTGTGCACGACCAATTGCGTCATGTCCTGCTAACGTGAATTTTAAAACCTTTTCTTGAATTGATGTCATTTTAGTGAAGCCTAATGCATCAATTGCCTTTTTCAAATTTGGATGTAAATTTAAGGTTTCAAAACCAGCTGACATATTAATGTGCACTCACTCATAAATAGAAATATTTTAATCATTATAAACAAAAAAACGCTCCAATAAACATTGGAGCGTTTTTTATTAGTCTAATTTTTCAATTAGTCTAACGGCTGAACTTCTTCAGCTTGGAAGCCTTTTTGGCCTTTAACAACACTGAATTCTACGCGTTGGCCGTCACGAAGTGAACGGTGGCCATCGCCTTGAATAGCGCGGAAATGAACGAATACGTCATCACCGCCATTGCGTTGAATAAAACCAAAACCTTTAGTGTCATTAAACCACTTAACTACGCCTTGTTCGCGAGCAGCTGTCATAAGTTAATCCTCATAGACTTAATTGAAGGACCACCCGGTGTTGCAAGCAGCAGACCAACAAAGCCTAAAAATTTCATTCTTTCTAAACTTATAATCATTCTGTGAAACTATTAACAAAATCCGGTTACATCCATTTCTAACTAGGTTGCCCAATAACTTTATAGTTACCGTAACCCCTAATTCATTTCGAGCTTATCATGGGTTTCTGACAAATAATAGAGTTTTTTCATATATCTTATTCAGATTTAAGCCTATTTATTTATCATGAATTAATTTAAGCATTTAATCTTGTTCAGAATAAATAAAAAAATCACACTTTCGCTTTTTTATGCCATTTATTAGTATAATTGAAGCGTTTTTAAACGGTTTTAAAACTTAATGGAAGATGTAAAACAAGCAATAGATATCATTGATGCCATGGGGAAACCCTGCCCAATGCCACTATTAATGCTAAAACGTGCCTTAAAAAGTGCTTCGAGTCAGCAGTTTTTACTCAAATCATCTGACCCACATAGCCAACAAGATGTTCTACGTTATTGCCAAATTAACAATCTAAAATGTGATATACAGTGTATTTCAAAGCACGAATTTCATTATATAATTACGCGTTAATTGCATTTTTTGATCTATTGGCATAAAAAATTACATTTCTTCACCATTTCCACTTAATTTAGTCGGTTATTCGCATTAATATGAATGTCATTGATATTTCATCGACACATCCTAAAGGAGTTCCTATGAGTGACAGCAGCAATCAGTTGATGCCCCTGTCATTATCAGCGCCAGGTTCAAACCTTGGGGCTTATATTAGTACTGTCAATCAAATTCCAATTTTAACTGCCGAACAAGAAAAAGAGTTGGCTGATCGCTATTTTTACGATCAAGATTTAGACGCAGCAAAAATGTTAGTGATGTCTCACTTACGTTTCGTGGTTCATATTGCCCGTAGTTATGCAGGTTATGGCTTACCACAAGGCGATTTAATTCAAGAAGGTAACTTAGGTTTAATGAAAGCTGTAAAACGTTTTGACCCAACTATGGGCGTGCGTTTGGTTTCATTTGCTGTGCATTGGATTAAAGCCGAGATTCATGAATATGTAATTCGTAACTGGCGTATTGTCAAAATTGCGACCACAAAAGCACAACGTAAATTATTCTTTAATTTACGCAGCTTAAAAAAATCGAGTAAAAAACTTACTTTAGCTGAAGCACAATCTATTGCGAAAGACTTAAATGTGACCGCAGAGCAAGTGCTAGAAATGGAAGGTCGTTTAACTGCCTACGATGCTGCATTTGAAGCATCTGGCGATGATGACGATGAAGGTTCTACTTATGTAGCCCCTGCACTTTATTTGGAAGATAACCGTTACGATCCTGCAAATTTAGTTGAAAATGAAGATTATGAAGAACAAAGTACTGCCGCGCTTCATGATGCCATGGGACAACTTGATGATCGCTCACGCACTATCCTACAACGTCGTTGGTTAGATGATGATAAATCTACCCTACATGAACTTGCTGCCGAATATAATGTATCAGCAGAACGTATTCGCCAATTAGAAAAAAATGCCATGGAAAAAATTAAAGTTGCAATGTCTTCGAATTAATTTTCTTCAAAATAAAAATGGGCTTCGTGCCCTTTTTTATTGTTTAAAATTTGTTTTGAGCATCTATACCATTTAATCAAATAAGAAAATTATGCTAAGGTTAAGCGCAAATTTTGTATAAGTGAGATGACTTATGTGGCTTGCTATTTCCGCTTTAAATTTAGCATTTGCAGTCATACTTGGGGCATTTGGGGCGCACGGACTAAAAGCACATGCAACAGAAGCTCAATTAAGTTGGTGGCAAACAGCAACTGACTATTTTTTCTATCATGCTTTAGGGTTGTTGGCTTTAGCGATTATTGCGAAAGTTGTGCCAAACTTACCTATTAAAACCAGTTTTCTACTCATCCAAATAGGTATTTTCTTTTTCTGTGGTTCTTTATACATCATGGCTTTAGGCTTACCACGTGGTTTAGGTGCAATTACCCCTATTGGTGGCGCGTTGATGATTGCAGGATGGTTAATTCTTGCATGGAATGCATTTAAATACGCCAAATAATGGCAAATTAGGGAAACCAAAGTGCAAATTTACTTAAATGGCGAACTTCAAAATACTGCATGTTCCAACTTATTAGAACTTATTCAGGAACTTGCTCTAGAGGGCAAACGCTTTGCTGTTGAACATAATGAAATGATTATTGCGAAAAGCAAATTACAGCAAAGTATCATTAACGATAAAGATCAAATAGAAATTATACATGCCGTCGGTGGCGGCTAAATTGGAGCTTCCATGGAAGATACCCCCCTTATTATTGGTTCACGTACGTTTAATTCTCGCCTGCTTGTAGGGACAGGTAAATACAAAGATTTAAACGAAACCGATCTTGCTATTCAAGCAAGTGGTGCAGAAATTGTGACTGTGGCAATTCGACGCGTGAATATTGGTCAACATCCAGATCAACCCAATTTACTTTCTGTTGTGCCTCCTGAAAAGTATACAATTCTCCCAAATACTGCAGGTTGTTTCGATGCAAATAGCGCTGTGCGTACTTGTATGCTTGCTCGTGAATTGTTAGATGGTCATAACTTAGTAAAACTTGAAGTTTTGGGTGATGAAAAAACCTTATATCCAAACATCACAGAAACCCTAAAAGCAGCGCGTACTTTAATTGACGATGGCTTCGAGATTATGGTGTATACCTCGGATGACCCGATTGTTGCGCAAGAACTTGAAAGCATGGGCTGTGTTGCGATTATGCCACTTGGTAGTTTAATTGGTTCTGGTTTAGGTATTTTAAACCCACATACTCTTTCTATTATTAAAGAAAATGCGAAAGTTCCTGTACTTGTAGATGCAGGTGTAGGTACAGCAAGTGATGCAGCTATTGCTATGGAGCTTGGTTGCGATGGCGTATTAATGAATACTGCTATTGCTGCTGCGAAAAACCCTATTTTAATGGCTTCTGCCATGAAAAAAGCGGTTGAAGCAGGTCGTGAAGCATTTTTAGCAGGTCGTATGCCACGTAAACGTATGGCAAATGCAAGCTCGCCTGAAACAGGTTATTTTTTTAAATAGCTTTTTTAAATAATCATTTGAATATTTAAATGAAGAATAAATAAAAAAGGACTCATCTGAGTCCTTTTTTATTTCACAATATTCAATAGATTTCTTTCGCAAGAAAATGAAAGATCTTGAATAGATTAAGGAATTAAACCTTCATCTCGCATTGCAATTTGCACAGACTGACGTGCAGCCACTTTATTACGCAGCGCAACAACATTTTGGTATGGCGTTAAATCATGATGAATTAAGTTTGACCAATTGGTAATCACAAATAAATACGCATCTGCAGGGCCAAAATTATCATCAACTAAATATTCATTGTCAGATTTCGCAATCGTGTCATCGATATATTTCAACAAACGATCAATTTCAGCATAGGCTTTTTGCTTCGCTTCATCATCTAATGTTGCACCAAAAAATACGGCATAAGCATCATGTAATTCTGAGTTTAGGTAGCCTAGCCACTCTAAAACTTTTGCTCGCCCCAAACCCGATGGTGGAATAAGGTCTTGTTTAGGATCATGTTGTGCTAAAAAAGGAAGAATTGCGACATTTTCAGTTAAAATTAAACCCGGATTAATTTCCAATGCAGGCACATAACCTTTCGGGTTAATGGTGTAATAATCTGTGCCTTTTTCTGTGATATGTGTTTTTGTATTAACGCGCTCTAAATCAAAATCTACATTAATTTCATTTAAAATAATATGTGATGCAAGTGAACATGCACCCGGTGAATAATAAAGTTTCATTCTTGATCCTTGTTATATCTCTATACTCTGTTTTAAATTGCTTCTGTCAAACTTTCAAGTGAAGAAACTTACTTATTTTTAGAAAATCGTAACTGTTAACTGCACATTTACATCTTCAATATTGTTCAATTGAATGAATTAATCAAGTCGAATATTCATACTTTTTTAAACAAAGTTGATTTAACATAAGCGACTTTAAAGTTTATTGAATATTGCACGTGATTAGCTTAAAAAAAGATGAATGGTTTTCCAACATACGCACCGATGTTTTGGCAGGTTTGGTGGTTGGCTTAGCTTTAATTCCTGAATCAATTGCATTTTCTGCTATTGCAGGCGTAGATCCTCAAGTCGGTTTATACGCATCTTTTTGTATTGCTGTTTCTATTGCATTTTTTGGCGGACGCCCTGCCATGATTTCAGCAGCAACAGGTGCGCTTGCCTTGTTGATGATTACACTTGTAAAAGAACATGGTTTGCAATATTTACTTGCCGCAACCGTACTTACAGGCATTATTCAAGTGATTGCAGGTTATTTTAGAGTTGCCAAACTCATGCGTTTTGTTTCGCAATCTGTGGTGTATGGTTTTTTAAATGCTTTGGCGATTTTAATTTTTGTCGCTCAACTTCCTGAAATCAGTAAAATGGATACCACAGCATATCTATTTGTGGGCTTAGGTTTAGCCATTATTTATTTATTCCCCTACCTGCCTAAAATTGGAAAAACTATTCCATCACCGCTGATTTGTATTGTAGTTTTAAGCTGTTTAGCACTTTTTTTAGGCGCAGATATGCGTACAGTAAGCGATTTAGGTACATTCCCAGATACTTTACCTATTTTCCTCATTCCGCAAATTCCACTCAACTTTGAAACACTCAGCATTATTTTTCCGTATTCCATAACTTTAGCAACTGTTGGCTTACTTGAAACCATGATGACAACAACAGTGGTGGATGAAGTTACCCAAACCGAAAGTGACAAACATAAAGAATGTCGTGGTCAAGGTTTTGCCAATATTGTCAGTGGCTTTATGGGCGGTATGGCAGGTTGTGCCATGATTGGTCAATCGATTATTAACGTGAGTTCGGGCGCACGTACACGTCTTTCTACACTTGTTGCAGGTATATTCCTACTTTGTTTGGTTGTATTTTTAAAAGATTGGCTTGCTTATATTCCTATGGCTGCACTTGTTGCCATTATGATTATGGTGTCATTTACCACTTTCCAATGGCATTCAATTCAGCAATTTAAAAACCATCCATTGTCTTTTAATGTGGTGATGATTGCTGTGATTATTGTAGTCATTGCGACACATAATTTGGCACTTGGTGTATTTGTTGGTGTTCTACTGTCTGCATTATTCATCATTAATAAGCTAGAAAGTTCGGTAAAAGTTGAATCTACACTTCGTAACAATGAACGTAAATATATTGTTTCAGGACAGATTTTCTTTAGCAGTTCAGATAAATTTTTCCAATTTTTCGACTTTAAAGAAAATGTTAAATCTGTAGAACTTGATTTAACCCATGCACATATTTGGGATGTAACTTCTGTGAACATGTTTAACAGCGTGGTGAAGAAATTCAATGAGAAAAATATTGAAGTGAATATTGTTGGATTAAATGAAGCAAGTAGCACCTTAATAGATAAATATAATTAGTTTGAAAGAAGAAAAGAGCCTATTTGGCTCTTTTCTTGTATTTTTTGTTCAATTTTTAGATAAAGCCATATAAAAGTTTGACTTGTCAGGCTCAGCACTTAAAATATCGCATTCGTAGTTTTTAACATTGCCAAAATTATGTCGAACGATCAATTAGACCAGCAAGTCGTAGAGCTGGAAAACCTGAATGAGAACCGTGAAATCGTAACTTTCATGCGTCGTTCATCTCCACTAAATACTTCTCAACGTACTGCGCTTGAACAATACGGTCAGCTAATTTTGGAATACCCAGTGGGTGATTTACGCCAACACTTTGAACATCCAGAACGCCCGCTAACTGTGGAAATTGGTTTTGGTATGGGACGTTCATTGGTACTTATGGCAAAAGCCAACCCTGAACGCAACTATGTGGGTATTGAAGTACACATTCCTGGTATTGCACAGTGCGTATATGAAGCAGGTATGGCAGGCTTAACAAATTTACGCTTACTTGATGCAGATGCAATTCAAGTATTACGTGAAATGCCTGATAACAGTATTAATGCTATTCAATTGTACTTCCCTGACCCTTGGCAAAAGAAACGTCATTTCAAACGTCGTTTTGTTTCACATGACCGCATGCCATTGGTTGAGCAAAAGTTAGAGATGGGTGGTACATTCCATTCTGCAACTGACTGGGAACCATATGCTGAATGGATGTTAGATGTTTTAGACAACCGTCCAAATCTTGAAAATATGGCAGGAAAAGGCAACAGCTACCCTCGTCCAGATTGGCGCCCACAAACGAAATTTGAGCGTCGTGGTTTAGAAGAAGGTCATAAAATTAACGACTTCCTCTTCAAGAAAATCAAATAAGATTTAAGGGCTCAATAAGAGCCCTTTTTCTTGGATAAATTTTGCTACAACACAACTAAAAGCAATCTAATCTCTATTGATGTCGTTGTAAAATTTGCTGACTGAGCAATTGATACACCGCTTTTAAATCTTCTCGTTGATCTTGCTTTAACATATTTGTATGCATGTGAATGATATTTTCATCGCCACGCATTGCAGGCCCTGTTTGCATATCTTTAGGGTCATTGACCAATGCTTTATGGGCTGTTTCTTCAATTAAGGGATACAACAAACTGAAATCGACATGTTTATCATCTACAATTTGTTTTGCCATGTCACAACAATAATTACTAAAGTTACAAGCAAAGACAGCGGCTAAATGTAAACTTAACCGTTGCTCTGAACTGTAAGAATACACTCTATTGCTTAGGCTATTTGCTAAATCAAGCAAACATGCTAAATCTTGCTCATTCATAGCTTCCACAAATAATGGTGTATTTTTCCAATCTATTTCACGTTCCAAACTAAAGGTTTGTAGCGGATAAAAAACACCTGATTTTTCATGTTTTTCACCCAATATGTTTAAATGCGTACTTCCTGAAGTATGCACAATACAGACATCTTTCAAATATGGGCTAATTTGTCCAATGACATCTGCAATCGATTGATCACTTACCGCAATAATCATTAAATCAATATTGGCATGGATCGATTTAAAATCTGCAATGGCCTCTGCCTGAACTTGGTTCGCAAGCCACTGTGCTTTCTCTAAGTTTCGACTAAAAATTTGCACAATTTGATGATGCTCACTTAAAACTTTCGCTAAATGATTTGCAACACGTCCTGCACCAATAAAACTAATTTTCATAATTTCTACACAACATTCCTTTGTTACAGCATGCCAATAAAAAAAGGCCGAATCAATTCGTCCTTTTTTTTATGTTTAAATATTAACTTGCAAATATTAATTAGAAATTTCATCCAATACATCTGCACGTTCACTGGTACGCTCAATAAAGCATTTGTTGTACTGCATTTGCGTGTTTTGAGCTTCTAAAGCTTCATCCCAATAACGTGAATGTTTCTGATAAGTTTCTTTTTCAGAATCTGATAATTGATATACAGACTTTTGTGAAATCACTTTACAGTCTACATCTCGTTTTTCAAACCAAGTTACTTGCTCTTGTTTATACTTTGCTTTTAATTCAACACTTAAATTATCCCAAGATTGATTTAATCGCTCAACTCCAGATAATTTCTCTTTATCTAATTCTTTTTTACGAATTTCGAGTGCTTTCTTGGCTAAATCTTTTTGTTCAGCTTGCTCTTTTTGGCTCTTTTCAATTTCACGGTTTCCTTCAGCATTTTCTTTTACATAAGCTTCATACTGAGCTGCAGTTTTCGCAACAAACGCAATTGCATTAATTACCGCACTTTGAGATGGAACCGTTAAACTCAAACCGTCTTTGTCTGTTTTGGTAATGCTATATTTTAAACTACCCACCAGTTGATCATTTGCAAGACTTAAATCATTTTCTCTATCTTCAAGATAATCATGAAGGTTTGTATAGCCATCCCCTTCATATCGACCACCACAATATTCACCCTCATCTGCACATGGCATTTCTTTATATGCATTTTCAGAGCGCTTTTGTAAACCTTTGGGCAAATGAACAACCAACTGACTTGAGCACTCTAAAATATTGGTATTTTTAATATCTTGAGTAAGCGTGGTCACACCTTTTAGTTCAAATTTAATACCCTTTTGAATCGTCGCTAAAATATCTTGATTGGCTTCGTAATGAGAGTTTCGAAGACTACGATCTAATTCTTTTAAATAATCTTCTTTTAAACGGTTTTGAATTTGATCGATATTCGCCTGAGCTGTACAACTCCAATCTGAAACTTCTTCTTTTACCTCACTTGCAGCAACTTCCTTTTCTTTTGGTGTCGATTTATTACAACCCACCATTAAACTTGTTGAAATAGCTAAGCTATAAATTAAAAATTTATTCATTTTGATTTTCAACCATGATTGTCATTATTTTCATGCGCATTTAAGCAAACAATTGATTAAAAAACGAGTCATAGATATCAATAATTAACAAACTTTATTAAGATGCATTAATCAAAATTCAATAAGTCATTCTATTCTATAATTTTTTCTATTTCAGAACTTGATGCAGGTTGAACCGCTTTTTCTATTTCAGGTAATGGATTTTTAACCAATACTGTTGAAGCTGCTTGCTCATCTATTTTAGGTGCATATGGTTGAGATAAAACCTCAGATGCAACATCGTTATTTTTAAGCTCTGAACTTTCAGAATTATGCTGAAAAAGTGACTTAATCACCAAAATCAAAAGTGCAATGACAATGAACAGCACTACATATTGCAATGGAAATGGTTTTTTCTTTTTATTCGAACTTGTTGAAACAAAGGCTTCAGGCTTTTTCAATTCTTCCCGAATATTTTCTAATGAATTTTTTATACCTGCCATAGCAAGCAAATCGACAGACCAATGTGGTAATGCATTTAACACCAATGGCATTTGCCCTTTAATTAAATGTTCAATCACTTGAATATCACCCGATCCTGCTTCACTTACCAACAAATTCAGAACAGGTGCAAGAGATGCATTGAGATGATGATTAACCTCTTCTGTAGATGCCTCACCACTAATATAATTTAAGATCTGCTGTGTAATATCTGAGTTTTCATCAAAAATATCAGTGATATCTGGCTCAAGTTGATTACGTAGTTTTTCAAACAATTCAGGTTTAGAATTAATAGCTGCCAATAAAATTGGATAAAAGCTAGTGAGTGCTTGTTTTTTAAATAATAAATCATCTGTTTCTTTTACAAGAACGATAGGTGTAACGTGTTGTTGTAATAGATTAATTATATTAAAAGACATCTCGCCCCCACGATTTTTAAATGTCATTACATTGTAGTTATAGGATATTTTTTAATCTATGTAAAATATTTTATTAAGCTCCTTTTATATTTCTGTAACAAAAAAGTCAGCCGAAGCTGACTTTTCATTAAATCATTTCAAAATTACGCAGTAAAAGTACGCACTGCTTTTGCTTGAACAGTTTGATTAATTAACGGCGTATTTTTACCTTGAGAGATAATTGAATCTTTATTCAGTGTCAATTCAAGTTCAGGATCAATTAATACTAAACCAGATTCAGCCACCCAACGATCATACATATTGGCCACTTTTGCAGGTGCAACAGTCACTTTTTCAACCCACTCTAAAGGCTCGAACAAACCCTCTTTCACAAGTTGAATGCCAAATGGAATATAAGTATCAAATGCTGTAAAGCCCGGAAGTGTTTCAGCAAATGGCGCCATTTTCGCAGAGCTACTTAAAGGTTCATGATGTGTACAAATCGCATCAATTACACCATCTTTTACGCCTTGGCGAAGCAACTCTTTGTCTTTTTCAGAACGAAGTGGCGGACGTACATGTGCAAGTGAATTGAAGCCATCAATCAATTGATCGGTTAAATGCAATTGGTGCATTGCCACATCACAGGTGATATTTAAGCCTTTGTCTTTTGCAATTTTAATAAGCTCTACAGATGCGCCACATGACAATAAGCCAAAGTGAGCACGTACGCCTGTAGCTTCAATCATCAACAAGTATTTTGCAATTGCAATGGTTTCTGCCAAAGCAGGAATTGTTGGTAAACCTTGACGAGATGCAACAAAACCTTCATGTACACAACCATCCTTGGCAATTTGATGTTCTTCTGCATAGAACACGACAGTCATGTCTAAACCAGCCGCATATTCTAAAGTACGAAGTACAACATCATCATCTTCAAATGTTGCATAAGCATTTGAAACAGACGTACAACCGCCCTTTTTCAAACCTGCCATATTTGCAGGTTGCTTGCCTAATAAACCTTGAGTTTGTGCACCAATCACTTGTAAATAAATGCCACCATCCAACATTGCTTTTTCAACTAAGCCGTGGATTAAAGCACCATTATCTTGAACAATTGGTTTTGAATCTGGTGGAGTAAATACGTGCAAAATACCGTTTTCACGTGCCGCTTTACCTTCAGATTTTAACGTACCATGTTGTTGCTGACCCGGTTCACGTAAACGCGCACACAAATCTAACATGGTTGGCATTAACCATTTGCCTTCACCATTAATGGTTTCTGCAACATTGCTTGATTCAGCAACCAATTTACCATTTTCGATATATACAGTTTGTACGCTGTCCGTTTTAGCAATTGGGTCTAAGACACGTACATTTTCAATTTTAACAATACTCATGACTATCCCTTATACCGCAATCGCTTCTAATAAACCTTTTTCTTGCAATTGACCTTGCATAGACAACGCCAATACTGCCATACGAACAGCAATACCGTTTGTTACCTGATTCAAAATCACCGATTGCGTACCATCTGCAATGCTTGAATCGATTTCTACGCCACGGTTCATAGGTCCTGGATGCATCACGATGCAATCTGGTTTTGCTAATGCAAGACGTTCTTTATTTAAGCCGTACATTTTGTAGAATTCAGATTGTGACGCCAATGCAGGAGAATCGATACGTTCGTTTTGAATCCGTAAAGTAATAATCACGTCGCAATTTTGAATACCGTCTTCCATATTATTGAATAAACGAACACCTTCGCCATATTCACTAAAACCATAAGGAAGTAATGTATTTGGTGCAATCACACGAATGTCTTTACAGCCCAATGTTTGCAATGCTGCAACATCCGAACGTGCAACGCGTGAATGCTTAATATCACCAATAATGGCAATAGAGATATCTTCAAAGTTTTTCTTGGTTTCACGGCGAATGGTGAGCATATCTAACATTGCTTGCGTAGGATGTGCATGACGTCCATCGCCCGCATTAATAATGGCGATGTTTGGACATACATCTTTTGCAATGAAATGTGCTGCACCAGAAGATGAATGACGCACCACGAAGATGTCTGCCGCCATTGCTTCTAAATTCCAAAGCGTGTCACGTAAAGTTTCACCTTTAGATGTACTTGAACGTGCGATATCAATATTTAAAACATTGGCAGAAAGACGTTTTGCAGCGGCTTCGAAAGTGGTACGTGTACGGGTAGAATTTTCAAAGAAGAGATTCATTACCGTACGACCTTCCAGAAGATTGTTGGTAATAAGCTGATTTTGGTCATTAAAAAAGGACTGTGCAGTGTCCAATATTTTTGTAAGAGTTTCTTTAGATAGACCTTCAATGGTCAAAAAGTGCTTTAGGTTTCCGTTTTGGTTGAGCTGAATCTGGCTCGGGGTATGCAGTGCCGCCAAATACATGGTGGATTCCTTATATGCTAAGTCAACATATTATACAGACATTCACGCTAACTTTGCAGTGAAATAAGGCACCGAATGATCAAAATACATTTAACAATTACAATTAAAAACCCAATATCCAATAATAATTTCAATTAGATAGTTTTATCAAAATTTATAAGTATCGAATTTCAAACATGAATTTAAGTATACAGAGAATTTTGAGATAGGCTTATTTTGAATAAGGGTTCTGTTCAACATATTTTGCATCGTAAATCAAAAAATATGAACTTATAATCTTTTTACAATAAATCCGTTTTAATAGACCTCCACAATTTAATTGCCTAAATCGCCCCTATTTTATTGCTATTTATCGGATCTAAGCCGAATAATGAAGGAACTTTGAAAAAAAATTGGCGATATACAATACTTTCAAGCCATCTTAAAGCATAATAGCGTTATCCATATTTTGTATTTTTAAGATTTAATGAGAAATCATGTTATTTCTCCATCGAATAAATCTTAAGCATTTCTGTATTTATCCTTATTAAAGAAGCATTTTTATGAAAATCGTCATTCTTAATAAACCTTATGACGTTCTCTCTCAATTCCGTGCTGACGAAAAACATCAAACGATGGCAGATTTCGTTAACGATCCTGACTTGCGTCTTGCAGGTCGTTTGGACATGGACTCTGAAGGTTTAGTATTTTTAACCGATCACGGTGGTTTAAACCAATATATTACTAATCCTGAAAATAAGAAATTTAAAACTTATTTGGTTCAGGTTGAAGGTGATGTAACTGAAGAAGCGCTTGAGCAACTTCGTAAAGGTATCGAACTTAAAGATGGTATGACTTTACCTGCGAAAGCGGAAAAAGTTGAAGAGCCTGAATGGTTATGGGAACGTGTTCCTCCTGTCCGTTTCCGTGCTTCTGTGCCTACGTCTTGGGTTGAAATTTCTATTTGTGAAGGTCGTAATCGTCAAGTTCGTCGTATGACTTCTGCGGTTGGTTTCCCTACTTTACGTTTAATTCGTACTAAAATTGGTCAAATCGATTTAGTTCAAATGGCGTTAAAACCAGGTGAAACGAAAGAAATTGAGCCTTTGTTATATCCTGATTTTCAAAATGTTCCTGCGGAAGAGCCGTACCGTTCACGTTCTTATGTGAAGAAACCAGGTGGTACTGGTGGTAAGCCTATGGTTCGTAAGAATAAAGATGGTTCTGTGAAGAAGTCTTCTGGTACGAAGCGTATTTGGCAGATGGATGATAGCGAGAAACCGAAGCGTAGAACCAATGGTACGACTCGTCCAAATACGAAAGCGCCACGTGGTCGCGGACGTAATGCTCGTTAAGATTTAAAAATTTGTTATAAATTAAACCCCTCAATTGAGGGGTTTAATTTGAGTATATGAAATATCAATTTGATCACCATTTGGATTTTTCTGAATACTCATTTGCCAATATTTATTATAGTTTTTGCCATACCTATTCTTATAATTAAAGTTCAATTTCACACAAACACTTTGATAGTTTGAAATTCTCACTCTATCTTCATCTGATAAATCAATCGCTACCAGCTTAATCTCACCGCCCTCCCAAACTTCAGCTATAAAATGCTGACTGCCATTATTATCCTTAATTTTAGCTTTTCTCGCTTCTTTTCCTTTATTCATAATATCTAAATACACAATAAAACGTTCTTTGTGACCTATTAAGTCTATAGAATTTCCAAACTCATCATATTCATAAATATCATCTACAGTTTCTTCATAATGATAACCCTTGATTTCCCAACAAGGCTCTACACTTATATTCATTGCTTCATATTGCTTATTTTGTACATCCACCATTTCTCTCTGCTGTTGAACACTCTCTTTCATTTCCATGATTTGCAAATTCAGTGCTTCAGCTTGTTGTTTTAAAGAATCCGCTTGCTGATTAATCGCAATGGAATTTTACTCTAACTGCTTACTTTGTTGTAAATAACCTAAAATCAGCCAAAAAAATGCTATCGGCGCAACTATTCCTGCTAATGCATCGCCTAACTCATTTAAAGAGTTTGGTAACTCATAACCCTTTAGAACAGCAAATAGAAAAATAAGAAGCAACCAAGTAACTGTTCCAACCATTCCCCAAATCAAACTTTTAGAATTCACTTTATTTTTCTACTCATAAATAATTAATTTTAGGCAATAAAAAACCCATACCTAAGTATGGGTTTTACATGAACCTTCAACTATATGCAACTAAGCTTTAAGCCATTTTTCAGCTTTTGTCGCATCTTCAACTTTAAGTTCAACTTCTGTTAAAACAGAACCCGAAGCATTCACTTCAAACTGCATAAACTCATCACGGCGGAACGCATAAACAGTAAATACACCTTGTTCTTTCGCATATTGCTCAAGTAATTTTGCAGATGCTTTCACACCATCAATAGCAATAATCACATCTTGAGCAGAAAGACCTGCTTTCGCCCCCACACCATCACGACGCGCAGACTGAACCACAACACCTTCAGGCTTATCGGCAAGTTTCAAACCAAATGGCAAAGTCTTATCATTTTTTAAAGTATAAGAAACACCAAATTCAGGGAATAACTGATCTAAAGGCAATTCATCTGTTGTATTAATCAAGTGATTAATCTGCTCAGCCCAATCATCACCTGTAAGCGCATTGCACAATTCATAAATGGTACCTTCATTCACTTGAATACCATTTTGTGCATTTTCATACAATTTACGCATTAAGGCATCTAAGCTAGAACCACGTAAACGCAAGCCCAAATCTAAACAAAGCGCAACCAAACAACCTTTGTTGTAATAGCTTGTACCTGCATTATTCGAGTTTTCATCTTGACGATAAAACTTCACCCAAGCATCAAAACTACTTTCTGCAACCGTTTGAACTTCACGACCTGGGTTTTGTAAATAACGATCAATTTGTGCTCTTAACAATTTAATGTATGAATCTTGGTTAATTACACCGCTACGAAGCAAAATTAAATCATCGTAATACGAAGTGAAACCTTCAAAAATCCACAATAAAGACGTATAGCCTTCACGGTTTAAATCGTAATTCACAAAGTTTTCAGGACGGATAAATTTCACCAACCACGAATGAAAATATTCATGGCTACATAAACCTAAAAAGCGTTGATAATTTTCAGATGGTTCTACAGGCTCATTAGCTTTTGGCAAATCATCACGCGGGCTAATTAAGCTTGTACTGTTCGGATGCTCTAAGCCACCATAACTATTGGCTGTTGCCATGGTCATAAAAGTATAGTTTTCGAATGGCGCAGAACCAAACATTGAAATTTCAGTTGAACAGATTTTTTCAATATCTTGTTTCATACGTTCAGCATTCATTTTATGCTGACCCGAAACAACAAATTCGTGTGCAATACCATTTGTGTCAAAACTAAAACGCGTTTGATCTGCCAATTCAAATGGAGAATCGATCAATTGAGCGTAGTTTTTCGCTTTTAAAGTATAACGACCTTTCACCAAGCTTTTAGACTCTAAGCCCGTTGCCAATTGGAAATGTTTTAACTCAGGTGGTAAGAACACTTCAACTTCAACAGGTTTATCTTCCTGACCTTCTAAACCAATACATGCACAAGCAGGATTAATATATAAACGGTTTTGATCTACATATGCGCCACGTACAGATAAGTCATACGCATATACCTCATATTCAACCGTAATTAGCTCATGATCTGTATTAAACAAACGCCATTTGTTCTTTTCAAATTTGCTAATTTTTAAAAGGCGACCATCTTCATCCGATGCTTTTACAGATTCGATATGCTTAGAAAATTCGCGAATTAAATAGCTACCCGGAATCCAAGTCGGTAAAGTCAGAACTTGTGTCGGATCTGCCAAAAAGCGAAGTGTTACGTGTACAAGATGTTGACGATAATCGTCAAATTCGATTTGATAATGAAGCATAATAGGCAATTCGAAAAATATTTTACAAAACTTATATCTAGCTTATCATTTTTTTCAAATACAGTGCTGAACTGTATTAAATGTCTACATTTTTGACTAGTCAGCTTGAAAAAAAAAGCATAGCATTTACCCTCTTTTGCGCTACTACAGTCACGGCCTGACTTGACTAAGGATTTTCATTGAAAGCTGTTATTTACGTGCTCACAATTTTGAGCTTATTGTGTTCAACTTTAACCCAAGCTGGGTTAATAAATATCGTTCCACAAAGTGTGGAAGCCGAGGCTTGGACCATTTTAGACCCACAATCAGGTCAAGTGATTGCAGAACATAACAGCCATGTGCAAAGAGCACCCGCATCTATGACCAAAATGATGGTCGCTTATATTGCATTTAAAGAAATTGAAGCAGGTCGTTTGTCTAAAGATGAAATTATCACGGCAACACCTGTAGTGAATATGGTGCAATGGGATGAGTCTCAAATGTACCTCAAGCCGACTGAAACGATTTCTGTAGATCAGTTACTTGCAGGTTTAATTGTAATGTCTGCAAATGATGCTGCGGTAACACTTGCAGAACGTATTTCAGGTTCTGTTCCTGCATTTGTTCAGCGCATGAATAAAGAAGCACAAGCTTTGGGCATGAAAGATACGCATTTTTCAAACCCTGCGGGCATTACTATGGATGATCACTTTTCATCTGCATACGATATGGCGCTTTTAGGTCAAGCCGTAACAAAACAAACGCCTGAATATTTACATTATTCAGTAATGCCAAGTTTTAGCTATAACCAACGCTTTCATCGTGCAACAAACTTAGCTTTAAAAACTGACCCAAGTGTAGATGGTTTAAAAACAGGTTTTACCCGTGCAGCAGGTTATAACTTAACTTTAACTGCACATCGTCCAACCGGTGATTTAAATGCGCCTGAACGTCGTTTAATTGTGGTGGTGATGGGGGCTAAAAGTGCCGTAAAACGTGCCGAAGTTGCGCAAACTTTATTAAACCTCGCTTATACCTACACACGTAACGAAGTTGTGGTAAAAGAAAAACAAACTATTGCAGATATCCCAGTGGTTAAATCGACATTAAAAATGTTTAAAGTGACTGCAAATCAACCGAAATTAGTTACAACATCTTTATATAACCAAACTTATGCCATCGATCTTCAAACTTACGACAAAGTAAATCAACGTGTGATGTTAAATACAGGCAATGGAACAATCCAACAAATTGACCCTTTAACTGAAACCAATACTCGTGCTGAAGTTCAAGTCAAAGAAAATCAAATCATTGCGCCTATTGCAAAAGTCATGCAACTTGCAACAGTTCAGGTTTATCAAAATAACGTACTGATTAATACGCTTCATTTAGATCAAAATGTTCAAGTTGAAGAAGCCAATATTTTCCAAAAAGTGATGATGTGGTTCTCTAGTCTATTTTCTAGCAATGCCAGTAAAGCAACAGTTTATCCAATTCAACTTTAAATGCTCATCTAATCATTCAAAAAAAACTCAAGTAACTGTCTAAGGTTACTTGAGTGGCTTAAACTTTAATTTGTATTTATTTTTCTTTTGTTTTTTATCGTTATTTATCTATTTCACTTCATTTAAAATTCATCTAAACATAAAGAGTTTAGTATTAACGTAAGCTTCCAATATAGTGATGTGATACTTGTGCTTGATACACCTCTTCTTCCGTGGCTTGATAACTTGGTTCAAGTTCCTGCGCCTCTGTTAACGGAGATTTTTTTTGCGTAGACAATACGTTTTGCTCTTCAACAAAATCATCACCAAAACCTAAGGCATGTTTTAATTTTTCAATATACTTCAATAATTCTGCATCACCACTTGATTGAATAAGTGCATCAACATGTTGAGCATATTGAATATTTTCAGATAAATATGATGCATCGACCACACGACCTGTAACGCGTCTTAAACGTGTATAAATTAAAATTGCTGTATTAAATGCACTATTTTTAGCGACTAATCCACCCAATAAATCATCTTCCATTTATATCCCCCGAAAACAAATAACGCTTTAAAATATTTATGTTTTTAATGAAGCAAAAGCTATACCAATTTATGAATTTTCATAAAATTTTTAGCATTAATAGAAGTAAATTTAAAAAATATTTTTATCTTCATTTCATCATTTGCATAACAAGATTTGAATTTTCATACATATCTTCGAAACTTCATCAGCCCAAAAGCCCTAAAATACGTTAAAATAGTCGATTGCTTTTTTGCTTTTGGAAATTTACATGAATTCGAAACCCCGTCTCTCTACATATTGGGTTACCTGTGCAGATGGACTTGAAACCTTACTCCAAGAAGAAATGGAAGGTTTAGGTATTCAAAATATAGAACGTCTACCTGGTCGTTTAATTTTCCAAGGCAATCAAGAAAACGCATATCGTATTTGTATGTGGTCACGATTGGCTTCTCGTGTGCTTATGCCTGTTCATAAACATGAACTTGATTTCACTCACGATGCTCGTGATGTTGCAGAAGAGCTTTATGAAGGTGCAATGAACTTTGATTGGTCGCTTCTTTTTGCACCACAAAGTACCTTTGCTATTCGCTTACACGTTGAACGTGATATTAAAGTGAATACTCAATTTGCTACGCTTCGCACCAAAGATGGCGTGGTCGATTCATTTATGGAAGCGGTTGGTCGTCGTCCTAGCATCGATACAAAACAACCAGAAATTACTTTATTCGTTTTAGCAGGTAAAACTGAGCATACTTACTGCCTAGATTTATCGGGTGATTCTTTGCATAAGCGCGGCTACCGTCAATACATGACAGATGCGCCTATTAAAGAAAACTTAGCTGCTGCAATCTTACAAAAAGCAAAATTAAGCGAAAAAAACCCAGATATCATTCTTGATCCAATGTGTGGTTCAGGCACATTTATTATTGAATCATTATTTATTTTCACAGACCGCGCACCTGGTTTAGTTCGTCGTTTTGGTTTCAATGGCTGGAATGGTCATAACCATGACTTGTGGATGTCTATTAAAAATGAAGCTGCTGAACGTCATGCTGCTGCATTAGAAAAGCCTCTTCCAAAATTTTATGCATACGATGCAGATTGGGAAGCAGTTAAAGCAACCAAACAAAATATTATTGCGGCTGGTTTTGAATCAATTCTAGATCAAATTCGAATTGAAGAACGTACGCTTGCAGATTGGCCAAACTTTGAAAATGAAGGTAAAACGTCATTCATCGTTACCAATCCTCCTTATGGTGAGCGCTTAGGTGAAAAATCATCGAATCGTGCATTATATTTAGGTTTATCTGCTTTATTACAAAAGCATTTCCCAAATCAAACTGCGGCAGTTATTGCATCGCAAGTTGAACAAGCCGATGTTCTTGCTTTCAGTGATCCACAACTTTTACGCTTGATGAATGGTAAATTACCAATTTACATTCGTTTTGGCACAATTAAGCCTGCACCTGTAGCGAAACCATTCCTTGAAGAATGGCAGCCACAACAATTTGAAGAAATTGAAGGTGCAATGGAGTTTGCAAACCGTTTAACCAAGAACATGCAAAACCTTAAAAAATGGGCTGTAAAAGAAGGCATTTACTGCTTACGTTTATACGATGCAGATTTACCTGACTTTAACGTTGCAGTCGATTTATACGGCGATCGTTTACACGTTCAAGAATATGCGCCACCAAAAATTATCGATCCTGAAAAAGCAAAACGTCGTTTTAACCTTGCATTACAAGCAATTCGTTCTGTAACAGGTTTAGGTCGTGATGCAATTTTCATCAAAACACGTGCGCGCCAAGAAGGTAAAAACCAGTACACGAAACAAAGTACTGCATCTAAGCGCTTTATTGTGCAAGAAGGCAAAGCTAAAATTTTAGTGAACTTAACAGACTATTTAGATACAGGCTTATTCCTCGATCATCGTCAAATGCGTTTACGTATTGCCGCAGAAGCGAAAGGTAAGCATGTTCTTAACCTTTATAGCTACACATCTACTGCAAGCTTACACGCTGCTTTAGGTGGTGCTGCAAGTACAACAAGTGTCGACTTATCAAACACGTACTTAAACTGGTCTAAAGAAAACTTTGTATTGAATGGTTTAACTGTAGATCATGCAGATCAACAGCATCAATTCTTTGCTAGTGACTGTTTTGAATGGTTAAAAGAAGGTCATGAACAATATGAATTAATTTTCATCGACCCTCCTACATTCTCAAACTCTAAAAAGTTCTACGGTACTTTCGATATTCAACGTGACCATTTGTCATTGCTCAAACGTGCAATGAACCGCTTAACCACAGAAGGTACACTGTACTTCTCGAATAACTATCGTGGTTTTGAAATGGATGAAGAAATTTTGGCATTCTACGATGTAGAAGAAATTTCTAGCGAAACCATTGGTCCTGACTATAAACGTAATACAAAAATTCACCGTGCGTGGAAAATTTCACATCCACAAAATGAGCAGAACAAATAATAAAGTTTAGCTTTGCATAAAAAAACCGAGCCAAGGCTCGGTTTTTTTATCTTTTAAATTTAAGTAAACAGAAGCAAGCTATAAATAAGTTAATTACTTACTATTTAATAGTTACTTTCTAAATTAATTTAGTTTTAACTTCTGAAAACTTAAATGACCATCTTCAGATTGAACCAAAATTGTATCTCCTGCAATAAAGTCAGCAGCTAATATTTTCTGAGCCAATGGATTTTCAATTTGCTGTTGAATTGCACGTTTTAACGGACGCGCACCATAAACAGGATCAAATCCAGCATCAATCAATAAATCAAATGCAGAATCATCTACAGTTAAACTTAAATCACGTTCGGCTAAACGCGCACGTAATCGATCTAACTGAATATCAGCAATGCCGCGAATTTGTGATTTTTTCAACGAATGGAAAATCACCAGTTCATCAATACGGTTAATAAACTCTGGACGGAAGTGTTGATTTACAGCACCTATTACAACAGTACGCACTTCATCCTCAGATGCACCCTCGCCCAATTCACGAACATCTTGTGAACCTAAGTTCGATGTCATCACAATCACCGTGTTTCTAAAATCGACCACACGACCTTGCGAATCTGTTAAACGACCATCATCCAATACTTGAAGCAAAATATTAAATACGTCTGGATGTGCTTTTTCCACTTCGTCAAATAACACCACGCTATATGGTTTACGACGTACAGCTTCAGTTAACACTCCACCTTCTTCATAACCGACATAACCCGGAGGTGCACCTACTAAACGACTTACACTGTGCTTTTCCATAAACTCTGACATGTCAATACGAATCATCGCATCATCACTATCGAATAAGAAATTCGCAAGTGCTTTAGTCAGCTCAGTTTTACCCACACCTGTTGGGCCAAGGAATAGGAATGAACCACTTGGACGGTTCGGATCAGACAAGCCTGCACGTGAACGACGCACTGCATTCGACACTGCAACCACAGCTTCACTTTGACCAACCACACGTTTATGTAAAAAGTCTTCCATTTGAAGCAGTTTTTCACGTTCACCCTGCATCATTTTTGCCACAGGAATACCTGTTGCAGCACTCACTACTTCTGCAATTTCGTTGTCTGTGACTTTATTACGTAAAAGTTTTGGTTCAGGTTTATCTTCAACAACTTCTTCTTCACTTAAACGTTTTTCAAGCTCAGGAATCACACCATATTGCAAACGTGCCATTTCAGATAAATCGTTTTCACGTTGTGACTTTTGTAGTGCAACTCGTGCTTGATCTAGTTCTGCTTGGGTTTGCTGATCACCTTGAACCAAACGCTTTTCAGCAATCCAAATTTCTTCTAAATCGCTATATTCTTTTTGCACTTCATCAATCTGATTTTGAAGATGCGTTATTTCAGCTTTACTGCCTGCATCTTCATCTTTTTTCACTGCTTCAAGTTGAAGCTTCAATTGAATAAGACGACGTTCAAGCTTGTCTAATGGCTCAGGTTTTGAATCCAATTCCATTTTAATACGTGAAGCCGCTTCATCAATTAAGTCGATGGCTTTGTCAGGTAATTGACGATCTGTAATATAACGATGCGACATTTTCGCAGCAGCAATAATCGCTGAGTCTAAAATTTTTACACCATGATGCACTTCATAGCGCTCTTTTAAGCCACGTAAAATTGCCACTGTATCTTCTACAGAAGGTTCATCGACCTGAACTTTCTGGAAACGACGTTCAAGTGCAGCATCTTTTTCAATGTATTGACGATATTCATCAAGCGTTGTTGCGCCCACACAGCGAAGCTCACCACGTGCCAATGCAGGTTTAAGCATATTACCTGCATCCATTGCGCCATCGCCTTTACCTGCGCCTACAAGCGTATGTAGTTCATCAATAAAGAGGATAACTTCGCCATCTTGTTTCGCCAGATCACTCAAAACTGCTTTTAATCGTTCTTCAAATTCACCACGGAATTTTGCACCCGCAAGCAATGAGCCTAAATCTAAAGATAAGACGCGCATCCCTTGTAAACTTTCAGGCACTTCACGATTAATAATACGTTGCGCCAAACCTTCAACAATGGCTGTTTTACCTACACCCGGCTCACCAATAAGAACTGGGTTGTTTTTTGTACGACGTGATAAAACCTGAATGGTACGACGAATTTCATCATCACGACCAATAACAGGATCAAGTTTGCCTGCCGCTGCACGCTCAGTTAAATCTATGGTGTATTTACTAAGTGAGTCACGCTGATCTTCATGATTATTACTCATCACTTTGTCATTACCTCTCATTTTTTCAATTGTACTGCGTAAGTTGTCTTTGCTTACACCAACGCTTATTAACAATGATTTCGTTATACTCACTTCAATAAATGCAAGCATGACCCAATCTGTCGAAACAAATTCATCACCTGCTTTTTGTGCATAGCGATCTGCTAAATTTAAGATTTTTACAGCATCTGGGCTTAAATGTAGATCACCTGTTGGATTTGCCAAGGTCGGTGCATCGGCAATCGCTTGTTGAAGCTTTTTTTGCAATTCTGGGAGATTTGCACCTGCTTGCTGCAACATGCTTAGGTTAGATGCTTCTTCTAATAAGATGGTGAGAATATGAATTCCATCTATAGAAGTATGGTCTTTACCCATCGCAAGAGATTGAGCATCTGATAGAGATTGCTGCAGGCGGTTTGTAAATTTTTCAAAACGCATTTTTGTTTTACCTCACAACAAATTTTCACTTGAATCTTATATGGAGGTACTTTTAAAAATTTCAAATCCATTAAACTTAATTTAAATTATTTTTTATTTATATTTTTCAAATATTTATTTTATAAATTTAGGCAAATAATACAGTTTTAATATGGGTATTCAATTTATTAATTTCAAGGCTCATTATTATTTTTATTATTGCATCATCTAACTTTATTTAATTATCTTGACGACTACTTAGCCAATTTCCTTAGAATAATCCATCATATAGCCTAAAAAAAGACCGATTAAAAACCGATCTTTTGCAATTATTACAAACTGTTACAATTTCTATTATTCAACATCAATAATTTCAAAATCATGTGTAATTTCAACACCACCATCTGATAACATTTTGCTAGCAGAACAGTATTTTTCTGCCGAAAGCTCAACTGCTTTTGCGACCTGCTTCTCTTTAACAGCACGACCTGACACAACAAAATGCAAATGAATTTTAGTGAATACAGCAGGAATGGTATCAGCACGATCAGCCTTCAGTTGACATACAACATCCGTCACATCTTGGCGAGATTTCTTTAAAATAGTCACGATATCGAATGAAGCACAACCACCAAGACCCATTAATATAAGTTCCATGGGACGTGGTCCTCGGTTTTCACCACCATATTCAGGCGAACCATCCATAGTAATTGTATGACCGCTATCCGATTTTGCCTCGAAAGCAACATTCTCTAACCAATGAACGCTTGTTTGCATTGCAAGTCCCTAAAAAAAGCTATAAATTTACAGTGTACTGTACACTAACATAATTTGGGTTGATACGGAATTTCAGCCCATGTGTGACACGCGTTCATACTAGGTCTTGTGCGATCTACTATTTATCCATTTTCGGAACTGTTAGCATGACTTCAAATTTTTCACAACTAAGCACCGATGCCCTCTCACCAGGTCAATTGCCTGACTCAGTTAAAGCATTACTAAAGCGTGCATATATTAACCGTTATCCAAAGCGTACAACCATTATCGATTCGGGGTCAGAATCTAAATCTTTATATTTAATTCTTAAAGGTTCTGTGTCTATCATTCTTCGTGAAGATGATGATCGTGAAATTGTTGTTGCTTACTTGAATCCGGGGGACTTTTTTGGGGAAATGGGTCTATTCGAATCGAATCCACAACGTACTGCAGAAGTTCGCACTCGAGACGTATGTGAAATTGCCGAAGTGACTTATGAAAACTTTCATGAACTAAGCAAGCAATATCCAGATTTAAGCTATGCGGTATTTGCTCAACTTGTTCGTCGTTTAAAAAATACAACACGCAAAGTAACAGACTTAGCATTTATTGATGTTTCTGGTCGTATTGCACGTTGCTTGATTGACCTTTCATCTCAGCCTGAAGCTATGATTTTACCGAATGGTCGTCAAATTCGTATCACGCGTCAAGAAATTGGTCGTATTGTGGGTTGTTCTCGCGAAATGGTTGGTCGCGTTCTTAAAACATTAGAAGAACAAGGCATGATCGAAACTGATGGCAAAGCAATCTTAATCTTTGATGCTTCTTTAGAAGCCGTTGAAGATGCGTATGCAGATGCTGAGAAATAAGCGATAAACGCTATATAATTCTCTAAGTAAAAAAAGCAAATCAAATGATTTGCTTTTTTTACACCCATCATTGTTCAGCTATTTTTTTCACAAACTTTTAACAATTTATGATTTCAATATATACATTGACTCCATTAGCCTAGAACATCAAAAATACATCTAAATTAAGAGCCATATCACATGCAATTTCGACCACTTGCTAATACAGGTATCCTTTTACCTGAAATCTGTTTAGGTACCATGACTTTCGGTGAACAAAATACACAAGCTGAAGCATTTCAACAACTTGATTATGCTTTAGATCGTGGATTGTATTTTTGGGATACTGCAGAAATGTACCCTGTTCCCCCAAAACCTGAAACACAAGGTTCAACTGAAAGCATCATTGGAAATTGGATTCAGCAACATGGTGGTCGTGAAAAATTATTTTTAGCTTCAAAAATTGCAGGGCCATCACAAGGTGGTAGTCATATTCGTGATGGTCAAACACGCTTTAATGCTTCAGACATCTCTTCTGCTTTAGATGGTAACTTGAAACGCCTACAAACAGATTATATCGATCTTTATCAATTGCATTGGCCACAACGCCCCACTAATTTTTTCGGAAAATTAGGTTATGACAATCAAGAAGCTGAAAATACAAAAGAAGTCACATCTTTGGAAGAAACGCTCAGTGCTTTAAGCGATGAAATTAAAAAAGGTCGTATTCGCTATATTGGTCTTTCCAACGAAACACCTTGGGGTACGATGAAGTTTTTGCATTTGGCTGAAAAATTAGGCTTAGAAAAATTTGTCAGTGTACAAAATCCATATAACCTATTAAACCGAACTTATGAAGTAGGCATGTCTGAAATTGCGAAATATGAAGGTGTGGGCTTACTTGCTTATTCCCCCCTTGCATTTGGCTACTTAACAGGAAAATTCCGTAATGGTGCTCGCCCTGAGAATGCACGTGTAACACGTTTTTCTCGTTTTAGCCGTTACAGCAACCCAGAAAGCGAATTGGCAACTGAACAGTACGCACAGCTCGCTGAACAGCATGGTTTAAGCCTAACGCAACTTTCACTCGCATTTATCAAACAACAGTTCTTTGTAACATCAACCATTATTGGTGCAACAAATTTAGACCAACTAAAAGAAAACATTGATGCATTTGATGTCAATTTATCTGAAGAGGTTCTAAAAGGCATTGAAGCCATTCACAAGCAACAACCAAACCCCGCTCCCTAATTTAAATTTGAGGACTCCTTCAAATTTAAATTAGAAATACAAAAAGTACTGCTTTAATTTATTTTAGAAACACACGAAAGCTGTTTTAAATTTAAGTTAGCAATAAAAAAAGGATGCCATGGCATCCTTTTTTTATCATCAAAATAGACTTATTTTTTAACGTTTAATTGCGCTTTTGCTATATAAAGCTTGTGCAGCTGGCAAATTCTCACGCATTGCTTGAATACGTTGTGAATTTGATGGATGCGTCGACAAGAATGATGAATTACCACCACCCGATTGTTTTTGCATTTTTTCCCAAAGTGTAATGGCTGCTTGTGGATTATAACCTGCTCGCGCCATCAACATTAAACCGCCTTGGTCTGCGCGGCTTTCTAAATTACGTGAATACGGTAAACCCACACCAATTTGGCTACCCAATTGCGCTGCAGCTGCTGCACCCTGACCCGCACCCGCAGCACTTAAACCAACGCCTAATGCGATATTTGTAAGTGCATCAGCACCAATTTTTTGCTTAGAATGCTCTTCTAAAGCATGCACCATTTCATGCCCCATTACAGCAGCAATTTCAGCATCGGTAAGATTCAGCTTATTCACAATACCTGTATAGAATACAACCTTACCGCCTGGTGCAACATAAGCATTCACTTGATCAGACTTTAATACAGCCAATTGCCAATTAAACTTCACCCCAGTTTGATTCAACTGATCTGCATAAGGTTTCAAATTTAAAAATACAGCATTAATACGCTTATAAACAGCAGATGAAGTATCTAAAGTATTTGCTGAACGCGCCTCTGTTAAAGTTTTATTAAAACCTTCTGTTGCAACCGCATTTAATGTTGTTGTATCTGCACCTGCCATTTCAGCAAAAGTAGCACACCCCGAAATTGTTACTACACCCGATGCACACAGCGCCATCCACAGTTTCTTATTCATTGTATTTTTCTCCACAATATCAAACTTATTTTTAAATTATAGTCAATTAATCATATACAAAATAGGATATTCAACAAGTATTTATTATATTTCAGTATCATATTTGTGCTTAGATTAGAGCATAAATTGAATTACCAACCAAAACACCAAACACAATGCATTTAACACAAAATAAAACTGTGAAAATGGCTTAATTTTTTGCTCTAAATTTTGATCTTTTCGCTTAAATAATAAATAGGCATTTTGAATTAAAACTAAAGGAACAAGGATACAAGCAATCATCACTGTCAATCCAATAAAAACCTGATAAAACACATTTGGATCGACTTGTTGAGTTTTAATCATCAACATTGCGATGGTTGGCGCACCGCCCATTGCAAACAATAATGAATAGAAAATTGTGCTCGCGATATTGTTCTGCATCCTGCATATCTCAATATTTATTTAAATTATAGAAGATGCCTATTGTAGCAACTGTTCATGTTTTGCATAGCCGAAGAACTTGCAACTTTAGTCGGCTTGCTCAAACTATTCACATAAAAAAGCCCCACAATTGTGAGGCTTTTAATGTCTTACATTCTTTGCAAATTATGCATCAAATGGATGACGTAATACGATAGTTTCATCACGATCAGGACCAGTAGAAACGATATCGATTGGACATTCGATTAACTGCTCAATACGTTTGATGTAATTGATTGCTGCTTCAGGCAATTGGTCTAAAGATTTAGCACCAAAAGTAGACTCAGACCAACCTGGCATAGATTCGTAAATTGGTTTTAAAGTTTCGAATGCAAGCGCATCAGAAGAACCAACACAACCAGAATCTGCAGCTTCATAACCTACACAGATTTTCACTTCTTCTAAACCATCAAGAACGTCAAGTTTAGTTAAGCAAATACCTGAAAGTGAGTTAACTTCTACAGAACGACGTAGAATTTCAGCATCAAACCAACCACAACGGCGTTGACGACCAGTAGACGCACCAAACTCAGAACCAACAGTACCAAGGTGTTTACCAATTGCATCACCAACATCGTTAGCAGCATCGTAAACAAGTTCAGTTGGGAATGGACCTGCACCTACACGCGTTGTGTATGCTTTAGTAATACCCAATACATAGTCAAGGTGCAATGGACCAAGACCAGAACCTGAGCTTACGCCACCCGCTGTTGTATTCGATGAAGTTACATACGGATAAGTACCGTGGTCAACATCAAGAAGTGAGCCTTGAGCCCCTTCAAACATGATGTTTTCACCCGATTTACGGTATTTATGAAGCTCACCTGTTACATCAATAACTAATGGAGCAACCACTTCACGCCATTGGTCGCAAAGTGCAAGTACGTCTTCTAATTTAACCGCTTCTACACCGTAGAATTGAGTCAATTGGAAGTTATGGTATTCAAGAAGCTCTTCTAATTGAGCTTTAAGATGATCACCACCACGAACCAAGTCAGCAACACGAACAGCGCGACGAGCAACTTTATCTTCGTACGCTGGACCAATACCACGACCAGTTGTACCAATTTTCGCGTTACCACGTTTTTTCTCACGCGCTTGGTCAAGTGCGATGTGGTTCGGCAAAATTAAAGGACAGTTCGGTGAAATACGTAGACGTTCTTTAACAGGTACGCCTTCTTTTTCAAGAACAGCCATCTCTTTAATTAGCGCTTCAGGTGATAAAACAACACCGTTACCAATTAAGCAAAGTACGTTTTCACGTAAAATACCAGATGGAATGAGGTGTAATACAGTTTTCTTACCACCAACTACGAGAGTATGACCTGCATTATGTCCGCCTTGATAACGAACTACCGCAGTCGCTTGATCCGTGAGCAGGTCGACGATTTTACCTTTACCTTCGTCGCCCCATTGGGTACCAAGTACCACAACATTCTTGCCCATAATAGCCTCATTACATCATGCTGTTAAAATTGAAAACTCAACTGAATGACAGAAACATTCAGTAAAGTGATTAAATTACCGTGATTGTCCACTCGTCATTTACACTCACCAATTGATGAGTAGCATATGGAATAGAGTTTAAATCATCATTACCTAATAATTGAATTACACTTAAGCCTTGTGCACGAGCATTTTGAATTGCATTTTGTAATGCTTCATCTAGGCCTCTAGGTGCAACAACAACTTGAACTTGATCGAACTTACCCACACTTAGTGCATACAAGTCACAAGAGAAACCTGTTGCTGGACGCGCACGACCAAAGTGTTCACCAATACCATCGTATCGACCACCTTGTGCTACAGGTGCCGCACGATTTGGTGCATATACTGCATACATTAAACCAGTGTGATAATGATATGAACGAAGTTCAACAACATCTATACCAATATCTAAATCTGGCCAACGTGATTGAATTTCTAGTTTCGTCGTAAGTAGCGCATTAAATGCTTGTTTAAATGCTTCATCTGCAAGAAGTTCAGCACTTAAATTTGCTTGTAAAGCATCTAAATCACTAGAGAAGCGACCTAACGTATAGAAATCTGAACCGAATTTAAGATCTTGAGTGAATTCTGCAAGTTCTGGTAAAGCTTTACGTTGGTATAAATCTGACAATTGATTTTCAGTCGACTTACTTAAACCCGCATGCTTAACCAAGCTACGGAACAAACCAACATGACCTACATCTAGATGGATGCCGTGATCAAAACCAGCTGTTTTAAGTAAATTCAGCATTACGTCGATCATTTCTACATCGGCATCAATACTGTCTGAACCAAAAAGTTCTGCACCCAATTGTAATGGCGCACGTGTGGTATTAAACCCTTGAGGTTTCGTATGTAAAACCGTTCCTGCATAGCAGTAACGAGCAACACCTTGAACTTGATGTACATGTGCATCAATACGAGCCACTTGTGGTGTCATATCGGCACGCACACCAAGTAAGCGACCAGACAACTGATCGATCACTTTAAAAGTGGCTAAGTCTAAATCTTGATTCGATTCTGAAAGAGAAGATAGAGATTCTATGTATTCGATGAAAGGCGTGTACACCAATTGATAACCTCGAGATGCGAGGAAATCCAATGCGTCACGTCGCAAAGTTTCGATAACTTGCGCTTGCTCTGGTAATACATCAGCTACACCATCAGGTAATAACCATGTCTCTGAAATGGGCATGTTGTAAACCTAAATCCTGTCAGTGCGGAACTAATCCGCATAAAAAAATCGGGAACACACCCGATTCCTCTAAGTCTAGCACGATAGTTTTAGCTCTGCACCGACTTTTTAAAAATTCCACAAGATTTAACCAAAGTTTAATCAACCCTGATATTTAATGAATTAAACATTTAATTCATAATCATTTTATGACATAAAAATCAAATAAATATCTCTTATTTTACGTGTCTTTTGAATATCAAAATTGAATGGATGTTTGAGTTTTCAATTAATAAAGGGGCAGCTCTGTTGTTTTTTTAATACCTTGCAATGGAATTTCTGTTTTAACATTTTGAATACTCGTAATTTTATTTAAATTGTTAATTTGAAATGTTCTATAAGCATCTAAATCAGCAACAACAATTCTTAAAAAAAAGTCACAGTCCCCTGCCATTAACTGACATTCCACAACCTCAGGCATATCATGAATAGCTTCTACGAATTGATCGACTGTTTTTGCATCTTGTTCTTTTAACCAAATACGGGCAAATACTGTTAGTCCCAAATTAATTTTATTGGCATCTAACAAAGCAACATATTGTTGAATGACTCCGCTATCTTCTAGTTGCTTCACGCGCCTTAAACATGGTGATGGAGATAAGCCAACTAAGTGAGCCAAGTCATTATTTTGGAGTTTGCCATTGCGTTGAAGCTCTTTCAGTATTTTTTTATCAATTAAATCCATTTTCTCAAACCAGTGAAGCATAATATATTAACAATGTAATATTTTATAAAATAAAGTTCCAATAATAACAATATATAAACCCAACAAAGACCACACATTTCAACTTTAAAACAATATAATTCTCACACCCCAAACCCAAGTTTCTTAAACCCATGCAAACTTTAAAGAATCTAACTCAAACACAACTTTCTATCGTTGAATTCTCAAACTTTAAACGTGGCATAAGAACATCTATTCCCATGCTTCTTGGCATTATTCCTTTTGCTTTAGTACTTGGTGCACAAGCCACAAATAAAGGTTTTAACTTAATTGAAGTCCCGCTATTTACGGGTTTAAATTTTGCAGGGGGTTCTGAGTTTGCAATTTTGGAAATATGGACAAATCCACCGAATATTTTAATGCTGATGTTTATTACCTTCTTAGTGAATAGTCGGCATTTATTAATGGGCGCAAGTCTAGTGCCTTATTTAAAACATCTTCCAAACAAGAAAGTCTTTCCTGCTTTATTCTTTATGTGCGATGAAAGTTGGGCTGTTTCATTAGCAGATGCACAAATTAAACAACCACACAAAGGTTTCGAACACGCATTTTCACTACCATTTTATGCAGGATTATGCTTCGCACTTTATATCATGTGGGTCAGCTTCACGACACTTGGCGCTGCCATAGGACCAATACTGGGTGACATTAGCCGTTTTGGCTTCGATATGGCATTTCCTGCCGTTTTTTTAGTCTTGCTACGTGGTATGTGGAAAGGTGCTCGTGCTGCACGACCATGGCTTGTTAGTTTAATTTGCGCAGCTTTGGCTTATTTATATTTACCTTCAGGATGGTATGTTCCAATTGGCGCAATCAGTGGAATTATTTCAGCTTTTTTCTTTTTAGGTGATGACAACACATGATCCACACACCCACCTTAGTTGCCATTTTATTTATTGCAGGCACAACCTATTTGACGCGAGTTTTAGGCTATATTTTATTGAAAAATAAAACTTTAAATAACAAGCAAAGACAAATTTTGGAAGTGATTCCCGGATGTGTGCTTATTTCAGTTATTACACCCTATTTTGTAAAAGATAATCCTGCCGATTTAATCGCTATATTTATCACCGTGCTTGTAGCAACACGCTTTTCACTTTTACCAACGGTAGTTATCAGTATGGCTTCTGCAGCGCTATTAAGAATGTTTTTAATATTTTAGATATTCAAACGAAGTATAAAAAAATGCCCTCATCTTTTAGGGCATTTTTTATCTAAAATATTCAATGAAGATTCTTGAAAAATTCATTTAACTATTAAAAGACTCACACAAATCAAGTAAACGATTCGCATAACCCCACTCGTTGTCATACCAAGCAAATACTTTTGCTTGTTTGCCTACCACCATGGTTTGCGTTAAATCGACAATTAAAGAATAGGGAGAGTGATTAAAATCGCTTGAAACCAATGCTTCATCGGTCACTTGCATAATTTCAGCATAATCATGTCGTGCAGCAGCAACCAATGCATCATTCACCGTTTGTGAGTTTATGTCCGATTGGGCAATAAAAGTTAAATCAATTGCTGCCACATTAATGGTGGGTACACGAATTGAATAACCATCTATTCTATTTTCCATTTTAGGCATAACACGCTTAAGCGCGCCCAAAGCTGAAGAAGTGGTTGGAATAATATTTTGCCCTGATGCGCGCGCACGTCTTAAATCTCGATGTGCGTGATCAAGCACAGATTGATCGGCCGTTACCGCATGAATTTCGGTCATAAGTGCGGTATCAATACCAAATGCATCATCTAAAATTTTAACAAGTGGTACCAAGGCTTGAGTTGTACACGAAACGCCTGAAATGATTTGATCAGTCGCCTTTACTTCATGATGATTTACACCATACACAATCGCAGCATCTACCGTATCGAATGGCGCAGCACCAATAATTACACGTTTTGCACCTGCAGTAAGATGCTTGGTTGCTGCTTCACGTGAACGAAACAAGCCTGTACATTCCAAAACCACATCGACCTGAAGCTTTTTCCACGGAAGCTGTTCAGGATCTTGGCAGTTATATACCTGAACATTTAACGTTAAAGATCCTGCGGAAATTTTCAAATAAGCTTGCTGATCGATATAACAAAGCTCTACATCACCTTGAAATCGACCATGCGTTGTATCGTATTTAAATAAATGAATTAAAGTTTCTACATCTGCAACATCATTAATCGCAACAATTTCAAAAGCAAAATTTTTCGGATTTTCAAACCATGCGCGTAAAACATTACGCCCAATTCGACCAAATCCATTTATCGCCACGTGTTGCATGAAGAGACCCTTTAACCATGTGAAGTATTACAGCTACAACTATATGTTAATAGATTTCGTCTGAATACAGATATAAATTCTGAGTTTAATACAAGTCAGTAAAATTGATTTAACGCATTAATTCTTATCAACACATTGTATTTGTAGAAAGTATGGCAAATTTTAAGCGCCATGTTCACTTTAAAAACAATATTTCTTTGCTAAATAACGGGAATGTTAAACAAATTAAAGACTTTTATTCATTCTTGTCTTTATCAATTTTACCAAACATTGTATAAAACTATGCGTTAAATAGAAAAGTCATCAAAAGACCTTAAAATCATTGGTGAGACGTATATTTTCCGTTATAATTTGGCGTTTTAAAATTTTTAAGCCCCCGTGTGCTGTGGTGAATCATTTTTAGATGAATTTACACAGTTACGCATTAGCCAATACAGAATCTATGGAGTGACTTGGTTGTGAGTACTCGTTTTATGACATCAGCTGAAATTCGTGAAGCATTTTTGCGTTACTTTGAATCGCAAGGGCATACACGTGTCGCGTCGAGTTCACTAGTACCCGCCAACGACCCGACCTTATTATTTACAAACGCAGGGATGAACCAGTTTAAAGACTGCTTCCTTGGTTTGGAAAAACGTGACTATGTTCGCGCAACATCTTCACAAAAATGTGTACGTGCAGGCGGTAAACACAACGACTTAGATAACGTTGGTTATACAGCACGTCACCATACTTTCTTTGAAATGTTAGGTAACTTCTCGTTTGGCGATTACTTCAAACGTGATGCAATTACTTTCGCTTGGGATTTCCTTACAGGCGACAACTGGTTAGCACTTCCTAAAGACAAACTTTATGTCACTGTTTATCACACAGATGACGAAGCTTTTGATATTTGGAATAAAGAAGTTGGTTTAGATGCAAGCCGTATTATCCGTATTGGCGATAATAAAGGCGAAAAATACGCATCAGATAACTTCTGGGCAATGGGCGACACTGGTCCTTGCGGTCCTTGTTCTGAAATCTTCTTTGACCATGGCGACCACATTTGGGGCGGTCTACCAGGCTCTCCTGAAGAAGATGGCGACCGTTTCATTGAGATTTGGAACAACGTATTCATGCAGTTCAACCGTACTGCTGATGGCGTGTTACACCCTCTTCCTGCCCCATCTGTAGATACAGGTATGGGCTTAGAACGTATTTCTGCGGTTTTACAACACGTAAATTCAAACTACGAAATTGATCTATTCCAAAACTTATTAAAATCTGCTGCTGAAATTATTGGTTTAGATACCTCTGCAATTGAAGCTGAAGCTGCTGCAAACAACAAACCTGTTGAATATCCAGCATCTTTAAAAGTGGTTGCAGATCATGCACGTTCATGCTGCTTCCTTATTGCAGATGGCGTAAACCCTTCAAATGAAGGTCGTGGTTATGTACTGCGTCGTATTATTCGTCGTGCAGTTCGTCACGGTAACAAATTGGGTGCAACAGGTTCATTCTTCCACAAAATGCTTCAACCATTAATTGATGTAATGGGTGCAGCATATCCTGAACTTGAAGCTCAAAAAACACGTATTGAAGCGCAACTCCTTAAAGAAGAAGAGCAATTCGCAAAAACTTTAGAGCAAGGTTTGAAATTGCTTGAAGGTGAACTTGCGAACCTTAAAGGTTCTGTTATTCCAGGTGAAACAGTATTTAAACTATACGATACTTACGGTTTCCCAACAGACTTAACTGCCGACATCGCACGTGAACGTGATTTAACCATTGACGAAGCTGGTTTTGAAGTTGAAATGGCTGCACAACGCCAACGTGCACGTGATGCCGGTAAATTTGCTATCGACTACAACTCAATTGTAAATGTAGATGGCGAAACTCAATTTGATGGCTACGATGCAACTCAAGGTCAAGGTCAAATTGTTGCAATCTATAAAGATGGCGAGCAAGTTGATGAAGTAAATGAAGGCGACGAAGCCCTCATCGTATTGAACCAAACACCTTTCTACGCAGAAAGCGGTGGTCAAATTGGTGATACAGGTATCTTCAAAAATGAAACAGGCATTTTTGAAGTTCAAGACACGAAAAAATCTGGTGGTGCATTTGTACACCAAGGTATCGTGACGATGGGTAACTTAAAAGCGACTCAATTAGTTGAAGCAATTGTTAAAGCAGATTTACGTGATGCAACTGCACGCAACCACTCTGCAACGCATTTATTACATGCTGCCCTTCGTCAAGTATTGGGTACGCATGTCCAACAAAAAGGTTCATTGGTTGCATCTGATATTTTACGTTTCGATTTTGCAAACGATCAACCTGTAAGCTTTGAACAACTTCAAGAAATTGAACGTATTGTTAACCGCGAAGTGATTGCAAATACCGCTGTTTCAACTGAACTTTTAGATATCGAATCTGCGAAATCTAAAGGTGCGATGATGTTGTTCGGTGAAAAATACGGTGAAGAAGTTCGCGTACTTTCTATGGGTTCTATCAGCGATGATAAAAACTTCTCGATTGAACTTTGTGGTGGTATTCACGTAAAACGTACAGGTGATATTGGTTTATTCAAAATTACCTCTGAAGGCGGTGTTGCTGCTGGTGTACGTCGTATTGAAGCAGTTACAGGCACTAAAGCAATTGAAGTAGCTCAAAAAGCAGATCGCGACATTCATGCAATTAACGATTTACTTAAAGCGCAAAAAGATCAAACTTTAGAAAAAGTTGAAAACCTTGCGTCTACAGCATCTAGCTTGCAAAAACAAATCGAACAATTGAATCAAAAGCTTGCAAACTTCCAAGCATCTGAACTTTTAAGCCAAGTTCAAACAATTGCTGGTCGTTCAACATTAATCACTACCGTTCAAAATACAGATGCGAAATCACTTCGCAATTTACATGACGGTGTGAAATCTAAATTAGACAATGCAGTCATCGTACTTGCAGCTGTAGATGGCGATAAAGTAAGCCTTATTGCATCTGTAACGAAGGAATTTACTGCGTCTATTAAAGCGGGTGACATCATCAAACACTTAGGTCAAGAACTAGGTGGTAAAGGTGGTGGTAAACCTGACTTGGCACAAGGTGGCGCGCCACTTAACGAGAAGTTAGAACCTGTTATGGCAAGCTTAGTTGCTTGGCTTGAAGCAAAATAACTTCACCTTTTGTGTAACTGACCCTGATAGGTAAATCAGGGTCATGGCTTTTATGGAACAACTATGGCACTAATCGTTCAAAAATATGGCGGTACCTCAATGGGTACTCCCGAGCGCATTTTAAATGTTGCTCGTCGTGTGAAGCGCTGGCACGATCATGGTCACAAGGTAGTGGTTGTGGTATCAGCAATGAGTGGCGAAACCAATCGTCTACTTGCTTTAGCGAAAGCCATAACCGAAACCCCCGACCCACGTGAATTAGACCAAATGGTGTCTACAGGTGAACAGGTAACGATTTCCATGTTAGCGATGGCACTTAATACCATTGGTGTTAAAGCAACATCGCTTACTGGTCGCCAAGTCGGTATTCAAACAGACAGCGCTTTTACAAAAGCACGTATTGAATCCATTGATACAGATGTCATGACAAGCTACTTAGATGCGGGTCAAGTCATTGTAGTTGCAGGCTTCCAAGGTTTCGATGCAAATGGCAACACGACAACTTTAGGTCGTGGTGGTTCGGATACTTCAGGTGTCGCACTTGCTGCCGCACTTAAAGCAGACGAATGCCAAATTTACACAGATGTTGATGGTGTTTATACCACCGACCCACGTGTAGCACCAAAAGCTAAAAAAATTGATCGTATCTCTTTTGAAGAAATGCTTGAAATGGCATCTCTTGGCTCTAAAGTTCTTCAAATTCGCTCGGTAGAATTTGCAGGCAAATACCAAGTGCCTTTACGCGTATTATCTAGTTTTGATAATGACAATGATGGCGCATTCGACGAAGACTTCAAACAAAATGTCGGAACACTAATCACTACTGAAGCGGAAGACAACATGGAACAACCAATTATCTCAGGTATCGCGTTTAACCGTGACGAAGCAAAATTAACGATTCTTGGTGTACCAGACGAACCTGGTATTGCTGCGAATATTTTGTGCCCAATTGGCGATGCTAATATTGAAATCGACATGATCATACAGAATGTTGAAGAAGATGGCACAACTGATTTCACGTTTACCGTAAACCGTGGTGAGTTAAACAAAGCGAAAGCAATTCTTGAAGCAACAGCACAAGAAATTGGCGCTCGTGAAGTTGCAACACGTTCAGATATCGTAAAAGTATCTATCGTTGGTGTTGGTATGCGTTCACATGCAGGTGTTGCAAGCAAAATGTTTACTGCACTAGCAAAAGAAGGTATTAATATTCTGATGATATCGACTTCTGAAATAAAGATTTCAGTCATCATTGATGAAAAATACTTAGAACTTGCTGTTCGTGCACTTCATACAGCTTTCGATTTAGATCGTGAGAGCGGTGAATCAAGCGTTCGCGCTTAAACATAATAGTATTTAACACTACTATGTAACATTTTATATATAAAACCAACAGAGCCTCTAGTATTTATATTCGTGGCTCTGTTATATTCAATTATAGCTTTATAAAAAATTTAAGCAGTTTTGTATCAGACACCATGTTTGCGACAGGATTTCTGTTAAAATTTAATCGTTTTAGGGTTGTGTAATTTCCTATTTTAAATATTTGCACGTTTAGCACATTGCAAGGAGATAAACATGCTGATTCTTACCCGACGTGTCGGTGAAACATTAATGATTGGGGATCAAGTCAGTGTTACTGTTCTTGGTGTTAAGGGCAATCAAGTCCGTATCGGTGTAAATGCTCCCAAAGAAGTATCGGTTCATCGTGAAGAAATTTATCAACGCATTCAACATGAACGCGCTATGCATGAACATCTTCAACATATCGACCAAGATTATCAACCTTCTGTAGAAGATGATAATATCCAACAAAATGATTTTAATCGTTAAGATAATTTTATTTTGTGAGTATAAAGCGGCTATATTGCCGCTTTAAATTTGCCTAAAATTTACAGAACTATCTATTTTCCATTGCTTCCAATACTTTACGCACTGGTCCAAAGCTTCTACGGTGTTCATCAATCACACCATGTTCAGCAATTGCTTCAAAGTGTGCTTTGGTCGGATAACCTTTATGTTTAGCAAAACCAAATTGCGGATATTTTTTATCTAACTCAACCATATCATGATCGCGTGTGACTTTTGCTAAAATACTTGCAGCAGAAATTTCAGCATGAATTGCATCTCCACCAACCACAGCTTCACAACTCATCTGTAAACCTTTCGGTTCTTTATTGCCATCGACCAATACATGATCTGGTTGAATTTGCAGTTTTTCAATAGCACGACGCATTGCCAATAATGATGCTTGTAAGATATTCAATTCATCAATTTCTTGCGCACTCGATTCTGCAATTGCCCATGCTAAAGCTTTTTCTTTAATTTCAATAAATAGTTTTTCACGTTTTTTTTCCGTGAGTTTTTTTGAGTCGTTTAACCCTTCAATTGGATTATTAGGATCTAGAATAACAGCCGCCGCGACCACTGAACCAACCAATGGTCCACGCCCCGCTTCATCTGTTCCTGCAATTTTACGCATAATTTATAACCTTAAAAAAATAGGCTGAACATGTCAGCCTATCTTATAACAATAATAAAATTTTAATTATTTTACAGATTCAGCAACACATGCATTTATTGTTTTAGTTACTGCATTTGAAACAATTGTAGTACGTGCAGCAGGATCTAATGCAGCTGTTGCTAAATCCACAGCAGTTACACTTTGTGGTGCTTTTTCACTAACACAACCACAAATTTCAGATTCAATGCTTTCCTTTTTCTCAGCAGTCATTAAAACAGTCGCTGCTTTCCATGCTTGGATATTATTAAGTTCAGTTGTACATTTTGCATTTACTGCAATTTTAAGTGCAGCTGTACCCAATTGTTGAGTTGCTGATGTAGTGCCCGTTGTATCCGTTGTCGCACATGCAGATAAAATAAGTGCCATTGGAGCAAGTACAGCAATTAACTTTTTCACAGAATTATCCTTTTTATACAAAATAAATGTAATGCCATTTTGCCCAAATTATACCAATTAAGGAATAAGTAAATTCAGCTTTTGAATCGTCTGAATAATTTCCCAACAAGTTTAATCGTTTCAGAATATTAACGATGCGTTGCATAAATACTATTTTTAAGACAATCTAAATTCATTAGCATACAGAATGCGCATCAAACAACTTAATATTATGAAAAACAATTCTGAATACTACACTCGAACAGCCCAAATTTTGCATTGGTTAATGGCCATTATTTTTATTGTTGCATGGATTATTGGCTTTTACAGTGGTAATTTTTTAAGCTATGACGTAGATGGCAGCTTTAAAGGCAGTGTGATTACACTGCATAAAAACATTGCAACCACGATTATCTTTTTAGTCATGATTCGTATTTTTTGGCGATATACACACCCAGCACCCGAACTACCCAATACAATGTCACCAATAATGAAACGTTTTGCTCATTTAGGGCATTTAGCACTGTATTTCATGCTTTTAGCATTGCCTATTACAGGTTGTTTATTTAGCTGGAGCGCAGGACATCCTGCACCTGTTTTGTATTTATTTAACCTACCAACACTCGTTGCAGAAAACCCAGCAATTACCGCTATTGTTAAGCCTTTACATGTTTATATTTCATGGGCAGCAGGCTTATTACTTGCAGGTCACATTCTTGCAGCCTTAAAACATCACTTTGTAGATAAAGACAATGTTTTAAATAGCATGGCCAAACAACCCAAATAAATGTTTACTCACGTAATTTAGAACAATAAAAAAGCCACATTCAATGTGGCTTTTTTTGATTTAATTTTTATCTAATGCTTGTACAACACATCCACGAATACTATTCACAATGGCTTTAGATACAAGTTGATCTTTGGCTTTTTCATCAATTAATGCATTGAATAATTCTTTAATCGACACATCATCGGACGCGTGTTCCGACACACACCCACATACCTGAGATAATGTTTGATTACGATCATCTTCAGTCATAAAGATTGAGGCAGTTTTCCAAATTTTGGTTGTCTGTAATTCCGCCTTACATTGATATTCAACCACGGGCTTAAGTGCTGTTTTGGTCATAACTGTAGGATGAGCTATTGCCAAATATGCAATTACAGCGACAATTAAAAATATTATCATCAATAAAAATTTAAGAATTTTTTTCATATCTATTTATACAACCAAAAAAGGCAGCAAGAAAACCGACTGCCTGAAATACCAAATAATTAAACCACTAAGTTTTGGATTTTACTTATCCACTTTTCTTTATCTTCACGTGAAATAAAAGATGCTTCAAAAGAATTAATTGCGAGTTGCTTTAATTCATCTGTAGTTAAATCTAATGCTTCTGTAATCGCAATAAAGTTATCATTCATGTAGCCACCAAAGTACGATGGATCATCTGAATTTACTGTTACATGCACACCTTGCTGTAATAAACGACGAATATTGTGTTTCGCCATATCATCTACAACACAAAGCTTCAAATTACTTAATGGACAAACAGTTAGAGGCATTTTCTCTGCAACCAAACGCGCCATTAATTTTGGATCTTCCTCAGAGCGAACACCATGATCAATGCGATTTACTTTAAGTAAATCTAAGGCTTCCCAAACATATTCGGCAGGACCTTCTTCACCAGCATGAGCAACAATCAAGAATCCTTCTTCACGTGCTTGAGCAAAAACACGCTCAAACTTAGATGGCGGATACCCTAATTCACTTGAATCTAATCCGACACCAATAATTTGCTCTTTATATGGTAGTGCTTGTTCAAGTGTTTTAAATGCAGCCTCTTCACTTAAATGACGCAAGAAACACATAATCAAATGCGATGTAATCCCTAGTTTTACTTTCGCTACATCACAAGCACGTTGCAAACCATTGATGACTGTTGCAAATTCAATCCCACGATCTGTATGTGTTTGGGGATCGAAAAACATTTCTGTATGCACCACTTTATCTTGTGCACATTTTTCAAAATATGCCCAAGCAAGATCATAAAAATCTTGCTCATGAATAAGTACATTTGCACCCGCATAATAAATGTCTAAAAAAGACTGTAAATTATGAAAATTATAAGCTTGTTTTACTTCTTCTACAGATTTATACGGGATTTCAATTTGATTACGTTGCGCAATTGCAAACATAAGTTCTGGTTCAAATGTCCCTTCTATATGCACGTGCAACTCAGCTTTTGGCAATGCACGGATAAAATCTAATTGACTCATTTATATCCCTCAAAAATAAAAAAGGGTGCAAACAAAGTTTACACCCTTTGCATTCATTGGTGTATTTAGCCACCAAATAATGCGAACTTCAATGTCCAAAGTAGCGCAACAATCCAAACCATATATGGAACAGATTTCGCTTTACCTGTGAACAATTTAATTAATGCATAGCTAATAAAGCCCATCGCAATACCATCTGCAATTGAATATGCAAAAGGCATGAAAATGATGGTTAAGAATGCTGGAACAGCTTCTGTAACATCATCCCAATCGATGTTGGTAATGCCTTGAATCATCAAAACACCAACAAATAATAATGCTGGTGCAGTTGCAAAACCAGGAACAGATTGAGCCAATGGTGCCAAGAATAAGCATAAAACAAATAGAACACCAACAACAACCGCAGTTAAGCCTGTACGACCACCTGCCGCAACACCCGCTGAAGATTCAATATATGGTGTTGTTGAAGAAGTACCTAAAGCAGCACCCGCAACAATAGCTGTCGAATCGGCAAATAATGCTTTTTTCAAACGTGGTAATTTACCATCTTTAAGTAAGCCTGCACGATGAGAAACCCCAACTAAAGTACCCGTTGAATCGAATAAGTCGACCAAGAAGAATACGAAAATCACCCCCACCAAACTTGCTGTAAAGAGTCCTTCAAAGTTCATTTGCATAAATGTCGGCATAATCGATGGAATTTCACCAACCACGCCTTGGAACTCGTTATAACCCATGATTGTTGAAATGGCTGTAATTGCAAGGATACTAATTACTATTGCCCCACGCACTTTAAAATTATGCATGATTACAACAAGAAGGAATCCTAAAAGGGCAAGTAAAACAGAAGGTTGCTTCAAGTCACCCAAACCGACTAAAGTCGCTGGATTATCAACAATAATTCCTGCATTCTTTAGTGCAACCAATGCAAGGAATAAACCAATACCACCACCAATTGCAAGTTTCAAAGACATTGGAATCGCATTTACAATGGCTTCACGAATCTTAAACATGCTGATTGCAATAAAGACAATCCCTGACACAAAAACTGCTGCTAAAGCCGTTTGCCATGGCACTCCCATACCCAAACAGACTGAATACGTAAAATACGCATTTAAGCCCATACCTGGTGCAAGAGCGATAGGATAATTTGCAACAATACCCATAACTAAGCAGCCAATTGCAGCTGCAAGACATGTTGCTACAAAGACAGCCCCATGATCCATCCCTGTTTCGGATAAAATCATCGGATTGACAATGATAATGTAACTCATTGCTAAAAATGTCGTTACACCTGCTAGAACTTCTGTACGAAAATTTGTTTTATTCTCGCTGAGCTTAAATAAGCGCTCTAGCATACTCTCTGAAGACGGATTAGGAGTCGTCATGACCTAGCCCCTGTTTAATGAATAAACTTAATGCCAAGAATTTAGGCAAATATGCATCTAAATGAATATTGCGTGAAATACTTATCTGCAATGGTTATGCCAAATATTTAAAAAATGAAGTATCGATTAACTTAGGAACAAGTTTTTATCAATAAAACCAAAAACTATTGATTTACCAACAAGGTTTCACTTAAAAAAGCGAACAAAAAAGCTGCATATAAATTATGCAGCTTCACCTACCTTCATGAAATCAAATACTTAATTTTTGAAATATTTTGATTGAACCATCCTATATATAAATTATATCACATTGATTTTTTAAAGTTTCTAAAATTTTAAAATTCATGTTTTTGATATTTTCACTCAACAAATATTCCACTCTTATCAATAAGGTTCAACAACTCTATCCCTTTGCTTATTTGGAATATAATAATGCTTATTTTTTTCAATGTTATTAATTGAATACTTAGCACTGTCAATAAGTTGCTTTATCTCTTGATGACGTTTTTCTTCAATGTCTCGATAGACCAAAAAACCCAAGACAAAAACAATAGAAAGAATGCCTATTATATAATATTTCAACGCAACCCCCTAGATAGTGATGTGGATCTATGATTTTAGACCACGTCTATAAGTGATAATCTACTCCCCAATAAGCATGGGAAATGCTTGTTTCTGGAGTCAACCATGACACGAAGAAAACGTCGTAATCACTCAGCAGATTTCAAAGCTAAAGTTGCTCTCGCAGCAATTAAAGGCGACCACACACTCGCTGAGCTTTCTACTCAATTCGATTTACATCAAAATCAAATCATTGATTGGAAAAATCAACTGCTTGAGCAATCGATCAATATTTTTTCACGACCAACAGCACAACAAGAACCAGAGATTGATCTTAAAGCTTTACATGCCAAGATAGGACATCAGGCATTGCAAATTGATTTTTTAGAAGGTGCACTCAGAAAAACAGGGCAACTGAGCGGCAAAAAATGATCGATAAGACCCATCAACTTTCGGTACGACAACAATCGCAATTGATTCAAATCAATCGCAGCACGTTGTATTACAAGCCCAAAGAGATTTCATCAACTGATTTGAGTTTAATGCGTCTGATTGATGAAATTCACATCGACTACCCATTTATGGGCAGTCGAATGATACGAGACATGCTACAGCGTCAAGGACATCAAATAGGTCGGCGTAAAGTCCGACGTTTAATGCGCTTGATGAGAATACATGCCTTGTATCCAAAGCCCAATACCAGTAAGCCTAATCTTGCACACCGTATTTTTCCATATCTTTTGAAAAACATGGTTATAGATCACTCTAATCAAGTCTGGTGTACAGATATCACGTACATTCCTATGGCTAAAGGCTTTGTCTATCTGTGTGCAATTATAGATTGGCATAGTCGTAAAGTACTGGCTCATCGAGTATCGATAAGTATGGAAACAGACTTTTGCATAGATGCGTTGCAAGAAGCAATTGTGAAATATGGTTGTCCAGAGGTGTTTAATACAGACCAAGGCAGTCAATTCACAAGCGAGGCATTTTTGAATGAGTTAAAATTGCGAAATATCCGTATCAGTATGGATGGGGATAATGTAATGATTGAGCGTTTATGGCGCAGCGTGAAGCATGAGGAAGTCTATTTGAAGGCTTACGATACGGTTAAACAAGCGAAACAATCAATTGCTGAATATTTGGATTTTTATAACATGATACGTCCTCATTCAAGTTTGAATAAGGCAACACCGGATGAATTTTATGATCAACATTTACTAAAAGTAATGGCAGCATAATTTAAATATTTAGAGCGGATTTATCACTTATAAAACTGAATTGAGTGGTCTAATTAACGGAACCACATTAATAGCACCAATTATTACTATCCTTAATTACATAACTATTCTTTTAATTAAGTTTAAATTTATAGTTTTCAAAAAATTAATTTATTGTGTTTTATATCACAAATATAAAGTATTTCAAAACCCATTCATCTTAATAATTATTTTATCTCAATATAAATAGGATTCGTTTTCACATAAAAAAGCCGATGCGAATGCACCGGCTTTTCAACATCATCAACTTAAGCGTTAATAATGAATATATGCTTACTTAAACTGCAGCAAGAATCGCGTTAAGTGTAGCACTTGGACGCATTACAGCATCTACTTTCACTTGATCTACAGCGTAATAACCACCAATATCTGCAGCTTTACCTTGAACAGCAGCAAGCTCAGCAACGATTTTGTCTTCATTTTCAGCAAGTGCTTTTGCAAGTGGAGCAAATTTTGCTTTCAATTCAGCATTTTCGTCTTGAGCAGCAAGTTCTTCAGCCCAGAATTTTGCTAGGTAGAAATGACTGCCACGGTTATCAAGCTCACCTGTACGACGTGATGGAGACTTATCGTTATCAAGAAGTTTGCCTGTTGCTTGGTCTAAAGTTTTAGCCAATAACTTCGTAGCAGCATTGTCTTCTTTAATACCCATTTCTTCTAAAGAAACAGCCAAAGCCATGAACTCACCTAAAGAATCCCAACGTAAGTGGTTTTCTTCAACAAGCTGTTGTACGTGTTTAGGAGCTGAACCACCAGCACCAGTTTCGTACATGCCGCCGCCTGCCATTAATGGCACGATAGACAACATTTTCGCAGATGTACCCAATTCCATGATTGGGAACAAGTCTGTTAGGTAGTCACGTAGGATGTTACCTGTTACAGAAATGGTGTCTAGACCACGCGCAACACGTTCAAGCGTATAACGCATTGCACGTACTTGTGACATGATTTGAATATCTAAACCATCAGTGTCGTGATCTTTCAAGTATTCTTCAACTTTCTTGATCAATTCATTTTCGTGTGGACGGTACGGGTCAAGCCAGAAGATTGCAGGCATGCCTGAGTTACGCGCGCGAGTTACCGCAAGTTTTACCCAGTCACGAATCGGAGCATCTTTAACCTGACACATACGCCAGATATCGCCTTCCTCAACGTTTTGCGACATCAATACTTCACCTGTTTCTAAGTCAACGATGTTTGCAACACCATCTTCAGAAATTTCGAAAGTTTTGTCATGAGAACCGTATTCTTCAGCTTTTTGCGCCATCAAACCAACGTTAGGTACAGTACCCATAGTACGTGGATCGAAGTTGCCATTCCATTTACAGAAATTGATCATTTCTTGGTAAATACGTGCGAAAGTTGATTCTGGCATTACTGCTTTACAATCGTAAGGTTTGCCGTCAGCACCCCACATTTTACCGCCACCGCGGATCATTGCAGGCATTGAAGCATCTACAATCACGTCGTTTGGTGAGTGGAAGTTTGTGATGCCTTTTGCTGAGTCAACCATCGCTAAAGCAGGACGGTGTTCTTGGCAAGCGTGTAAATCTGCAATGATTTCTTCACGTACAGATGTTGGTAAAGTTGCGATTTTCTCGTAAAGACCAGCCATACCGTTATTTACGTTAACGCCTAGCTCATCAAACAATTTACCGTGTTTTTCGAACGCTTCTTTGTAGTAAATTTTCACACAGTGACCGAATACGATCGGGTGTGAAACTTTCATCATGGTTGCTTTAACGTGTAAAGAGAACAAAATGCCCGCTTCACGACAATCTTCAAGTTCTTTCTCGTAGAAATCGCAAAGTGCTTTTTTGCTCATGAACATTGAATCGATGATTTCGCCATCTTTCAATGCAACTTTTTGTTTAAGAACGATTGTTTCACCATTCTTAGTAACAAGTTCCATCTTCACATCACGTGCGCGATCAAGTGTCATAGACTTCTCACCATGGTAGAAGTCACCTTCATCCATATGTGAAACGTGAGTCTGTGACCATTGCTTCCACTCGCTCATAGAATGCGGGTGTTTTTTCACGTAGTTTTTAACTGCAGCAGGTGCACGACGGTCTGAGTTACCTTCACGTAAAACAGGGTTTACAGCAGAACCTAAACATTTGCTGTAACGCACTTTAATTGCTTTTTCTTCTTCAGTTGTTGGATTTTCTGGATAGTCAGGAATCGCAAAACCTTTAGATTGAAGTTCTTTAATACATGCCGTTAATTGGCCAACAGAAGCACTAATATTAGGAAGTTTGATAATGTTAGTATCTGGGTCTTGTGTAAGACGACCTAGCTCTGCAAGAGTATCAGGTACTTTTTGTTCGTCTGTTAAATAGTCTGCAAATTCTGCGAGTACACGTACAGCTACAGAAATGTCACTTTTGACAATCTCTACGCCAGCTGGCTTAGTAAAGGTCTCAATGATCGGCAGTAGTGAGTAAGTTGCCAATAATGGCGCCTCGTCGGTCAGTGTATAAATGATTTTTGACTTTCCACCAGCCATATATAGCCCCTTGAGATAGATTAAGTTTTTTAGAAGCGAGCTTTTGACTCAGCTTCCGTGAACCGGTTTGCTTGAATAAAACATAAAGAGTATCGATGCTCAAAGCATATCAGTCAACGAAATATCATTTCATATTGTGATGTAACTTGTTGTTTATTTGCATCTGTACCACTTTCTTGTACCCATATTCTACTCGATTCCTTACCCTTTTCGAAGTGCAAAATGTTAGGTATTCTCAAATGTGATAGCACTAAAAATTTAAATACTTATAAAGCAAGTTGTTAATTAATATAATAATATAATTAAAACTTTTATTCAGCGCATAACATACACTGTACATAAAATGAACAATCTAAAAGCTTGTTTTTATCACACTAAAGTCTATATAGACTAAAGTTCTTCAATTTTTTAACAAAAACTAGCATTCACCAAATAAATGTTTGCACAGATTTAAAACATATTTTTTAAATTAATAGAAAAAGTGTCTTATAAATAGATGTTTATTCTTCATTTTTTCTTGCATCTGACAAAGCGTCAGAAATTGGATATTCATTAATCATTACTTAATTTAAAAATTAAAGACTTTTTATGACCTTTAACTGAAGAATAGATTCAGCAAAAGAATGAGGCATTTTTTAGATACCCTCTTCCGATTCTTGCAGGTAAAATACCCGCCGTCTTTGTCAATTTATTCATGCTCAAAAAAATAAAAATAATTACGGGTTCATAAAATATATTTAAACCAACTTATTTACTATAGTATTAGCAATAATTATAACAACAAATAAAATATTTTTTTTAAAAGATATAAATACATATATTTAAAAAACAAATAATATTAACAATGTATTATTTAAGTGTAAATAATAAAATTTATATTAATATTGAGTCACAAACAATCAAGAGGGTTTTAAAATGAAAAAATTATTATTTTTATCGATAATTATGAGCTTTAGTTGTGTTACTTTTGCTGGGCAAAGTAAACAGAATAATTGTGTAGCAACAGGCGTACCAAGTAAAGGGTGTATCTGTTGGCCAGATGGCGTATGCGTTGATGTTGGTGATATTGGCACGCATCCTTAATATATTAAACATATAAAATTTAAATGATATGTGAGTAAAAGAAATTTATATGCTTTTACTCACAACCATTATTTACTCAATTAAAATTTCTATTTAAAATATTCCTACAAAATAAAAATAATCAAAATTATTTTAAATATTAAGTAAAATATAAAACTAACAATATTATTAAAAATACAAATCAACATTAAATTTTAAAATAATATTATTAAATTTATTTATCAACCAAAAACACTTTGAAAAATGATATTTGTTATCACATTCCTATTTATATTGATATTTTAATTGGTCATTCTCAACGTAAATTGATACTACATTAATTTTAACATCACAAGCCATATTAGATAATAATGTCAAACTTATTTCAGGAAGAATACTATTGGTTAATAATGAATCGATCATACGCCCACCAGACTCCAACTCTGTACAACGCGCGACTATATAACTCAACACATCCAAACTATATTCCAGTTTAATTTCATGGTTGTTTTTAATGCGTTTGACAACTCTATTTAGCTGTATATCAACTATTTTTTCTAACATTTCAGTTGAAAGTGGATAGTACGGAATTGTTTGAATACGTCCCAATAAGGCTGCTGGGAAAACTTCAAGCAAAGGCTCTCTTAATGATTTTTGTAAGCCTTCAACTGTTGGTTTTAACTCATCATCTTGACATAAATCCATGATCAATTCTGAACCAACATTCGTAGTCAGAATAATCACCGTATTTTTAAAATCGATATAACGCCCTTCTCCATCTTCCATCCAACCTTTATCAAACACCTGAAAAAAGATTTCATGTACATCAGGATGTGCTTTTTCAATTTCATCTAGTAATACAACGCTGTATGGTTTACGTCTCACAGCCTCAGTTAAAACACCACCTTCACCATAACCAACATAACCAGGAGGAGCACCTTTTAATGTAGAAACTGTATGTGCTTCTTGGTATTCACTCATATTAATAGTAATTAAATTATGCTCACCACCATAAATGGTATCTGCCAATGCTAATGCTGTTTCTGTTTTACCAACACCAGATGGCCCTGCAAGCATAAACACACCAATCGGCTTGTTTGGATCATCAAGCATGGCACGTGATGTCTGAATACGCTTAGAAATCGCATCTAAACCATGTGCTTGCCCTATCACTCTCTGATTCAATACAGAAGACAGTTCGAGTACACGTTGTACTTCATCTCCAATCATTTTGCCCACGGGAATTCCTGTCCAGTCTGCAACAACTTGTGCAATGAGTTCACGATCAACTACTGAAAACACCAATGCACTAGAGTTTTGTACTTCACGTAATTCCGCTAATAATCGAGTTTGCTCATCTTTTAATGCCTGTGTTTCATCTTCTGAACGTATTTCTGATAAATCAGAAGGAACATGTAGTTTTTCTCGAACTTGAATTAATTGATCAACAAATTGTTTTTCTTTTTCATACTGCTGAGTCAAGACATCACGTTCTTTATTGTACTGCTCAATTCTATAATTAATATCATCTAAAGCATGTTCTTTAATACCATGCCCGAAATCTTGCTGTTTAAGTAAATCTTGCCTTTCTATTTTTAAACTCAGTTGCTTTTGTTCAATTTCATTTAGCAATTGTGGTGTAGCCGTTAAACTCACCGAGACTCTTGCACAAGCAGTATCTAATAATCCAATAGCTTTATCTGGCAACTGTCGCGCAGGTATATAACGTTTTGATAATTTAACCGCTTCTACAATTGCTTCATCTAAAATTTTGACTTGATGATGTTCTTCTAAATGAGGAACTAAGGCTCTTAACATCGAAGCTGCAATTTTTTCTGATGGCTCTGCAACCTGAACAGTTTGAAAACGACGAGTTAAAGCAGCATCTTTTTCAAAATACTTTTTATATTCTGCCCAAGTTGTTGCACCAATGGTCCTTAACTCACCACGTGCTAAAGCTGGTTTTAGTAAATTTGCTGCATCACCTGTTCCAGCAGCCCCACCAGCTCCTATCAACGTATGAATTTCATCAATAAATAAAATAATGGGTTGAGGACTATTTTTTACTTCTTGCATAATCGCTTTTAAACGATTTTCAAATTCACCCGAAACACTCGCACCCGCTTTCAATACTCCAATATCCAGTAAGTAAATTTCCACATGTGCTAATGCTGGAGGAACTTGTTGCTCTGCAATTTTTAATGCAAGACCTTCAACAACTGCTGTTTTTCCAACACCTGCTTCACCTGTAAGTAAGGGGTTGTTCTGTCGCTTACGCAATAGAATATTGATCATCTGTAAAATTTCACCATCACGAGCAGTTACAGGGTCTAATAAACCATCTCGGGCTTGTTGAGTTAAATTTGTGCCATATTTTTCCAGTGCTGAAGCTGTAGATGACATCCCCTGAACACTATGATCAACTGAATTTGAAACTAGGTTTTCTGCTGAGTCTTTACAAATATTTAAGAATTCTTCTGCAAGTTGATCTGCATGAATTTTTCTAAATTCTTGTGAAATATTAAAAAGTGTATTTTTAAATTGTGTTGAAACCAACAACGTATAAATTAAGTGTCCACTTCTAATATAATGCTGATTAAATTTGAGTGAAGTATAAAGCCATGATTCTTCAATTAGTGTAACAACGTCATCTGAAAAATCATTAATTTCGTATCCTGCTTTTAAATTATCGAGGTACGAAGAAAAATCATTCATTAAAACATCGTAATTTATACTGAAATACTTCTGTATAAAAAACAGATCACCATCATTTTGTTGTTCTAATTGATAAAGCCAATGCACAATATCAACAAATTTATTTTCACGTATTTTTGCAAAAAAATATGCATTTTCAATACTTTTATAAAGTGTTTTATTTAACTTTGTAAATAATGCTGATCTACTCACTGAAGACATCTTTTTAAGCCTCTTATATTAATATTTAATTCTTACCACTGGATTTTTATTATTTTGACCAAGCCAGGAAGTTAAACCTAATGAAACTCCGCCAGATAAACTACTTACAGGTATTGTTTTATAATCAACAATAAAATCTACGTCCCAATCAAGTTGATGACGTGTATATTGCCCGACCCATTCAATGAGTTGATTCGCAAATTTCTGACCGCGTATAAACTTTAAATATTTCTGTAAATCTATAGGTCCAATAACTAATCTTATTTTCTGAGTGATATCAAAAATTTTATCGCCAACCAAAAAACCTTGCCCTAAAGTGACCTGATTTTTATTTTCTAATGTAATACTAAATGCAGATGCATCTATCCACTGACCGATATACTCTTCAATTTCGACGTCTGTTTCAAAAAAATTCGTTAAAATTGCCTTGAAGTTTTCTAAAGGCATGTTTTTATTCAATAACAAACTTGAATTATAAAATTGGTCATAATGATGTAATGAACGTTTCGATTCTTTTTGATTTTCAATACCTAAAATACTGGCAATATATTTACTAAACTTCCAAGCATCTTTATTTTCTAAAGATGTAATATCTTGAGCATCACGCCAAGCCTTATAAAATAAGGAAATTAATCTATTGTGGAAAATATCTACAAAATCATTAAATAATGTGTCTTTTTGATGAATTTTTCGTTCATAAATCATCTCTGTAATATGTATCGGTAAAGAACCATTTGGACCAAATAATCCAAATCCTTTTACATCAACATTAAGAACACCATCTTTAATATTTATTGAATTAATTTGTTTATTTGGGAAATTTAAAAATGCTGTTTGCTTAAATCTAACAGAAGTATCTGCAAAGCGGATTTCATCGCCAATACCGTATTTAAAGTCACATAAAGACTCCACACCTCGAATAAATGCAAATAAATGTATCTGAGAAACTTTTGATTCTGTATAGAAATCTGAATACTGAACGATGGGTTGTAATGGACTCATAATCTACACCTACAAAGTGGTATAAGCAGAAATTAATTCATTAGTAGAATTTTTAAGCTCCAACTCAATGAATTGATTCATTGGAGAAAAACCTTTCAGGTACTCAAGCAATACTCTTCCCCACAAATAAGGATGAACATGGCTCATCAGCATTTCATCAATCTGAATGACAAATTTCATTCCCGATACTGGAGATAAGTGATTCTTAACGCGTATGACTTTTCTAATTTTTTCCGCTTCGATACTTTGAATAGCGTTAACCTGAGATTTAAATGAAATACTGTTTGTAATTTCATAAAATAAATAAAGATTATTTTTGATTTGTTGCGTTAGTTCATCTGTATTTTCATAATTTAAGGAAATAAAATTAGAAGAAACTAAATTTAATAAACGCCATAAAGATGCATTCTCTATTGGTGCCGGAATAGGCGTTGTAAAACTTGAATGTCGCTTAATTTTTTTAATCTTTAACGAATCATCAGCCATCTTTAAGTCTTGATCAAGACTCCAACTAATTTCACTTGGCAATGCTCTATTACTACACCATGTATCTACTGAAATTTGGTTTAAATTGTTTTCGACACCATACTTAAGTTGATTCGTTAAAAGGATATAACACTCACTTCCTTTATATGAGTTTTTCTTCCCTACAGCATGAGATTGACGATATGTCTCTGAAAAAAAGCCATACGTTGCTTCGTTAAAATGATCAGTATTATTATTGAGTTTATAAATCGGTTCAAAAAGCTTAATTTGATGATTTGACTTACTATAACCTTCAACTCTTTCAACTGAGATAACCTCATAATCACGTGGCCGTAATCGATCAATAACAATATGCTGTTCATTAGATAGTTGATCAACCAATACACGTGTACTTTCAGAAAAAGCATTATTTAAAATCACAGAGTTTAAACTAAGACTTTTATCATCGAGGTATTTATTTAACAGCTCAGATGTGTCATTGAAGATAAAATTTAAATCTAATACAACTTCTTTAGATAAAATTGTACCTAATTCAGTTTTTTGAAATTCTAGAAGACCATGATCTTTCAATGAATCTATTACATCAATTAAGTTATTTATTTTGAAAAATAAATACTTATCTGGAAGAACTGCATAATCGACAATATGCTTTAAATAACTTGTACTTCGCTTGTTAAAAAAAGAAATGAATTCATTAAATCCTGACATAGTAAAATCTGGTTTTAATCTATGTTTCCAATCTACATTACCGTTTAAGTCAACTTGAATCGATTGACACTTTTCAGCAATAAAAAACAATAATTCAGAACTTACTTTTAAGTCATGTGAAGAAATAAACCATTGCAAATTGGATATTTGAAAATTTTCTACAAAAAAACCAGATGGTATTTTTAAGGAAATTTTTAAAATGGATTTATAATCTTTTCTTTTCTGTTGCAGTGAATTTAAGTCACTGATGTTATGACTATAGTTAATTTTTTGAATCTGAAATGGGAAAATCTGAGTTTTACCACACACACTAAATTGACAAGTCGCTTGACCTTGTGTTTTAGCCTTCGTAATAACCCCCGACCCTTGATCAACCACTATAGAGCTTAAATCTGAGGGACATAACTCAGCCACAGCTACACTAGGATATGGCTGAACTAAATCCGGATGAATTACTTTCAATAAATGATGTACAAATCTAGGATACTCGGCATCAATTTTTAGATTAATACGAGCAGTAAGAAAACTAACAGCTTCAATTAATCTTTCAACATATGGATCTTCAATTTCAGGTGCAGCGAGCCCAAGTCTTGGAGCTGCTTGTGGATGCTCTTCCGCAAAAGCTTTAGCTGCATCTCTAAAAAATTTTAATTCTTGATGGTATTTTTCTAAAAATATTTTATTCACTTCTAATACCCTTACTCGAGCATACTAAAATTATCATTTTCAATATCAATGTTTGCGTGAAGAACAAATCTTTCAGGTATAGGATTAGTTTGTATATAACCAGAAATTAATATTTTGACTTCATTTGAGTTCAAGTCGCTCTCTGTTTCTAAATCACATTTAACCTGTAAGCTTTCACCAAGTACTCTAGGTTCAAACAATTTGATTGCTGTTTTTATATTTCTTTCAATATATGCCCAATCCACATCTGAACTTTTCTTTCCAGAAATAGTTTCTATACCAAAATTTAAAACTGACTTTTCATATTCATAAGTTTCCTCAGCATTTGTATAGTAATAGCTCGTTGTATTTAGAAGAAATAGTAAATCTCTAATCACCATTTCTTTCATTTTTTTATTACTAATACCTTGATGAGTCGAATAGTCACCATCTTCGCTTAGACGATCAAACAACGATGGAATGTTCTTATTTGTATGATTAGTCATTATTTTTATAATCTATCTTTTTGATATCTAAAATTCCGAAATCAATTTCATCATTCAGCTCAAACGTTTTTTGTCCAATACCGCAAAATAAATTATTCTTATCGGATGTCCATTGAGTCTTCTTTGCTAAAATTAAATCGTCATCATCAACATCTAAGTTCTTTGAAAAGTATCTTACAGGAACAAAACAGGGCAATTGCTTCCCATTTTGCATCGTGATAATAGCTCTTCGCCAAATAAGGTCTACCAAAAACTGATTTTCATAAAATTCAATACTTTTAATATTATGAATTGAGATCCATGCATACTTATCATCAACAAATATTTCTAGAATATTTTTAATTCGATCATCGGTATCCCTAAGAGCTCCCTCTAAGACATCATTATTATTTAAAGTGACCCTAAACTCATGAATAACTTCATCCCAAAATTCTAATTTTTCAATTGTTCTACTCTCTTGAGAAAAAGCATACTTATGAAATATTTCATATTGATGTTTACTGTAATGATTAATATCAACATCTACAAAATAAGCATCTAATTCATTATTAAAAAATGCTTTCCTTTGTATTTCACAAATAATATTATTTCGAAATAATTTAGGCTCTAGACTAGCAGA
>NZ_LWRV01000037.1 GCF_009372215.1 Acinetobacter portensis | reverse complement strand
ATACTTTTGGAAACACCACCAGAAATTTTAATCATAATTTTTAATTGTGAAGAGAAATACTTCTAAATAAAACATGGAGTTATATGTTTGAAAACAGTTATTAATCAACGCATCGTTTTAGCTAAACGGCCAGTGGGTGAGCCAAAACACAGCGATTTTCGTATTGAACAAGTTGAACTCAATGAACTTAAACAAGGCTAGATATTGTTAAAAACCATTTACTTGTCACTCGATCCCTATATGCGTGGTCGCATGAGTGATGCTCCTTCATATGCAGCACCGGTTGAAATTGGTGAAGTGATGGTCGGTGGAACAGTCAGTCTAGTAGTGGCCTCTAAAAACCAAAAATTCAAAGAAGGCGAGTGGGTTCTTTCCGGAAATGGCTGGCAGGGCTACGCAATTTCTGTTGGGACTGCCTGTCAAAGCCTAGGTATGCAACCTGAACATCCATCTTGGGCATTGGGTATTTTGGGAATGCCAGGATTTACTGCTTATATGGGGCTGTTGGACATTGGTCAGCCTAAAGCCGGTGAAACTTTAGTCGTTGCAGCTGCAACGGGACCTGTTGGTGCTACGGTTGGACAGATTGGCAAAATTAAAGGTTGTCGCGTGGTTGGCGTCGCAGGTGGGCCTGAAAAATGTCGTTATGCAGTAGAAGAACTCGGCTTCGATGCTTGTATCAATCATCATGATGAAAATTTTGCAGAACAATTACAACAAGCAGTTCCCAACGGTATAGATATTTATTATGAGAATGTAGGGGGTAAAGTGTTTGATGCGGTATGGCCATTGCTTAACTCTGCGGCACGTGTACCGGTGTGTGGTGTGGTTTCCCAGTATAACGCTACCGAGCAAGCACAAGGGCCAGACCGTTTACCTGGCTTTATTTCCACCCTTTTAAAAAAGCGTATTCGCATGCAAGGCTTTATTATTTTTGATGATTATGGCAGTCAGTATCCGGAATTCTATCAGCAAATGTCTGAATGGTTGAAAGACGGAAAAATCAAATATAAAGAGCATATGGTGCAAGGTTTAGATAACACGATCAATACTTTCAATGGTATGTTGAAAGGCGAAAACTTTGGCAAAGTCGTTGTAAAAATTTAGGAATTATCATGATTACACTACATCATTTAGATCAATCACGTTCTTTTCGCATTTTGTGGTTACTTGAAGAAATCAAGCAGCCTTATGAGCTGAAACGCTATTATCGTGACTTAAACACGCATTTGGCCCCTGACTCTTTAAAAACCATCCATCCTTTAGGGAAATCTCCAGTATTGGAATGGGATGGCAAAGTTATTGCAGAGTCAGGCGCAATCGTTGAGTTATTAATTCAGCAACTTGCGCCGCATTTAGCACCAGATATGGATGAACCTACCTATGTCGATTATCTACAGTGGATTCATTTCTCAGAAAGCTCTGCTATGCTGCCATTTTTATTAAAAACGTTTAATGCGATAGAAACCAAGCAGGGTACGAAGTTGGTATTTCTAGAAAATTATACTCAAGTTGAGTTCGATAAAGTATTTAGCTATTTAAATGAATATTTAAAAGATAAAGAATTTCTAGTGGCAGACCGTTTAACCGGTGCTGACTTTATGATGGGCTTTGGACTACATGCTTTAGTTCATCATATGGGACAAGGTGAAAATTATCCTCATATCCAACGTTATGTAGCAGGTTTAAGCCAACTACCTAGCTGGCAAGCCGCAGTACAAATTGAACAAAATGGTGTGAAAAGTCAAAAATAGTAAGATTGATTTTTTAAAGGCAGTTTAGAAAAAGAGTCGTGATTGACAAGTACATCTAGTTATAAAATAAGCTAACACTTATTTAAATTAAACGCCCAATGAATTTCATCGGGCGTTCTCTATTTTAAAGATAACGAATTACCATTATTTAAGACAAGTTTCGCCTGAACCGTACCGGGTTTGTCGGAGACCAACTTTCTTGAGAGAATGTCCCGATGACAAAACCAAAATATACCCCTGAAATCAGAGAAAGAGCGGTTCAATTATTGATTGAATCCGAAAAAGATTATCCTTCTACTTGGGCTGCGATCACAGCTATTGCTCCCTGAGCAGTATACTGCGCAAGGGTTGTACTCCCGAAACACTACGTGTTTGGTATCAAAAATATTTAGATAAACAAAATCCAGTTAAAGTACAGCAGCTTTCAGACCAAGAACGTATCAAATAACTGGAACGCGAAAATAAAGAACTGCAACGTGCGAATGAAATTCTACGTAAAGCAGCCGCTTTTTTCGCTCAGGCGGAGCTCTGTTAGCGGCAGTGTAAAAATAACCCCCTAACGGCATTTAAAAACTGAGCCCCTTGGTGACATATTCAGCTCCTACAAAATTCAATAGTAGCTGCAGATCGACTTAATGCGACAGAACCGAAATATTGCCTCAAATAATTAAGGTTCGGTTACTAGGTCTGTAAAACAAACCCATTACAGAATAGTGTTTAACTATCACTGATTTTTGTTGCTTAATACAGATTTTAACAGTGGTTACTTTTTTGGTTACTACAATGTGGAATACCACAATAATATTTATAAAAAACATATATATAAATATTTATATGATGCGTAATATACGCATCACATAATAATGCTTATTTTTGATATAATTAAGATAATGGGGATCATTATGCTGGTTTATAAAAATTTATGAGTCTTACGGAAACACAAGTACGAAAGTCATATCCAAAAGAAAAAATTTACTTTTTAGCTGATGATGATGGTTTAAGCTTAAAAGTCGATCCTAATGGAAAAAAGTCTTGGAGTTATCGATATTCAGTTGCAGAAACGGGTAAAAGACCACGAGTCACTCTAGGTACATATCCTGAGATGAATCTCAAAGAGGCTAGAGTGGCCAGAGACTCCTATAAGGCAACTAAATTTTCTACACAAAATTTAGTTCAGGAGAAAATTCAAACTTTTAAAGTTGTTTGTGAAGAATGGTTAGAGTTTAAAACAAATAATTCATTTAAAGATCAACCACGTGGTGGTGTAATCCAATTGGCGAATGCATGTTTAATAAATGACATTTATCCCGTTATTGGTGATATAGATTTTAGCAAAATTAAAAGAACTGATTTAGTTAAGGTAATTAAGCAGATTGAAAATAGGGGAGTTAAGGAACCTGTAAAAAAAGCGTATAGCTATTTAAATCAAATCTATGATTTTGCAGTTGCAATGGGATACTGTGATTATAATCAAGCTTATGGTCTCAATAAAATATTATTGAAAGGGAAATTAAAGAAAAATTATCCCTATTTAAAAGATGAAGAAATTTCTAATTTTATTCTTAGAATAACTCAACTAAATACAGATCCGATTATAAAAAAAGCAATCCTATTTAAATTATATACTGGAGTCAGGGGGGCAGAGTTATTGTCTGCAGAACCTCATCATTTTGATTTTGACAACAAAATTTGGAAAATACCTGCTTTACATATCAAGCAATATCGTCGAAAAGTGATAGCAGGTTATGATATTCCAGATTTTTTAGTCCCGTTATCATCGCAAGCGGTGAGCATTGTTAGATCTGCACTAGAGTGGTCACAAGGCGATCGTTATGTTTTTGCCAGCCCAAAAATTAAAGATAAGCCATTGCATTTTAACACAATAAATTCAGCCATTCGTAAGATGGGATACAAAACAAATGAGCTATCCTCACACGGTTTAAGATCAACATTCAGTACTATTTTAAATGATTCTGGCTTATTTCAAGATAGTTGGATTGAGGCTCAGCTTTCACATGTAGATAAGAATAAAACACGTGCTAGTTATAACCATGCAGATTATATTCAACAAAGAGCTGATATGATGCAGTGGTGGGGTGACTATTTAGAAAATAAATCAAAATCTAGTTTATAGGTAATTTAAATTAAACTATTTTGATTTAATAATAAATTTTAAACCAAATGCATTTAACAACTTATTTATAGAATCTAATGTTGGATTACTATCAGGTTGCTCCATTTTCTGTAAAGTCTGTGGTGCTATTTTAGTAATTTTACTCATTTCATTTAATGTTAAATGTAGTTCTTTTCTAATGTATGATGCAATCTGGTAAATTTGCCACTCAGGATTGTTATTTATATTTTCTAAGACTTGTAAGCGTTTATTCATTTGCTCGATTGCCGTCATAGGCTTATAACGTTTATCCATTAGAAAGCTCCTGAATCTGTTGGCATATATTTAATATACGATGATGACTATTTTGTAGAATCTCATCATCTATATTTATTTTTTTCATTTCATCGAGCAAATTTTCATACAGTGGCAATTGTTGAATCATTGTATGTTTAATTTCAGTTGAATCTATTCCTGTACATTCTTCTATTTGCGTTATGACAGATCCCCATATAGGCATTCCTCCATGGTCATCTTTTTCCCAACGTGTAGTACGTGCAATTCCGTCAGGATGAAGCCACATTGGTGCAAAATCGAAGAGGGGTGTTAATTGAATTGTGCCGTCATTTAAACGTTGAATTGCGGTATTACGGGTATGATTATCTTTATTTCCTAATGCAACATTAGCGATATCTCGTTTCAAATATTCAAAAATTTCAGCTTTTGGTGATGAGCAACATTCCATGATCAATGTACAAATTTGATTATGTGTCATTTTAACGCCGAAGCCAGCTTTACCACTTAAAGAGGCTAGGCTTTCTTGTGCAACTCTTTCGACTTTACCATTGATAATTTGACGATCAAAACGTGGAATAAATAGCGTTCTCTGGTGAAGTTCCAAGTCGTTGAACACTCTTAGACCTAAATACCGAGCTATTTTCATGTAAATTGCTTCATGTAACAGTATTTTTTCCAGTTTTTGATCATTTCCACGACTAAATTTAACTAGCCAATGCTTTGCTGCTAGTTCATCTGGAAGACTGTGATCTAAATAAAACAGACCATCATATCCTTGTGTTAGTAATAGTTTAGGCCATTCACCTTGAACACCTGAAGAACCAGCAACAAATAAGCCATATGATGCAAGTGACTCAATGAAATCTTCTTTCCTTTCAATTATTTCGCTTAGGCTAAATCCACGAGGTTTCACTGTCGGAAAATGATCTTGAAGCCAGTCATAAGCTTCTTTAATTCGTAGATTACCAATAGGATTACCTGCCCCAGATTTCAGTAGGGGCCAATCAGCTTGTTCTTCTGCATTAATTGAAAAACCCAGCTGATTTAAAAGCTCCTTTCGCCCATAACCTTGAGGTAGCAAGTCCATGAGAAATGCTGGCCATTGGTTTTCTAAGTTGTTTTGTACATTGACTGGAAATTGGAATGATAGAGCATGACCATCCCTTAAATCCATATGTTCAATAGCATATTCAAATAAGTATGACGTTCGTGTAGATGCTCTCCAGCCCTGCTCTTGATTAGCAATTAATTCAACGATAGCGCAATCTTGCCATTCGTTATTTTGAAAAATTTGAAGTGTGCAATATTGATTCATATATGTATTAAAATAAAATATTAGTTTCTATTTTGGCTATATTTATTTATTATAGTAGATATATATTAAATTTCCTACTCTGATTTAGAATCATTTAATTTGCACTATAAGCAATCATTTTAAACGTCATAACTTGTCGTATTGCTAAATTACTAACTTCTTTATGCAATTTTTTTGATTAAATATTCAAAAGGAGAAATTGACATCCTCCCAGACCTAAAGGAGATTCCTACTGCTAGACGCTCATGCCCGAGCGCAAGAATATTCAGTGCGGAATTTACATCCCGATCATGGAGCGTACCGCACTCCACACACTGCCATTCTCTTATTCCAAGTCCTGCTCTACCTTTCAGACTACTGGAGCGTGAGCCACAGCACGAACAAATTTGGGTGGTATAGGCTTCATTGACTTCTTCATAACATACCCCTGCGTTCTCGCATTTATACTTGAGCATGGTTCTTAGTGTTGTCCAACTGGCATCTAGCACTGATTTAGCCAATCTGGTTTGTGCTAATGCTTTGGCATTCACATTGCCAACGAAGATGGCTGCATGTTCATTCACCAATTTTCGGCTGAATTGATGCAGCATGTTTTGTCTTACATTTTTAATCTTGGCATGGATGGCTTTGACACGTTTCTTATTTTTTGCACGTTGAGCAATACCAAGTTTTTGTTCATATTGCCGATAGATTTGAGGTGCTTTAAGTTTTACGCCATCTGAACAAGTCGCTAAATCTTTTAAACCTAAATCTATGCCAATTGAGGTTTTAGCGTTGTTTTTTTCTATTTTGACTGCATCAACTACAAGACAAACATACCAACGTCCACGACTATCTTCTACGAATGTGCCTGTTTTGATATTGTATTGACTTAATCCGTAACTATCCCATAGTTTAAATTGATGCTTGCCATATTGAACATAGCCATCAGCATATTTGATTGCAACCTTTTTAAACGGTATCCAACCTAGTGAACGTCTAGCTGATTTTTTATTACTGACACGCCATTTTAGTTTTACTTTTTTGAACTGCTTGCGTCTTGTGACCAATTCTTCTGTCACTGCCTGAATAGTTTGACTGTGCAAGTTGCATTCTTTCGATGTGCCTTTCGTGTATTTTGCAATGTCGTATGCTGAAAAGAATTGTTGTTTACGTTGTAGATGCTTAAAACACAAATCATTGACATAATTCCAGACAAAATTTACTTCGGATGCTAACTGATTTAACACCTTGCAATGTTTGTCTTTTATGCGTAATTTGAGTGTCTTCATCCAATTATTTTAACAGTATTTTTCTTAATAGTGACTATAGTACAAGTATTTAAAACGACATTTCGTGTCGTTCATATGGTTTACTCCAGTCGCTTATATCCTCGTGCTGAACCACGAGGTTTTTCGCTCCAGTGGATAAATGGAATAACTTAATCCATCTGATCTAAAAGCGATTCTACATTCAAAAAGAGCAAATCTGTATTATTTAGAACATACCCGTGTCATGCAGGAAGATGGGCGTGTCTTATATCTGACTGAAGCTAAGAAAAGTTAGACAAATTGTTGTACAACAAGATAAATCTGTTGATGACGCACTGGACATAGCATTTAAAGAAATATATTAAACTTCTTTGTACACGACAAAAAAAGATAAATCATTGAAATAATGGCATAATACTTGTTTTCTGACGACGAATATGATGACACATTTCAATGGGTTACATCTCATCTTAAACAAATATCTAAAGTGGAACAAGTCACATGCAAAATGTTTTACACTGATTATGCTTGCATTAATTGTAAAAACAGACATGTAATCTTTCTTCTGCATCTAAAGCCTTACCCATCAAGTGCTTACCACAATCATTTTATCGACGTATACAACGCTTCTTTGCAGATCAGTATTTCGATTATCGTCAAATTTCTCAGTTAATTTTCAATATATTTTCATTCGATAAAGTCCAATTAACTTTGGATAGAACTAATTGGAAATGGGGAAAACGAGATATTAATATCTTGATGTTAGCCATCGTCTATCGTGGAATAGCGATACCTATTGTTTGGACATTGCTCAATAAACGTGGAAATTCAGATACAAAAGAGCGTATTGCTTTGATTCAACGCTTTATCTCCATTTTTGTTAAAGATCGTATTGTGAATGTGTTTGCAGACAGAGAATTTATCGGTGAGAAATGGTTTACATGGTTAATTGAAAATGACATTAACTTCTGTATACGTGTTAAAAAAACTTTATTGTGACCAATCACTTAGCCAAGAATCATAAAATTAGTGATTTATTTCGTCATCTTCAAGTTGGTCAAACTGAATGTCGTAAACGACGTATTTGGGTTGGTCGAGTGAAACTGTATATTAGTGCGCTACGATTAGAAGATGGAGAGCTTTTACTTGTTGTTTCTCCTATGTTTAATGCTTCTGCTATTCGTGATTATGCATTACGCTGGGAAATCGAAACGTTATTTAGTTGTCTCAAAGGACGTGGATTCAATCTTGAAAATACTCGTTTAACAGACCCTAGACGAGTCAAGAAATTGATAGCAGTGCTAGCTATCGGTTTCTGTTGGTGCTATTTAACAGGTGAATGGCAACATGATCGGAAAAAAGCGATAAAAATAAAGAAGCATGGACGACTTTCAGTAAGTTTATTTCGCTACGGTTTGGACTATGTTCAAATGGCTATTCTACGTTTGATTGGTTTTGGAAAAAAAGAAGAATTTAAGAAAGTGCTAGCAATTTTAAGAAAGAAAAAGCCTGATAGGACAAGGATCCTATGAAATTTGTCGTGTACAGAGGTAATTTTTATGAAATCTAAAATCATGAGAAAAAGATAGAAAAGCACTTAGTCAGTTTCGGAGTATTATTTAAAACGTGGAGATGTTTTTCCTATGTTGATTAGTCAATTTATTTACGAATGAGATATAAAGTTTTATCTAATTTTTCTTTTTATCCAATTTAAAATTAGGTGCGTACACGGCCTCAACTTTCAATAAAGTATAAAAGGTGTTTGTGTAGGCAATACCCTTACTTTTGATAAGCCAAAAGAAAGCAAAAGCCTTTGTTACCCATACATAACATCCCTATTATGATGGATAACGTGTGGCATCCCTGCCACACTCGTGTATCCAAACGTTGCTTAAATTAAACTATGTAATAGTGGCGACATAAAGGTGCTCTTATCGCTATATATTAAAAACTTAGTGGAACACTGTTTCTAAAGCTTTTAAACCCACTTTGGGATCAAGTAGACCGTTGTAAATTTCAGGGATTTCACGTTCCACCCCAAAAAATTCATAAATGGCAAGCATCGCCCCACGAACTGAATATTCCACAGTAAAGACCACGTCATCTTCAATTTCCACAAACTGTCCAAGGAAAGCAAAGTTTTGTGAGCCTTGTGGAATTACCTGTGGACGATCCCCCGGTTTACGGCAGGCGAATAGGGCAGAGGCGTATGGCATCATGGCGGTAGTAACATCAGTCGTTGCCAAAACATGATCTAAAATGTCGTCAAAACCGAGCTGTTTAATCAGTTCTGTTAGGATTTCTTGCCCCGTGGCTTCGGACATTGGTTTTTTGATGTAATCGCCTATATGGTCAATTTGGAAACCGTAGCCCCATAAGGTATATAAACCTTCAGGTAAGTCGGCAAAGTGTGGCTGTGCAGGAACCACGATGGATAAATGCCAACCCGACTCATACCAAGTCATGAGTGCGCCTGTGCCTGGTTCATTGCCTGTATAGTCAATAATACGTTTAAGTAGCACGTCATCTTTCATGGTCAGAGTGAAAGACTCCCACTTATGTTCATCGACATTGCCATAAAAAGTCATTGGACGGCCAAAGTCTGGGGCTTTTTGTGCCAGCGTTTCCCAAAGCGTCCAGCCATGATCTTCTCGATGACGAATAAGGGCAGGCACGTCATGATTACCGCCATAACGTGAGTCTGCTGTAATAGAGCCTAAAGTGAAAATAGCTAAATCATTGGCTTTCAGATTAATTTGCTCTGAGCCTTCAGGCAATTGTACATATAGGCGTGAAGCGTAGCGTTCTTGAGTTTCAGCATTGGTAATGAAGTCTGCATCTGTGACATAGTGTCCAAAACGCACATCGACGCCTTGTGCGACTAACCAACGCTGTAGGGGCAGAATCATCGAGTCATATTGGTTGTACTTGGTACGTTTCACACCCGCTAAGGTATGAATGCGTGGCAATTCTTGAATAAAACGCAAGAAATAGCGTCTTAACTCTGCTGCACTGTGCCATTTTTGAAAAGCGAAAGTCGTGCGCCACATGCGCCAGAAATTGGTTTCAAAAAAGGTTTCATCAAAAAACTCATCAATGCGGCGACTGCCAATTTTTTCTTCTTTTGAAGCTAATAGGCGCAGCATCTGTGCACGATGTAGCGTATTCAGACCAAGCTTTGCTGCATCCGCAATGACATGTTCGGCATCAATCAACCGTGCATTGGCGTGGGTTTTCACTTTTTCATTAAACTCACGACATTCTTCACGCACCGAAATGTCTGGATTTTCCAAAGATGGAATACTGGAAAATAAGTCCCATAGGCACAAATAAGTTTCATCGGTCAGCATTCGCCCACCACGTGTTACCCAAGCTTGCGCGGCATGCGGTGTATGTCCACCATCCATCGAACCACCTGAAATATCGAGTTCTTCTAAAATATGGATATTTTTGGCAGGGACTTTGGCATCACGGATTGCAAATGCAGCAGCAGCCATACCTGCGATACCACCACCAATAATCCAAAGATGGGACTGTTGCGCGTCTAATGGGGTGCGCTTCTTATTTTGCATGGTTCACCTTTAATTATGATGTTAAAAATTATGAAGTAAAAAAATTGGTTTAGAAAAACCTTAAAAATAGTATGTCTTTTTATATATGAAAAATGTATGAAATGGGAAGCAATCCCCTCATTATATTTTGTAATCAAAAATAGACGTATGATGGCTATTTTTAATACACATTTGTCTTTTTATTAAAATTGAATATGATCTAAATAATTGATGTTAATGTTTATTGTTGAGTAATTGCTCTATTGTTGTTTTCACTATGCCGTATGCTAAATTTCTTTAAAAATAGGCTTTTTATTTATCATGGCTTTGTTGCACAAAGATTTGAAATGCAAAGCGCCCCTAATTGAGCCAAATTTAAGGCGTAACTTGGGTAAGTGGCCGACCTAATTCCGTAAATCTGTTGAGGACTACTACACGTGTATGAATCTCATTCACTTGGCTATCAAAACTCCTTGCACTGAGTTTATCGCCTAATAATTTAATGCAGTACATCTTAGTTTCGACCAAACTTCGGCAATGATAGCCGGACCATTTTTTCCATAGTGTCCTGCCTAAACGTGTAACTGTTCGAAGTAATTCATTTCGCTCTAGCGAGCTACTCTTTGTATCTTTCCATGGTTTCGCATTTTTTCTAGGTGGAATCACCGCATGTGCTTGCCGATCTGCAATGACCTGACGGCATCGTTTTGTGTCATAAGCACCATCTGTATAGACAGAATCGATTTGTTCATCTAAAGGGATTTGAGCAAGTAAATCTTCCAGTACCTGTGAATCACTGACATTATTTGCGGTGAGTTGTACAGCACGTATTTGAAGGGTTTCAGCATCGATACCAATATGAAGCTTACGCCATTGGCGACGATATTCAGGTCCATGTTTCTTACGCTTCCATTCACCTTCACCTAAAAACTTTAGGCCAGTAGAGTCTACGAGTAGATGGAGACTACCACTACTTTTTTGATAGCCAATTGCAATATCGATATGCCTTTGTCTTCTGCACAGTGTGGAGTAATCTGGCGCTATCCAATCTAATCCACAAAGCTTAATCAGACTTTGGACAAAGCCTTTGACCATTCGCAAAGACAATTTAAATAAAGATTTGATCATTAAGCAGCATTGGATGGCTGCGTCGGAGTAGGTTTGATTTCGCCCTTGTTTGCCTTTTGATGGCGCATACCATTGCGTAGCAGGATCAAACCAAATGGCAATATTTCCGCGACTCATAAGTGCTCGGTTATATGCGGGCCAATTGGTTGTGCGGTAGATTTTGTGTGCAGGCTTCTTCATTTGAAAATTATATCGCTGAAAAAGCCTTTACAGATAGGTTTGTGCAACAAAGCCGCTCAGCACTGATTTTAGTATTTGGCGATTTTAAGGGACGTCTACTCTGGCTACTTAACCCATCAATACCTTGCTCAGAATATCGTTTCCACCACTTGCGTAACGTTGGTCTGGAAATGCCACATCTCCGACAGACTAGGCCAGTATCATTGGTCTCTTCAAATAATTTAACCCATACGAGTCTTTGTTGAATTTCTCTGTTCATAGACACCCATTAGATTGAAATGATGTCTATGAATCACACACCTAAACTAAGGCTGATCGGCAATCAATTCACATTGGTTAATGAGCTTAATCAAAGTGTTTTGCACATATTCTTCAAACTCAATACCTTGTTCTTCCGATATTTTTTCAATTTTTTTAAGAACATCACTATCTAATTCAAATTCTATTTTCTCTGATGTTTCCATTAGTAAATCATAGTTATTTTCGACCATTTTTTTGAACATTTCTTCTAAGTTGTTTCTCGATGATACCTTGAAAGATAGTCGTAAAGAGCTATTAACAATTTCAACATGAGTATATCCAATATATTCAGTCAATTTTCCTACAAATCCTAAATGCTTCACAATCATGCTCAAATATACTGAAAGGAAATAGCTCTCTACTAATAGCTATGTAAATTAAGCTAAACTTTCCTTTACAAACGTTGGATCAACAATAAATAACCTAATTAATGATGTTGCTGCACCAGAAGGTCTTCTCACACCTTGTTCCCAAGATTCTAATGTACGTTTGGAAACACCAAGGAGCTTAGCAAACTGTTCTTGTGTCAGCTGTGCCTTTCTACGTGCTAAAGCTACATCTGTTTCAGTAATTACTGTTCTTTTTGCAGCATTATTTGCCAACATATCATCGATGCCTTGTAAGATTTCAGCTTCAATATCTCTTGTTGCTTCAAAGGCTTCTAGTTCTTTTTCAGTCATTAAACGAGTCATTTAATTTCTCCACCAATACTTGAAGGGTTTTCTTACTAAGTTGTACCGTTTGCTTTTTACTGTACAAGGTTAATAACCAAATCTCACCATTCGTTAAACGATTAAAGTAGATGACTCTGACACCACCACTTTTGCCTCGACCACCGCTAGTCCATCTGATCTTACGAATACCACCCGAATTAGGTTCGACATCCCCGGCCTCAGGATTTAATGCCAAGAATGTTTTAAATTCCTCATATTCTTCCTGAGTCCAATAAACAAGACAGTATTTGGTAAATAAAGGGGTTTCACATATTGTATACATTGCTTGTGTTTATACTACCTTGTAGTAGTTTATTTTATACTACTTTGTGGTACTTTTAAATATGAATGTGTAATTCGTAGGATGAAAGATGATATATTATTTTGCAGAGGAGCCCTTCTAGGTAGTGTTACCTAGGAGGAAAAATGAAAAAACTGAAACTGATCCTAGCCAAAATAATGGACAGTACTTCCCTCTAAAGATAACGTAACGTTAACTTTGGAGATACAAGAAATGGCCAAACGTTTTAGTCCTGAATTTAAACAGCAAGCAATTGATTATGCACTTTCAAACTCACACGAGTCAGTAGCTGCAATCTACCAGAAATTAGGTGTGGGTTATTCAACATTAGATAAATGAATTCGTGAAACCAATCCGGCAGGTTCAAGCAAACGTCAACTTTCACCAGAACAACAGCGGATCCTAGAATTAGAGAAAGAAGTCAAACAGCTCAGGAAAGCCAATGACATCTTAAAAAAAGCGCATGTGTACTTTCTGACAGATCATGCCAAGAAAAGTACACGGTAATTCAAGATCTAGCTGTGAATGGAGTCACTGTATCTTCTGTCTGTAAATGCCTGGGTGTCAGCACTTCAGGCTATTATGCCTGGGGTTGCTGCGCATATGCGTCCATTCCTCGGAAATATTGGTACGACACCTTCACGTGACTTACCAGACTCTCAAAACTGCCACGACTTTGGTCAGTATTTGATTGATGCACCGCATAAATTCGGAATGACTGATGAAGAACTTATCGCAGCCAAAACAGACGGTCACATGGATACCAATTCGATTCATCCAGGCTGTATTTTGATTTGTCCTGTGAAAGTACCAGGTGCAGGTGTCTACATTGGGGATATGCATGCGCAACAAGGCAATGGTGAAATTGCAGGACATGCCATGGACGTTTCAGGCGGAACAGAATTAAAAGTAGAAGTGATTAAAGGCTTAACAATTGACGGCCCAATTTTACTTCAAGCACCAGATGACTTACCACCAATGGCACGTCCATTTACCAAGGAAGAGCGTGAAAAAGTGAAAGCTTTAGGTGCGCGTTGGGGACAAACTGAGATTGAGGAAAGTGGTCCAATCACATTTATGGGAACAGGTAAGAACCTCAATGATGCAACGGACAATTCATGATTACATCCATTATTATAATCATGAAAGAATACAACTAAATTTAAAAGGATTGAGCCTTGTTCAATTCAGAACTCAATCCTGTTGTTAACTAAACTGTCCAAGATTTGGGTTTCAGTTCAAATGGGCGGTTTTTTAGTTGCCTAGATTGTAGTAATGGTCCAGTTGTCTCATTTGGTAGTCGCTCATTTCAGCATCCTTAAAGAATTCATCTCTTGACTCAAGTACATCTCGAACATTCTTTATGATCTCTTTTGCCTGAAACTCGGTTAACCCAAAGGCATTGCAGCGACTCAATAGATTTTGCGCCGTTCCGATTCGGCCTTCTTCTCCCACGGCGATCGCATGTTCTTTTGGGTAAGATGCGCGAGATCCGTGCGGTAGAACATCAAATAGAGGGCTGAGTGAATAATGATGATTTTTCATGTCATGCATTAAGAAGCCATGGTTTTTTAAATGATCATCTGTATTACTGATCATCACATTCAAGACCATGCGCTTATATAGCTCTAATTGATTGCTGATTGCGTCATGGCAAATTTGACTGCAGATCTTAGACAAATGCATATAAGACATCTTTAAGTCGTCTACGCGCACTTTACGGATGTTCATAAGGCTGTGTGCGCTGATGTAGTGTTTCTTTCGCTCAGGGCAGTTACGATCAAAGCGCTCAACAAGCAAAATAGGGTTGCCTTCAACTTCTTCAAGCTCGACATTGCTGACATTCAAACCTAAAGCTTGCGCCATCTTCATTGATGCATATTCAACTTTTGCATTATCAAAGAGGTCATCGGATTTATTGAATTTCGCAATCCACTCAATGCCTTTGTGCTGTACGACCACTTTAGGTCGCGCACCCCCCATTGATGACCCATGGTGAATGAGTTTTGATAAATAATTATCGGTCATCATGCTGATCATGTTCGGGTCTTGGTGCTGATCAACTGCTTTAGATAATTTTAAGTAAGCCTGTAAGTCAGAGAATTTAACAAAGGATTCTTTGCCAACGGTTTTGACCGCTTTAGAAGACAAACTCGCCACTAAGCACCCAACTGCATTACCACGTGCCGCAATAAGCCATTCAATTTGATTGAGTGGTACGCGAGTGTGCTGGGTTAACGTAAGCTTACGACCCCAATTGTCGGGCGTAGCATCTGCAAGTACGCCAAAGCCATCTTTAGCTGCAGTGGTGTACGCCGTGTTGGGTGTAATAAATGGTAGGTTAATTGGATCAAGCTCAAATGAGTTATTGAGATCCAAATAGCTCTTACCATAAATAAAATTATAGATTGAATCTTTGAGCGCATATTGAGCAACAACTTGCGGCGTATCGCCTGTATCCAAAAAAATGTAGCAGCTCTTAATTTCTTCTTGCATGGATAGGTTTTTAGAAGTCATCACTCATATCCTCTGATTTATTATTAGCGCGGACTCGAACTTTTTTGGTAGCGAGTGCTTTTCCAACTTCGTCATTTTGTGGGTTCGCAATACTAAGCAAACTGTCTTCCAAGCCAAATACAACGAGAATGGAAATAAGATTTTTTAGGTTAGAGCTGGGTTTGCCGCTTTCAAGTCGTGAGATTGTCTTTTCATCCACATGCACACGGTTAGCCAATTCGCTAATCGTCATATTCCGGTTCATGCGTGCTGTTTTAATGTTACTCCCGATCTGAACTAACAGATCTTCAACACCCTCAAGCATAAAATCACTTGCTGCTCTTTTCATGAAAAATCTCCTCAATACGGTCATTATATACCGATTAACCGACTTAAGCAGTATTTTATGGGTGTTTTTAAATTATATTTGTAAGAGATTTTAAGCTCTTGAGCCTATTTGCAGGGTTGGTGCATAATTTAAATTGACTTGAGAGGAAGTGCGCTGTGTAAGTGTAATAAATAAAAGAAAGGTAAAGTAATGGATCAACCGAAAATTCTTTTGGAAATGGAGCAATTTTGTAAAACCAATAACCATGTAAGGTTAATGGTCAAGGAGATATGTCGTTATCCTGTGGGTGAATGCGTCATGGAGCGTATGTCATTAAAAACGCAGGCCATACAGCGCATAGATGACATAGTAATGTTTCACAGGTTTGCGATGTCCGCGCATAAAAATAATGGTGAAGTTGTTGACTCTGTATTTGAACAATTTAATTCAGATTGCGGTAACTTGTTTGATGATATTGAGGATGATCTAGAGATGGTATCTGGGTTTAGAATGGTATCGCCAAACTTTAATCACAAAGAGCAAAATCGCCGTGTGGGTTCATTGGCTGATGAGAGTTTAGTGATTAATTTGTGGGCCACAATTGAGCAATTCACTAATCGCTGTTTAGGTTTGTATTATCCGGGTAGGCGTTTATCGCACAAATGGCATGAGATTGAGAACTACTTACGTGATCGTGGATTAAATGTGTCTAATGCACTTTCATACCAGCTGATTGATGAGCTTCGGGTTTTAAACAATGTGATCAAACATTCTTATGTTGTAGATAAAAAATTGGCTAATTATAAAAATTTTGCAGGACTACAGGGTAAAACAATAGATAGGGTTAGGTTGAAGACATTTGATTACACTTTGGCTGCATATAGTTTTATTAGTTTAGTTATCTGCCGTACTGCTGAAAGTGAGTTTTATCCAATAACCGATCAAGATGATATTGAAGAAGCTGAATACTCAAAATTACTGAATTTTAATAATCGCGTGGCATTAAATTAATCCCTAAACATTGATTTTTTGTTTAACTAAATGTGCGGAATTCTCCATCTATAATCTGTGATTTAGATGGAGATGGATAGCACGCCTTTTCAGTCGGGTCTTTCTTGGTTTTGGATGTATTCTCGAATTACATCAATTGTCGCTCCACCTGTTGTAAGTAGACAGTATGCCCTCGTCCAAAGCACAGGTTTCCAATAATAAGGTTTTAGTTCTTCACCGAACTCCTTGCGTATCAGTCTGCTTGATACAGTTTTTAGATTATTGATGAATTTACTTGGCATGATATTCGGGTGCATATCTAACAATAAGTGAATATGATCAGCTTCACCATTGAACTCAATCAAGTCAATCTCCCAATCAGCACAGTTCTTTTTTACAATTTCTTCAAGCCGATTGATCATCTCATTTGAAAGGCATTTCTTGCGATATTTTGTTACCAACACTAAATGATATGTAAGTTTATAAACACAGTGATAATGTGACTTCATTACATTTACACTAAGCAATTAATTTGCTAAATTATAACCATGAAACAACCTTTTTTGAAAGCGTATAAATATCGCATCTATCCTACTTCTGAGCAGAAAGTGCAATTTGAAAAGCACTTCGGATGCACTCGCTTTATTTTCAATTGGGCTTTAGCACTTCAAACTAAAGCTCATTCTGAAACTCAAAAATTATTATCAAAAAAGGATATTCAAGACCAATTAGTTGCCATGAAAAAACAACCTGAATTCGAATGGTTGAACGAGGTGAATAGTCAATCACTTCTTAGTGGGTTACTTCACCTACACACTGCTTACAACAACTTTTTTCAGCGATTAAAGAAAGGCAAGGTTGAATTCAGAAAGATCAAAGGATATAAACCAAATCCTGATGAAAAACGCCCATTAAGTCATCTTGTCGGCTACCCACGGTTCAAATCCAAGAAAATACCGCAACGGTCTTATCAATGCCCTCAGCACGCAACAGTGAGCTTTGAGAACGGATTACTTCATCTACCTAAAATTAAAGGGATAAAAACTGTATTTAGTCGGGTATTTAATGGGAAAATCAAAACTGTCACCATTAGCAAAACAGCGACAGGTAAGTATTATGCTTCGATTTTGGTCGAGTCAGAGTTAGAACTTGTTGCATCAACAACAATTCAAGCTGATCAAACCATCGGAATTGATATGGGTTTGAATCACATGCTCATTCAATCCGATGGTAATAAGGTTGAAAATCCAAAATACTTGCGACAGGCTCAAAACCGACTATCCATACAGCAGAAGATATTTGCTCGAAAGAAGAAAGAATCAAAGAATTATCAACGTCAAAAATTAAGTGTTGCATTCATCCATGAAAAAGTGCGCCTGCAACGCTTAGACCTACATCACAAACTCACGCATTACTTGATCTGTGAAAACCAAGCGACCACGTATGCTGTAGAAGATTTAGGGATAAAAAACATGGTAAGAAATCGAAAATTAGCCAAGTCCATTTCGGATGTGGCTTGGGGTCAATTTCTTACGATATTGCAATACAAGGCAAAATGGTTCGGTAAGAATGTGCTACAAATTGGAAGATTCGTTCCAAGTTCTAAAGCATGTTCATGTTGTGGTTATACTATGACAAAATTGCCACTAAGCATAAGAGAATGGCAATGTCCTGACTGTGAAACAGTGCATGATCGTGATTTGAATGCAAGCTTGAATATACGCAATTTCGCTTTAGCTGATGCACTAGGACATAGTACTGTATAAAGAGTTCCTGTACCGCCATACTGTCAGCGCAGTGCGGTATCGAAAGGTGCAATCTCTAAGATTGCATGGGTCGCAAAGATTCCCCCACCATAGCTCTTAGCTTGGTGGTGGGAGTATGTCAATGGCCTGGTGATACATCAATGCAGGCTGATAAAGGGCTTTGCTATCGTATATACGATGCTTGTTGATTAAATTGGCAACAATAATGGCGCGAGAAATCTGTCAATTTAGCGCAAGAAAATGAGCTAAAACCGCAACTTTAAGCAATGTTGTTTAGTACAATAAAGTGTACATAACAAATTAAATACATGCGTATTGTACCAAATACTGTACTAAATGATGTGTAGTAAAAATTGCGCATTAAAGAGGATTCTATTCTATGCGCCGTGAATTTTTATGCGGATTCTAGTGAGAAGGGTCATCAAGATCAATTTTAACCTTATCAATAATTTCAGCTGCTTCTTCGCTAAAGTCGTCAGATGATTCAAGCCATTCACATTCAGTGCATTTAATACCTTGGCGTTCCGTTCGTTCGGGTTCTGATTTGCTTATACGAGTTTTAATTTCACCAGTCTTGGGGTGGATTTTTCTTGAATACTCGGTCGCCATCTCAAACCAAATGGCTAGTTGCCCCTGACATTTAGGGCAAACTAATTTTTCAGCTACTTCCATCTCTTATGAACCTTTTTTGTTTATGGGAGTGACCTATTGGTTGAGGTCACGTAGTTTTAACAGCTGAGTACGAAGGTGGGTTGCATCTGCCATAAGAAAATTAAGGCAAGATTGATGACCACCTTTTGATAAGACGTTGGGTAGGTTGTGACTCGCATCTGCAATGTTTGAAATTAAATCTAATTTTTGCTTATCGGTAAGCGTTCTGAAGGCTGGACCAGCTAGATGACGGATCGTGACAAAGCTTTCAACAAGTAAGCGCAACACTTCAATATCTTCGCTATGCAGCTCAATTATTCCTTGTTTGCAGGTGTACTATTTTGGGTGTCGTTATGATTTGAATCGTGCGGTTTCATGTAAGTACATCAATGCGATATTTATCATTTAAAATAACACTTATTACCCTAAAATACAAAATTCGTTTAGTACACAAAATGGTACTAATGTGCTAAAATATGCTAGTTAGGTACAAAAAATGGTATTAAACAATGGGCTTTAGATCTACGAGTTCAAGCCATGCAAAAGCTTTAGAAATTGGTGAGCGTATCAAGCAGGCTCGGCTTAATAAAGATTTAACTCAAGTTGAGATATCTGAGATATCCGGCTTAGAGAGACGTGTAATTATTAATGCTGAGAAAGGGAAAGTCACACTGGAAAATTTGATCGCATATTTGGATGCTCTAAACATGAGGGACCAGATAGATCTGTTTTTACCGCCCCAACCAATATCGCCAATTCAACTCCATAAGTTGCAAGGTAAAGAGCGTAAAAAGGCTTCGGGTGAACATAAGGCTAACTCGAACAACAAGAAAATATTAACTGCGAATAAGGATGATTTGGGATGGTGAGAGATACAGTTAGCGTTGAATATCTTGGTATGGATGTTGGGGTGATGGCGTATACAGAGGGGCAGCCAAGTGCCTTTGAATACTCTAAGACATTTCTAGACAGTGGTATCGAGCTTTCTCCGCTGTTTATGCCTTTGGGTGAGGGTGTTTATTCATTCCCAACATTAAACCCTGAGACATTTAAGGGGTTGGCAGGCTTATTTGCTGACTCGCTGCCTGATGACTTCGGTAATCGAATTTTAAATGCGTGGACAGCACGTAACGGTCGATCTCCTGACTCTATCACCCCATTAGAACGCCTGAAATATACAGGTAAGCGTGGTATGGGTGCACTGGAATATCACCCTGTAAAAGCCATGACAGGCTTTAATGCATCTCAACAAGTCGAAATTCTTGAATTGATTAAAATAGCTCAAGATGTATTGGATACTCGTTCATCTTTAGAGGTTGATCTTAAGAATGATGGTGCAGAAGACAAGGATGCTATGCTTGCGCTTCTATCCGTAGGTACAAGTGCAGGTGGCGCACGCCCTAAAGCAGTACTTGCATTTAATGAGGATTACAGCCAAGTCCGTTCAGGTCAAACAGATGTTCCAGATGGCTTTACGCACTACTTGATGAAGTTTGATGGTGTGAGTGAGCATAACGTCAATAAAGAAACTTTTGGTGATCCTATGGGCTACGGCGCAATGGAGTATGTTTATCATCAAATGGCCGTAAAATGCGGTATTGAAATGATGCCATGTAAGTTGCTGCAAGAGGGTGATCGTCAACATTTCATCACGCAGCGTTTTGATCGCGTGGGTAATGAGAAGATTCATATTCAATCCCTGAATGGATTGGCGCATGTGGATTATAAAAAGCCGGGGTCTTTCTCTTACGAAGAAATATTTAACGTGAACCGTCATTTGCGTTTGACTGCAGCCGAGGCAGAACAGTTGTTTAGACGCATGGTATTCAACGTGGTATCTCGTAACCACGATGACCACTCAAAGAACTTTGGCTACATGCTTGTAGATAATCAATGGAAATTGGCACCAGCTTATGACTTGGCATATAGCTATAAGCCGAACTCTTTTTGGGTAGATCAACATTGGATGACTCTTAACGGAAAACGTGACAATTTTGAAATGGCTGATTTCCTGTCATTCGAGAAGTTAAGTCCAATCTTTAGTGAACAGCGGATTCGTCAGATCTTGGAAGAAGTTATTGAGGCGGTTTCAAGTTGGACATCTCTCGCCGTACAATCAAATGTGCCAAAGGTGCTGATTGAGCGCGTTGAGCAAAACCTACGCTTGAAATTCTAATTTATCTTTATTACCAAATGAGCTGCTTTCGGGTGGCTTTTTTTTATATATTCACGTGGGCCTAGATCGATAGGTTTGGACTCGCGTTTATACCAAGGCTGAAAAGAATAAAAAAAGGCAGATGATTAACTGCCTTTCTTTATTTCATAAACTGCTAGCTGGGTTAATTATTTGCAATTAACTCACTTTTCATTGTTTTTAAGAGCTTTTGCGGCTTCAGCATTACCTTGATTAGCCGCCTTAGTGTACCAGTCCAATGCCTTTTTATAATCTTTAGGTACAACATCACCTTTATCGTACATTGACCCAAGAACATATTGAGATTTGTCATAACCTAAATTGGCTGCTCGTTCAGCCCAATACACGCCTTGATTAATGTCTTTGGCGACCGCAATGCCTTTAAGGTACATATTGCTTAATTCATGTTGTGAGTCAACGTAGTCTGTTTTAGCTGATTTAAGAAACCACTCAAATGCTTTGGTATTGTCTTGTGCTACACCAAGTCCATTTTGATATAGCTTTGCAATGATGTTTTGAGCTGCAGCGTATTCATGTGCTTGCATATAGTACTCAAAGGCTTTTTGATGGTTTTGCGGAACAATGATGCCTTTTTCATAAAAGTAACCAAGATAGTAAATGACCCCAACCTTGGCAAGAGTTACCGACATAAAATACACTAAATAACATAATTGGCATATTAATAAACTCTATATATAACAGTTATATAGAGTTTTTATTTTGTGTGACGTAATTTAAGGTGGGGTGGGGTACTTTGATTTATGGTCACTAATTTATTGTGATAATCAACAATAATAACCAACATGCATGTGCTTAATCTAAAGATATTTTACTGACTGGTATAATTTTATGATGCGAGGGGTGTTGCCTGAGGCTACGGTTTCTGTTTGGCCTTTTGGCGTAAGACGTACAAATATAAGCTTTCTACTTTTTCACGTGCCCATGGTGTGGTACGCAAGAATCGTAATGATGATTTAATACTTGGGTCTATACAAAAACATCTAATTTCAATTTTGCGGCTCAAGCCTTCAAAGCCACCGTAGTAATCCAATAATTCATCCAAAATGTCAGCAAGTTTTTTGCCGTGTAAAGGGGCATTGGAGGTGTTCATAATAGATCAATCGTATTTTGAGTGGCTATTATTATAACCTGGGCTAGTTGGAATGTAGGTAATGATGTACTGAATAGCCACCAAAATTCTGGAGCCCCCCAGCCATCGAGTGAGATTTAAGTTAGGTCAGGTGGCCTAACTTAAATAAAAAAGTCTCCGACAAACCTGGTACGGTTCATGCAGAAAAAAGGTGGTGGTGTTTCAAAAAGTAT
>NZ_LWRV01000036.1 GCF_009372215.1 Acinetobacter portensis | reverse complement strand
TAGACTTCCGTCATAAATCAAAAAACGTACAATTTATTTGATCTTAAATTAATCAGCAAAATTATTTAATTCAAGGGATAATCCTTGGATGAAATTCAAAGATATTCAAAAATTATCAGACGTTAAGTTTCGTAGGCTTACCGGTGTTAGTTGGGCTACATTTAACCTCATGTTGGCCGAGCTAAATAAGCATTTACCTCGTCATATTGGTAAAGGACGACCGCATAAATTACCGTTGGAAGATCGTTTGCTCTTATGTATAGAATATTGGAGAGAATATCGAACATTTTTCCATCTTGGTATGAGTTACGGTGTATCTGAAACGAGTGCAATTCGTATCACACGTGTTATTGAAGATACCTTAATCGGTTCTGGAAAATTTAACTTGCCAAAACAACTTCCTAATCGAGATGAAGTGGATTGGGAAGTTGTTGTGATTGATGCAACTGAAATATTAGTTCAACGTCCAAAAAAAACAGAAGAAATGGTATAGCGGTAAAAAAAAGCGACATACCTTTAAATTTCAGCTATCTATGCACTATACAACAGGTGAAATACTGAGTGTATGTGGAAGTCATGGAAGCATGCATGATTTTAAAATATTTAAAAAAAGTATGAGGAAATTAAAATTTAAGCCCTTTTTTATCGTTGATAAGGGGTATTTAGGGATAAAAAAATTGGGTTTTGGATGCCTCATGCCATCTAAAGCAAAGAAAACTGAAAAA